>NZ_JBALPZ010000106.1:0-2531 GCF_036965645.1 Neobacillus drentensis
GCATATATCCACCTCAATATACTTATATTTTTTCATTCAATTCGGGTATTATTTTAGGGGTTTTTCCCTTATCATATAAAATATTATCATATTATTTTTATATTTAAAGGTGGAGAATCAACATGAATAGACGAAAGGGAATCTTCCTTGTTATAACAGGGGCCGTATTTTGGGGGATTGGTGGCACCATTGCCAAAAAACTTTTTCAACAGTATCAAATCGATGTCAATTGGCTCGTAACAATCCGTTTGCTCATAGCTGGTTGTTTACTCTTAACCGTTCAATTTTTTAGAAAAGACCGTTCCCAGATCCTTGGTGTTTGGAAATCGCGTAAGATCGCGATTCAATTAATGATCTTCGGATTAATAGGTATGCTAGCGGTCCAGTACACTTATATGGCTTCCATTAAACATGGAAATGCAGCCGTTGCCACACTTTTACAATATTTAGCCCCTGTAATGATTATCGTGTACTTACTTTTCCGCAAGCAAACGGTGCTAACCCGAAATGATGTGTTGACTGTTTTGCTGGCTTTAGTTGGTTGTTTTTTCTTATTAACAAATGGCTCAATCTCTCAATTATCTGTGCCAACTCCTGCCATCGTTTGGGGTATTTTATCTGGAATAGCTTTAGCATTTTATACGCTATATGCCGTTCCATTATTAAAACAATTCGATTCACTTGTCATTGTCGGATGGGCAATGATTATCGGTGGTATTGCATTAAGTTTTATCCATCCGCCTTGGCAAATGAATTTTAAAAGCTTGACGTTAGAAGCTTATTCCTATTTAGTCTTCGTCATCCTATTTGGTACGATGATTGCATTTTGGTTCTATATAGAAAGTCTTCAAAGTCTGTTACCTAAAGAATCCAGTCTACTAGGCAGTATAGAGCCACTAGCTGCCGTTTTAACTACGGTCTTTTGGTTAAAAGAACCCTTTGGTATTTTTCAATGGATTGGTACAGCATGTATGATCGGAATGATTTTATTATTGGCCTTGAATAAAGATTCTTCTTCAAAGACCCATTCAACCTCTCAAAATGAAAAGCCCCTCAGAGTTAGTTGAGGGGCTTTACGTAAAATATTAGATAAGCAAACCTTTGGTATCCTGAACAAGCCAAGAAAACACGCCTTCTGAGTTTACTCGTTATTAATTGGTAACAACAATTCTACTTTCGTACCTAATCCTTCTTTGCTCTTAATCTTAATGTCGCCTTTATGCAATTTTATAATACTTTTGGCGATATGCAGACCCAAACCAGAGCCTCCTGTTTCTCGGCTTCTTGCTTTGTCCACTCGATAAAACCTTTCAAAAATATTGTCTATTTCATTCTCTGGGATTCCAATTCCATAATCTATGATTTGGATTACGGCATGTTGGCGCGTTCTTTCTAAGAAGACCTCAATTTTTTCATTGCTGTATTTAATGGCATTATCAAGCAAGATGATAATTACTTGCTTGATTTTTAACTCATCTGCATAGATGATGATTGGATTTTCGTCAAAACGTAATAATATTTCCCTTTTATATACTTCTTTTAGTTGTCTTAAAATGCTTTCACATAAAGATACCAAATCGATCTTATTTATTTCTAATATATTTTCATTTTCTAAGTTTGCCAGGTCTAGAAATGTGTCAGTCATTTTTTGAATTCTAGTTGCCTCAGTATGAATGGCTTGGATGGCTTCTTCGGCTATTTCTTTTTTTTCTAACCCCTGCCTTCTTAAGAGATTGGCATAGCTTTTGATGATGGTTAAGGGAGTCTTTAATTCATGCGATGCATCAGAAACAAACTGCGCTTGCTTTGCCAAATTTTCTTGGAGCCGATCAATCATACGATTAAATGTACTTGCCATTGTATAAAGTTCATCTCTCGTTTTATTTTGGATATTGATCTTTTTTGGAACACCGCTTTTTTCAATTTCTTCCATGGTGTTAATCATATTGGAAATGGGTCTCATGATCATATTCGCTAACCATCTCCCTCCAAGTAAGGACAATAGAGCTGCTAATAGGGTACAAAACCCTAATATACCACGTAGAATTTCTTTTCTCGTTTCTAGACCCGATAGCCTTTCTCCTATTTCCAAGCTCCCACTAATTCCTCTTTTAATCGGCAAACGAACAATCAACACTTCTTCTTCCCCGTTTTCCGCCGAAATCACTCGCGTTTGGGATTGCTTTGTTGTTGTGTATTTTCCTTTCATTTTTTTTGAAAGTAATGGGTCATTGGTTACTTCATAAACGACCTTGTTATTCGGTTGAATAATTCTTATAAATGAATGGTCCGTTAAATATTCCTTTAATTTAACATTACTAGCAAAGGAGTTTGTATCCATCCCTTTTAAAATGTCCTCTGCCTTTTGAAAGAGGACATTCTCTTCCATATTTACGGTTGTTTTCATAAATAAAAAAAAGACCACAAAATTAATAATCATTAAAATGCATAGCATCCAGACTGTTGTTAACAGGTTAATTTTTGTTGTGATCTTCATCTTTTTTCTCCTTGATGGTGTAACCAATTCCTCT
>NZ_JBALPZ010000106.1:2576-10614 GCF_036965645.1 Neobacillus drentensis
TAATCGTATTAATTAACTGAAAAGAAAAACCTTCATCCATCTTTTTTCTTAATTGCCTAATAAACACATCGATGACATTCGTTTCTCCTTCGTATTCGTATCCCCAAACATTCATAATGATGCTCTCTCTTGTTACAACTTTATTTTTATTCAAGACTAAGTAAACCAGTAAATCATATTCTTTTGGGGTTAAGGTGATCCATTTTCCACTTCTTTTTACTTCTCGTGTGTCTGTGTTTATGACTAAGTCCTCAACCCTCAAAGCGGGTTCTTCCTCCAAAGATTCCTCTTGATCATAATATCGTAGACACGCACGGATCCGGGCTAACAATTCTTCAATTTCATAAGGCTTCGTGACATAATCATTCGCTCCATGGTCCAATCCTGCTACTTTATCAAATGTTGTATTTCGAGCTGTTAAAAGAATAACAGGTGTTCTCTTATTATCCTTCCTAAATCGCCTTAACACTTCTATTCCACTTACTCCAGGCAGCATTACATCTAATAAAATTAAATCTACGTCCGATTCCAAAGCGGTTTCTAATCCTGATTTACCGGTATGTTCGACTGTTACCTGATAACCTTCATACTCAAGCTCCATCTTTAATACACGAGCAATTTGAGCTTCATCTTCAATGACTAAAATATGTGTTTTCACCGTTCCCAACCCCTTCTACTCCTAAATAGGCAATTACTTCTATCTACTTTGCAATTACAAGTCTTAACATTTCAAACAACAAGAAGTTAAAAAATATCCAGACACCACCATATACATATCCTCCTATCAAATCACTCGGAAGTACGCTGGTAGATGCGATATTTACAATCGCTAGTCCCATTAAAAGGATTAAGACAAGTAATGGACCAAATAGGGCCACAAAATCCTTGGGAGTATGACGAGCAAGCAAAAATAGACAGGTTCCATAAATAATGATCAAAACGGTAGCATTAAAATCAGGAAAATTGGCGGAGTGAAATTTCCCAACAAACCCGAAGGATTGAAGATAAGTAAATACTTTAAACACCGTATCATGAAAAGGTTTGGCTCCTGCTATTGAAACTGCCAGTAATAGGAATTCAAGCCCTCTGTTTCGTCCCTTGCTCCAAATTCTGATCATGGTTACTGCTATTATGGAACCAAGTGCAATTGGAGTTTGAAATATGATAAATCCTTTCATCCAACTCATATAAATAGCGGAACGAATCAGGTACTCCGTAACTTTATTAAACTGGGTAAACTCATTATCTAAATAGTCTTGTGCCATTCCGAGCATCAGGGTAACCATCCCAATTAAAACGAAAGTAAGGATAATGAGAAAAATCTCAGTTGCCCTGATCGTATTAAGCCGCTGGATCAATCTTTTTAACGAATGAGTAAAAAATGCTTTGATTTGAACTTTATAATACCGATAAGCAATATAACCTATTACCAATACAACTAAAACAATAATGAATACGATTAAATATTTACTAGCTGCTTGATGGAAGCTCTCCCATTGTGGGCCCAATACCTTCCCCAGAGTAATAAAACAAATTCCCCATAAAAAAGCACCTGTATAGGCAGGAATAATGAATCTGCGAAAAGGCATTCTAGATATTCCAGAAATGTAACCAGTAAAATGCCGAATACCTGGTATGAAATAAGCAAACACAAGCAATTTACTGCCTGAACGTTCAAACCAAGCGGCTGTTTTTTTATATCTTTCTGGACCCATGTGAATAAACTTTCCGTATTTTTCAATTAGTCTATATCCTCCAGCTTTCCCAATCCAATAGGTTACGGTAATTCCAGCACCAGCTGCAAGAAAGACTGTCAAAAGGGCTAACATGTAATTCATTTTCCCCTGATAGACAAAGTATCCAGCGTAGCTCATTAAAAACTCACCAGAAATGGGGAGTGCCATGAGTTCTAGAAAAATCCCTATGAATAAGATTAGATAACTATGCTGTTCAAATAAAGTCATTAAATATGACATATAAATGCCCCCATTTTTATCAAAGGCTGTGTTAAACTTGGTTTTTGTTTCCTCCTCTAAGACAACCTTATAAAAAGAAATGCTAAAGTATAAAATCCCTCAACTTTAGACCTACATACAATTTAGCACGATAAATGCCTACATTTTCTAAGTTAATGAATTCTTAATCCTGTATTAAGGGAACTAAAAGGTTAAGAAAAAAAGCTATCCCATTTTGAATGGTTAATAGCTTTTTACACAGGAACCACTATTAAAGTTTTTTCACCCTGATGGGACTTACCATTAGGAGAGCGAGTAGTAAGGTAATCCAGGCATTGCTATATAAAAAGAATCCCATACCCGCCAAAGGTAATCCTGCCGCTGGAATAGGTAATCCACTGAAAAACCCGATGGTGGGTTTAACATTGAACTTAGCTAATCTTAAAGCCCCCATCATAGGGAATAGAATAAAAGCTAAAGATGTTAAAATCGATGGTGCAGCGATCGAATGAAATAAAAGAGCAGGGGCAACACCGAAGCTCACAATATCAGCTAAGGAATCCAATTGAACACCAAACTCACTGTTCACTTTTAATTTTCTGGCAACCCGTCCATCTACTAGATCGAAAACAGCAGAAAAGAATATTAAAACGGCGGATACCTCTAAAAATCCACTCATATTACATGTAATGGAAAGAACACCGCACAATAAATTTCCAATCGTAAAAAAATTAGGTACAGTCTTTACTATCTTTTTAAACATGCAGATCCCACCTCCAATCGGAAATTTCTACTTTTACTTAATATACCCACTCAATTTCATGAAATAGCACGAGATGTAAATTTATTGCTTATATTAATCAAATCTTAATGTTTTACTAAGGGAACCCAAAAGGTTGTTTTATATACTTTAACTGCCCAATTCAATTTCAATACATTTTTTTATATTCTCAACAGAAAAAGATAAGGTTATTTGGGTTTAGTAATAGAAACAGATTGGGGATGAAAAACATGAAAAAATTAGTAGAGGCAACTATGCAAAGAGCTATTCTTATGATTGTATGTGTTGTCATCATTTTGGCTTGGGGAGGGATTTCTGCTTACCAGATGCAACGAGATTATTTGCCTGGAATTAATAATACAACCCTCTCTGTCAGTATGAGAGTGCCTGGTTTTCAAGCAGAACAAGTAAAACAGCAAGTGACCGATAATTTGGCAAGTGCTGTTAAAGTAGTCGACGGACTTTCGAATGTGGAAAGCACATCCTATGATGGCGGTTTGTTTATGAGTTTGTATTTCCCTATGGATACAGACATGAAAATGGCAGAAGATCAAGTAAACAAAGCGTTGGCAAATGCAGATCTTCCGACAACTATTACAAGTACACCGTCAGTAACACGATTAACCACTAGTTCGTTCCCGATTTTGACTTACAGCGTAACAAGTACAAAATTGGATGAACAAACGTTACGTTCCACTGCGACACAGGAAATTGTCAAGCAATTAAAATCGGTTCCTGGTGTATCAGATGTATCCGTCATTGGTGGAGCAAAAGATGGATATGTGTTAACGATCCGCATGAAAGACCTTGTGAAAAACGGATTAACATTGGATGATGTGAATAAATCATTTGCGTTAGCTGTTCCGTCCATGCCACAAGGGAATATTGTAAACAATCAGTTATCCATACCAGTATCGTTCGAAGGTTTACCATTAACAGTGCAACAAATGGAAAAAGCAACGATTAAGAATAAAGAAGGAAAGGTGATTCCTGTATCAGCGTTTGGGACCATTACTCATTCTTTAAACGACGTTAAAACGGTTTCTAGAACAAATGGCGCACCAAGTGTTACTTTAAATGTAATCAAGACACCATCAGCGAATATAACGGATGTGTCTGAACAAGTAAAAGACCGTGTGGCACATCTTCATTTGGATACCGTAAATCCAAATGATGTTACGTTTAAAATTCTACTCGACCGAGAAAAAGAATTAAACAACTCTCTATTCGGATTGGTTCGAGAAGGTTTACTAGGCTGTTTATTCTCGATGATTTGTGTGTTCTTCTTCTTCCGAAATGTTAGAAGCACATTATTAATTGCGATCTCACTGCCAATTTCATTACTGGCAACAACGGCCTTCTTAAAATCAATGGGGATCACTTTAAACATTTTAACCGTTTCAGGTTTAATAGTAGCGATGGGTCGTATAGTCGATGACTCGATTGTTATCTTAGACAATATGTATAGAAAGCGCGAAGAAAATAAGGACCAATCTCTACTTTCTATTCTCGCCTCTTCTGTTGTTGAAATGATTCCAGCAATCTTAGGATCTACGTTAACAACAATTGCTGTTTATATTCCAATTGCTTTTGTTGGCGGGGTAATAAGTGCCTCATATAGCGGGTTTGCTTGGTCTGTTGTCATTGCCTTAATCATCTCATTCTTTGTTGCGATGCTGGTTATTCCTGGCCTTGCTTTCATGGGATGGAAAGGCAAAAACGGGGAAAAACAAACGGTTAAACTTGATTCAAAAATGAAACCAATTCTTCAATCTGCTTTTAAACATAAGAAAGCAATGATTATTGTATCGGTCTTAGTCTTTTTAGCTGCTGGTGCATATTCAGCATTTCTTCCAGTAAGTTTATTACCTAGTGGAAAAATTGGACAAATTGCCATTAAGGCAGAGCTTCCAAAAGGAAGCACACTAATTCGAGTAGATTCTGAAGTGCAAAAAATCGAAAAAACATTAAAGAAAAATCCTAAAGTTGCGGCATATTCATCCAATTTCGGGTCAACTATGACACCTCAAAGTGATGATGTGTTTGACCAAGGCGGAGGATATATCACCTATCCAAACGTGGCTAACTTAGCAGTTGTATTGAAGAATGATAAAGATGCTGATTCTGTGATTAAGCAATTACAAAACCAGCTTCCGGCATTATCTAAGGATGTTACTTATACGGTAACAAGCCAGAACATCTCTGGTGATGATTCTCAAATGCGTATTTTATTTACTGGTTCGGACCAAGCAACACTGGATCAGGTAGCTCAAAAGGCAAGAACAGAGCTATCGAAAGTGGCCAGCCTAAGTGTTGATGGAAAAGTGGATTTAACGAATGGAGCGCCTAAGTACAAAGTGACCTTTGATCAAAAAGCGATCCAGGAGAAAGGCGTAAAAGTACCGGATATTTTAACAATCATTAACCGTTATATGTCGGCTTCAAAAGATGCGACAATTACGGTTGATCACCAAGCACTACCTGTTGACCAATATTTGGATCAAATCGCAACTGGAACCAATTCGGCTATCACTCTAAATGCCTCAGCGGACGATGTTTTAAGATCTCTTTCTGCTGAAACATTCCCTGGAAGTAATGGTGAAATGATTCGCTTTGACCAAATTGCTAAAATTTCAAAGGATACCACTCCTTCAACAGTAAGCGAAAGAGATGGTCAACCATTCTCGCTTGTGACAGCACAGATTACCTCCAATGATATTAGCAAAGTGTCAAGTCAAGCGGAGAAAGCGTTAAGCAGCATGAAACTTCCTAAAGATGTCACCTATTCATTGGGAGGAATCACTGGACAAGTTAAACAAATGATTTTCGATATGTCAGTTGCCGTTGCCTTCTCTATCCTTTTAGTATTATTAATCACTTCTTCTATTTTCAAAGGATGGAGAGCACCATTATCTGTACTGTTAAGCATACCACTAGCCTTAAGTGGTGTGGTTATTGCCTTAATTTTATTCCACGGAGAATGGAATTTGGCTGCCTTAATCGGTATTTTAATGCTTACAGGTATTGTAGTAACTAACGGTATTGTGTTAATTGACAAGATTGAACGAAATCGAAAAGAAGGAATGCCTGTTAAAGAAGCTGTATTAAATGGGAGTCTTTCAAGGATTCGCCCCATCTTAATGACAGCTGCAGCAACAGTCCTTACACTGCTGCCACTTGCTTTTTCACACAATGCCGATACCGTCATTTCTCAAACGCTCGGTATTGTCGTAATTGGCGGCATGGTCACATCAACCATTAACAGCTTTATGATTATCCCAATTATTTATGAATGGCTGCATAAAAAATCGGCAGTACAAAACCTAAATACGATTAATCAAAGCAGTATTTGATAATTTCGAGCAAAAGTAACAAGGCACCTCTGATATAGGTGCCTTGTTCTTCTATTTAGTTTTGATGTCAACTTCTGCTAAATTTTACGTTTCTAGCAACTGCCAAAATTCTATTACAGGATAGGTTTTTACGAAAAGAAAAATACTATAAAAAAAGACCATCGTCACGATGGTCCTTTAAACTCGCTTGGCTCCAATATATCTAGCATGCCAATATGGGTTGCTTGTATAGGTGATGATAACCCCTTTAGATGAGGATGCCATGATCATTTTCCCGTATCCGATATAGATGGCAACATGTGTTGGGGCACTTGCTTTATTCGGTCCATAGAACAATAAATCACCAATCTGCAAGTTAGATGGTCGATATCCGTTTCCATAGTACATTTGGGCAGCAGTGCGATTTAGTGTTCTTCCCGCTTTTCCGTAGGAATACTTCACAAGACCTGAACAGTCAAATCCGCTTGGCGACATCCCGCCCCATTTGTAAGGAACTCCGATATTAGATTTTGCAATCGAAATAGCTGCTGTATGATAATTATAAGTTGCTGCTTCCGCTTTTTCACCCTTGGCGGCGAACAAAGAGCCACAAGAAGCTAAGATGGTAAAGGCTACGATGAATTTCTTTAACATGTTTGTTACCTCCTAGTGTGATTTGATAGGTTCACTATACTAGAAAGGTATAACAGACACATCACAGCAATATGATAATTTCATTACAAAGTAATTCTAATATAATTTTAAAACACTAGATTATTAATCTTTAGCATGTTCAGCGGTGTATTCTTTTTCCTATTAATATTAAATAGATTATTAATCATCTCAGAACCAAACCTAGATATTACTGTGAATGTACTCTTTTGATATATAATAACTACGAGGAGGTTGATACCATGAAAGCAATTCAAGTTACACAATTTGGCGGGCCTAAAGAATTAGTATATACAGACGTAGAGGATCTCGTAGCAGGAAAGGGACAGATATGTGTTCGTTTATATGCGGCGGGCGTCAATCCGAGTGATACTTACACATTAACAGGTACATATGCGTTTAGTATACCTCAGCTCCCTTATACACCAGGGTTAGACGGTTCTGGGATTGTGGAGGCGATTGGAGAAGAAGTCACAAATGTTCGTGTGGGCGATCGTGTATTTATTGCGTCCTTAGTGAAAGGTCATAGTACAGGCACATTTGCACAAAAAGTAGTATGTGACGCAGCCTTAGCTCATCCATTACCAGAGCATGTATCTTTTGAACAAGGTGCCGCATTAGGGGTACCTGCATTTACAGCCTATCGTGCACTATTTCAACGTGCCTGTCTGAAGCCTGGTCAAACCGTACTTATTCATGGTGCTAGTGGCGGAGTTGGATTACAGGCTGTGCAAATGGCGAAATCTCACGGTGCTAAAGTGATTGGAACAGCTAGTAGACATGAGGGTAAAAAATTGGTGCAGCAAGCTGGTGCAGATTTTGTCATTGATCATGTGAAAGAAGCAACGATTGAAGATGTGCTAGCCTTAACAGGTGGCAAAGCTCCTGATGTCATTATTGAGTTTTTAGCAAATAAGAATTTAGAAACAGATTTAAAGCTGATTGCCCCATTTGGTAAAATTGTCATAATTGGTAATCGTGGTTCAATTGAAATAAACCCACGTCTTGCCATGCAAAAGGAATGTGATATTTTAGCAACAGCTCTTTGGAATGCACCAAAAGAGGAATATGAACAAAGCATTCATGGTGTCATTGGCATGCTGACAAGTGGTGCACTCCGTCCCATTATCGGGACAACTTTGCCCCTTCAGCAAGCATCGCAGGGCTTTGAACAAGTAGAAAAAGGCTTAGGAAATGGTAAACTTGTTTTAATCATTGACTAATCATTCAAAAATGTATTTAACGTAAAAGGGGCGATGCTAAAAGGAAGCATCGCCCCTTTTTTGAACTTCCCTCCC
>NZ_JBALPZ010000107.1:0-13125 GCF_036965645.1 Neobacillus drentensis
TGAGTCGCGGTGGGCCTTTTCTGACCAAGACTTTAATTGTTCAATTTGTGATTCAACAAGTTCAATCTTCCGCTGCTGAATATGATATGCATGCTGCTGGTGTTCGAATCTTTTTTGTTTTTCGAGCAGATAATGACTATAGTTTCCATTGTAAAAATGCAGTTTACTATTGGCTATTTCGAATATTTGGTTAACAGATTGATCCAGAAAGTGGCGATCATGAGAGATGACCAAGACTGGTCCATTAAAGTTTGCTGATTCGGAAACCAGCCAGTTTATTCCATTAAAATCTAGATGGTTAGTTGGTTCATCCAGGATTAAAAAATCAGGTTTCGAAGCCCAGATATGTGACAATGCAAGTTTCAGTTTTTCTCCACCGCTTAAATGCATCAGGCGTTCTCCGTTCCAATCATAAGCCTTATTAAGACCTAACTCCTTTGTGAATTGGTATAAGTCTTCTTCATTATTTGAGTGATGTCGGCTGAATTCACTTACCTCAAAATCAATAGACTGTGATAAATACCCTATTTTAATGTGATCGGACTTCTCAATGGTTCCTTTATCAGGACGAAGTTTGCCGAGCAGGAGTTTGGCCAGGGTTGTTTTACCGGAGCCATTACCTCCTACCAGCCCAATCCGATCTCCACTTTTTATATCGAATTGGATATTTTCAAGTATCTTTTTTAGTTGGAAACTTTTATATAACCCACTTACTCTTAGAACGACTTTTTGATTTGTAAACAATAAAAAAACTCCCTTCATATGAACCTGAAAGAGAGTGTTATGTCATATAATCATTCATACCTATGAAAATTCAAATACAAATAAACCTAAAACAGGTTCCTTTGCAGTAATCAGGTATAAACGTTCAGGACATAAAAAAGGACACACTCATCCTATTCTTCAGGTTCAACATTTTCGTAAATTTCGAATAATGTACTGAAAAATAAGATTAAAATTTCATTGGCCCTTTGTTCATTCCTTTACGTTTGATAGTTCTATTTTATTTAATAAAATGTATTTTTGTCAAACATTTCTTATAAAAAACACCATGCCTTTTAAGACATGGTGTTTTTACATCAATTAAGCTTCTTGTAATTTTTCACGAAGAACCATTTGCAGGATTCCGCCGTGACGGTAGTAATCAATTTCCACTTCAGAGTCAAAACGTACAAGAACTTCAAATTCTTTCTTGTTGCCAGCTTCATCAGTAGCTGTAACGTTTACAAGGTCACGTGGTTTTACATTTTCATCTACTTGGACTTCGAATGTTTCTTTACCAGTTAAACCAAGTGTTTCAGCGCTGTCGCCGTCTTTGAATTGAAGAGGAAGCACGCCCATTAACACGAGGTTTGAACGGTGGATACGTTCAAAGCTTTCTGCAAGAACTGTTTTAATACCAAGAAGGTTTGTACCTTTAGCAGCCCAGTCACGTGAAGAGCCCATTCCGTAATCTTTACCAGCAAGAACCATTAGACCAGTTCCGTCTGCTTTGTACTTCATGCAAGCATCATAGATAGATGTAACTTCGCCAGTTGGCCAGTAAGTAGTGAATCCGCCTTCTGTACCTGGTGCGATTTGGTTACGGATCCGGATGTTTGCAAACGTTCCGCGCATCATCACTTCATGGTTACCACGGCGGGAACCATAAGAGTTAAAGTCGCGAGGCTGTACGCCTTTTTCTAATAAATACTTACCAGCTGGAGTATTTTTACCGATTGCTCCTGCAGGTGAGATATGGTCAGTTGTAACAGAGTCACCAAACTTACCAACAATACGAAGACCTGTTAAAGGTTCTACAGTACCTGGTTCAGGTGATAAGCCTTCAAAGAATGGCGGGTTAGCAATATATGTGGAATCTTCATCCCAAGCATATAAAGGTTCATTGCTAGTTTTGATTTGGTTCCAGCGCTCGTTGTCGCCAAATACATTATCGTATTCTCTGCGGAATAATTCTGGTGTAACGGTGCGTTTTACGACATCATTTACTTCTGCTGTTGATGGCCAGATATCCTTGAAGAATACATCGTTGCCATCTTTATCTTTACCGATTGCTTCAGTAGCAAAGTCGATGTTTACAGTACCGGCAAGGGCGTAAGCAACAACTAATGGTGGTGAAGCAAGATAGTTAGCTTTTACAAGCGGGTGAATTCGTCCTTCGAAGTTACGGTTACCTGAAAGAACCGATGTAACTAAAAGATCGTTTTCCGCAATGGTTTTTTCAATTTCTTCTTTTAATGGACCGGAGTTACCGATACAGGTTGTACAACCGTACCCTACAAGGTTAAAACCGATTTGCTCTAGGTATGGCAGTAAACCAGAGTCACGCAGGTAACCAGTTACAACTTTAGAACCTGGTGCTAAAGAAGTTTTAACGAATTTAGGAACTTCCATTCCAAGTTCGACAGCTTTTTTCGCAACTAGGCCTGCACCAACTAGAACATAAGGGTTAGATGTATTTGTACAGCTTGTAATAGAAGCGATTGCTACTGCACCAGTTTTGATCGCAGTTTCATCGCCATTAGTAAACTTAGCCACTGCAGACTTTTCAAGTTCATCTGCCTGTAAGCCGAAGCCTTGATTGCCTTGTGGAGCAGAAACTGCTTTCACGAATTCTTCTTTCATTTTTGAAAGAGGAATTAAGTCTTGTGGACGTTTTGGTCCAGAAAGGTTAGCTTCAATTTCTGCCAAATCAATTTCGATAACATCTGTATAAACAGGTTCGAATGATGGATCGAAGAATAAACCGTTCACTTTGCAATACTCTTCTACTACTTTTACTTGCTCTTCGTCACGGCCTGTTAAACGTAAGTACGCTAGTGATTCATCGTCGATTGCGAAGAATCCGCAAGTTGCACCGTATTCAGGAGCCATGTTTGCAATGGTAGCACGATCTGCTAGTGGTAATGAAGATACCCCAGGTCCAAAATATTCAACGAATTTGCCTACCACACCATGTTTACGAAGTACTTGTGTAACTTTTAAAGCAAGGTCAGTAGCTGTAGCACCATTTGGAAGTTCGCCAATTAATTTAACGCCGACAACCTCTGGTACAGGGAAGTATGAAGGCTGACCAAGCATTCCTGCTTCTGCTTCGATACCGCCAACGCCCCAGCCAAGTACGCCAAGACCGTTAACCATTGTGGTATGAGAGTCTGTTCCTACTAATGAATCAGGATATGCCTCTAGTTCGCCATCAACTTCAGCCACATGGACGACATCTGCTAAGTATTCAAGGTTTACTTGGTGTACAATCCCTGTTGCAGGCGGCACTGCACGATAGTTGTTAAATGACTTTTGTGCCCAGTTTAAGAACTGGTAACGTTCAGCATTACGTTCAAATTCATAATCCATATTGATTTTTAATGAATCAGAAGCCCCGTAAGCATCAACCTGTACAGAGTGGTCAATAACAAGATCGACTGTCTTTTCAGGATTAATCTTGTCTGGGTCTCCACCAAGATCAGCCATTGCTTTTCTCAAGGAAGCAAGGTCAACAACTACTGGAACACCAGTAAAGTCCTGAAGAATAACACGAGTTGGTTTAAATGGAACGTCCACTTCTTTTAACTCTGCTGTTCCCCATTTTGCTAAGTTTTCAACATGCTCTTTTGCGATTACGCGGCCATCATATTGGCGAAGTACAGATTCAAGTAAAACTTTTACGGAGTAAGGCAATTTTGATACATTGCCGATACCTGCTTCTTCCAAAGCGCCTAAACGGTAATAGTGATAACGTTTACCGTTAGCCTCGAAGGAAGAACGGGCGTTGAATACATCGTTTTTAACCATGTGTAATTCCCCCTGTTCGATTCATTCCTAAATTAACGAAAAGTCTTGAAAGTTTGAATTTTCCCATTCATTTTCACTTTTCTCACAATTCTTATCTTAATACAACCTATAATATAAGTAAATAACAAGAAAGTTATTGTGATTGATAAGTTTTTCTTATTGTTTTTTTATGTACTTTGTTCAGAATATTTTGTAAATCTCAACTATACACAAGTGAATTTAGAATTTTAGGAAAATACCCTTTCGCTAATATTATCGCAAAAAACTTTTATTTTGTCATTATTTAAGTTGAAGAGGAAATATTAATTTACAGGAGGTGATTGGAGTGGTCAAACGAAAGTCTAATCATGTAATTCCAGGGATGAATGCAGCAAAAGGACAAGGAAAAGGGGCAGGTTTCAATGAGGAATTTGCCAGCGAGCCAGAATTAACGGCAAAAGAGAGAATGAACAACAAAAAACGTAAAAAGAATCAGTAACCCAAAGAAGTAAAGCAGGAGGATCTCCCTCCTGCTTTTTTAGTCCTCCTGATTAACTTCGGACACCATGGTTTGCAGGTCTTGCTGGAAACGTTCTAATTGTGCTCTCTGATGTTCTGAAGCAACCTCTAGCGCATTTTCAATTTGCTGATAAGCTTCATTTACCTCATCCTTTAAATGCTTCAGCTGATGACCGTAGCTGGCGCTGTCACTAACAATCGTTTCATATAGTCCTTGGGCATTTTCGTATCCTTGCTGTGCTGCTTGGAAAGCTTGCTGTTTATCTTTATTATAAGGATATTTTTGCATTTTTAATCCACTCCTTCATTTTATATACCGTTAAATTGCACAGAAAAATACAATTTATTCAGCATAAAAACACTTATTGACTGCATCCTAACAGTAGGAGGGATGAAATATGGTAAACAAAAATGATGGTAAAGATATGCGTAAAAATGCAACAAAACAATCAGGACAGCCGGAACCCATGAGTGGTTCTAAGAAAGTTAAAAATCGTAACCATTCTCGTAATAACCATAATGCAGAACATGATATGTAATTAAAAGCGGAAGCGCCCTTTTTATATACATGGGCGCTTCCGTTTTATAACTTACTAAGGACCGATATTTACCAATGCATGAATCAGTAGTTCTTCTTCTTCCATGGAAACGGTTCTTAAATCAATAATGGAAACGTCTTTTTGTATGCGGGCAACAATCGCAGGTTTCGTTTCCAAACGTAATTTTCTGCCGACCTGCTCAGCTGTTAATGAATTATGCTTTAGGGCAATAACCATGGTAGGCAGTAAAACATCCGGCATCGTTCCCCCGCCCACTTGACTTGAGTCTTGAAATATAGTGGCTTGAAAATGACTCGATTTTTGTAATAATTTTGTAACGAATAATTGTGCTCTTTCGTCTAATTGATGAATAGAAACTAATAAATCACGAATTGTTGGGATATTTTTCATGGCGGTTTCTCCTCGGACATAGTCAAGGAGGGTTCCCTCCAATGCTGCCAAAGTCATCTTATCGACCCGGACTACTCTTGCTAATTGATGTTTCTTCAATTGGTCTATAATAACCTTACTTCCGGCAATGATCCCGGCCTGCGGTCCGCCAAGGAGCTTATCCCCACTAAAGGTAACAACATCCGCCCCCATATCGATGACCTCTTTAACGACTGGTTCTTCACCAATACCATGCTTTCTAAAGTCATACAGTGCGCCGCTGCCAAGATCCTCATAGAAGATTACATTCTCTTGCTTTTTGGTTAACTGTACGAGTTCGTCGGTTTCAACCGATTTTGTAAATCCAACCACTTTAAAATTACTGGTATGGACCTTCATGATAATAGCTGTATCTGGTGACAATGCATTTTCATAGTCGTACAAATGTGTTTTATTTGTCGTACCAATTTCTTTCAGGATGGCGCCGCTTTCCTCCATGATGGATGAGATACGAAAGGACCCGCCAATTTCAACAAGCTGTCCTCGGGAAACAATGACCTCTTTGTGTTTAGCCAATGCCCGTAAGACAAGATAAACAGCCGACGCGTTATTATTGACGACCATCGCTGCTTCAGCGCCTGTAATTTCTCTGATGAGTGATTCCACATGACTATGGCGTGAGCCCCGTTCTCCTTCCTTCAACCTATATTCTAGATTGGAGTAATTTCTGGCCGTTTCCACAACATGTGTAATCGCATTTTCACTAAGCCTGGCCCTTCCAAGGTTTGTATGTAAAATAGTACCGGTTGCATTGATGACATTTTCTATTGTATAGGAATACTGCTTATGTATATTTTTTTCAAGGGTTTGAAACAACTCTGCAATAAATTTATTTGATCCAGGAATGGCGCCATGCCATTTCCCTTTTAATATCGAATCCCTGATTTGATCGAGTACATCTTTTAAATGTTTTGTAAGCTGTGAATGATCAAGTTGATTTTCGAGATAGAGTTTGGAAAAACTCTCATGGTTTTGAAGCTCATGGATGGCTGGCAGTGAACGTAACCATTCTTTCACAATAAAAACTCCTTCTTTAACCTGCTGCGGGCTGCTTGATTTTCCGTGTGGTATAACGGCTATTTAGCCAACTGACTTTGACTTTTCGCAGCTCGTCCAATTGCAAAATTTCTTTTCCTATTATATCATAACCATTTCACATTTTAAGGCCTTATAGAATAAAATGAACGAGCAAGGGGGATATAAAATGAAGAAAAAACATCCACAAAATCATGCCTTTGATTTTGCCTTAGTGGAAAAGTGGCTGGAAAACTTTTTTTTGGATCCGCTCACCTCTTATTACGACCAAACCCAATTTCAAATTGACCTGTTCGAGACTGATCAAGAGTGGACTGTTGAAGCGATCTTAAGTGACTTTGAGGCATCAGAAATAAAAGTATATATAGAAGATAAAAAATTAACGATCTCGGCAGTGAAACACCCCCCTTACCTTTCTCATCTAAAACGGTCACGTACAATTGAGTTTCCATTTTATATCAAAGAACAGGATATATCAGCTGCTTTTTCAAATGGTATATTAGAGATTTTTATCTCTAAAACCAATAAAGGGCCAGGGAAAAATAGATATATTACTTTACCATAGATACAGGTAAGGTGAATTTTTTCTCGTCCAGTTAACATAATGTAATTATGGTTATTAAATTAAGGCCCTTTTTTAGGGCCTCTTGTCATTTGGTCTTTATGATTTCGATCATTTCTTCTGTATCTGGGAATACGCCTGTTTCAAGCTTAGAATAAATCTTCTCTCCATTAACGGTCACTTCGAACGCACCGCCTGAACTAGGAATCAGTTCTAATTTTTGTATGTCCCTATAAAAATGGTTAAATAGCTCTTCCGCGAAACTCGCGGCTTTTGGTGCGTAGTTTCATTGCATACAAAATTCGACAACAACATGATAGTTTTTCACATAATCACCTCTCTATTTTGGTTTCCTATATCTAGATAGTAGAAATATTTTACAGTATCCACTCTACCATCTGCAAATGTTCTGCATGATTGGTGCGGATTTACACGGAAAGAGGTATACTATGAAAATGGAGGTGGACATGTTGAGTGAACAAGAGAAGATTCGCCTAACCTCTTTTTCGACAAAAGCTGGTTGAGGCTGCAAAATTGGTCCTGAGGACCTGGCGCAAGTTTTGCGTCAATTACCAAAACAAGAACCTGTCCCTGAATTAATTGTGGGGCTTGATACATCAGATGATGCTGGCGTTTATAAATTAACGGACTCCATTGCTCTCATACAAACAGTTGACTACTTTACGCCGATTGTCGACGACCCTTATATGTTTGGCCAAATTACGGCTGCAAATGCGTTAAGTGATGTCTATGCTATGGGCGGTCAGCCAAAAACGGTTATGAATATTGTCGGTTTTCCAATTAAAAAGCTTGGAGCTGAAATGCTATCTGATATCCTGCGTGGTGCGGCAGATAAAGTAAAAGAAGCCGGTGCGATTACGGTTGGCGGGCACTCGATAGATGATCAAGAACCCAAGTTTGGTTTATCTGTAACGGGTATCGTTCACCCTGATAAGGTATGGAAAAATGTCGGCGCCGAACCTGGTGATGTTCTAGTGTTAACTAAACCAATTGGCGTTGGAATCTTAACCACTGGTATTAAGAGGAGTGCCGTAACTCTAGAGCAAGAGCAGTTGGTTACAGAAACGATGGCCATGCTCAATAAGACGGCCGCTGAGGTCTTAATGAATTTTCAGCCACACTCTGTAACAGATGTTACCGGATTTGGACTACTAGGACATGGAAGTGAAATGGCACGCGGCAGTAATGTGAGCTTTGAAGTTTACTGGAGTCAGGTGCCGTTATTAGAAGGTGCGGTTGAGTTAGCAAAAAATGGTGTTGTTCCTGGAGGTTCTAAGTCCAATCATAAATGGATCAGTGATGATACAGTTTATGAGGATATTTCTGCTGAGGAGCAGCTCGTCCTTTGTGATGCAATTACATCTGGAGGCTTGCTGGTTTCCATGGGTGAAGAAGAAGCGAGAAGTTATGTGGACAAACTGCATGCAAACGGCGTTATCCAAGCGGCTATCGTTGGCCGTGTCATAGAGAAACAAGAGAAACTTATTTATGTAAAAAGATAAACAGCGAAGCTGCTCAGGCTCGCTGTTTCTTTTTTTGCGGATTCAGTTTCCTGTTTTTTGGAAAAATAGCCATAAAATCTTGAAAATGAGCCTATCATTCATAAAAATCAGCAAATCACAGGTGAAAATGGGCCATACCCGGCTAAAAATCAGCCATCAGATCAAAAAATGAGCCAAATACGATAACACAATCAAAAACCTGGGCCATTTTGGCTCAGGTTTCAATAATTTACAACTTCTCCCGCAGCTTTTCAATCATATCCTGTGTCATTCGGTCCAGATCATACTGAAATTTAAAGTTCCACTCTTCCTTAGCTGCACTAGCATCAATCGAATTTGGCCAACTGTCAGCTATGCTTTGACGAGCGGGATCAACGGTATAGGCAATCTCAAACCCAGGAATATACTTAGAGATACTAGCTGCAATATCCTCCGGTGCAACACTCATGGCTGTAATATTAAAGGAATTACGATGTTTAAGTTTCGATGGATCTGCCTCCATTAAATCAATAATAGCGTTCAACGCATCCGGCATGTACATCATATCCATATACGTACCTATATTAATATAAGAAGTATATTTTCCAGTTTTAACAGCTTCATAATAAATTTCAACAGCATAATCTGTAGTTCCTCCACCTGGAAGCGCAACATGTGAGATTAGGCCGGGAAAACGCAATCCGCGTGTATCAAGGCCAAATTTATGATAATAGTAATCGGCAAGCAATTCCCCAGCAACCTTATTAACTCCATACATGGTAGTAGGGCGCATAATGGTATCCTGTGGGGTATGATGTTTAGGTGTTGAAGGGCCAAACGCACCAATGGAGCTAGGGGTAAAGAATTGGGCATTCATCTCCCTCGCCGTTTCAAGAGCGTTCATTAATCCGCCCATATTCAAATTCCAGGCAAATACTGGTTTTGTCTCAGCTGTTGCGGAAAGAAGTGCAGCTAAATGCATAACCGTGTCAATTTTGTACTTTTTTGCCGTTTCCATCATTTTGTCTAAATCGGTAACATCTAGTAATTCAAAGGGACCACTTTGGGCAGTTTCACTAGTATTCTTCTTGATATCTGTGGCAATCACATTATCTGCACCATAGATCTCCCTTAATTTTAAGGTTAATTCTGATCCAATCTGTCCTAATGCGCCTGTGATTAAAATACGCTTCATTGTTTCTCCGTCCTCTTCACTTATGCTGAATAATTTCTCTATTTATTTATGGATACGTTATTTAAGTGTGTGAAGTGTCTAGAAAGCTGTTTATATGACGCCCATTTCATTACCGACTTTTTCATAAATGGCAATGGCCTGATCGAGCATTTCCTTCGTATGGGCTGCCGTTGGCATGTTCCGGACGCGTCCAGTCCCCTTTGGAACGGTTGGGAACACTATTGCCTTAGCATAAACGCCCTCTTCATATAAACGGTTGCTGAATTTCTGTGTAAGTGTTTCGTCACCAATCATGCATGGTGTAATGGGTGTCTCACTATTGCCAATATTAAAACCAATTTCTTTTAAGCCCTTCTTTAGGTAATGGCCGTTTTCCCATAGCTTTTTGTTCAGTTCAGTGCTTTCCATTAAAATTTCAATCGACCGTTTACTTGCAGCAACATCTGCAGGTGTTAAGGATGTGGAGAATAGGAACGGACGGCTGCGAACCTTCAACCAGTCGATCAGGTTTTTCTTTCCTGCTACATACCCTCCGACAACGCCGATTGCTTTTGATAAGGTCCCAATTTGAAAATCAATTTTATCTGAAAGCCCAAAATGCTTAACCGTTCCTGCTCCTTCTCCCAGGACACCGGATCCGTGAGCATCATCTACGTACGTAATTAAATCAAACTCCTCAGCAACCTTAACAATCTCAGGTAAAAGGGCAATATCACCGTCCATCGAGAACACACCGTCTGTTATCACCATGATTTTGTTGTATTGACCGGATTCCTTTGCTTCCTTAGCTCTAGTGTGTAAATCTTTCATATCGGAGTGCTTGAATCGGATAATTTTCGCCTTCGAAAGCCGGCATCCATCAATGATCGAGGCGTGGTTTAGCTCATCAGAGAGGATGGCATCGTTGGCATCCATGACGGCAGAAATAGCAGCCATATTACAATTGAAGCCTGATTGATAAGCTATTGCTGCTTCTGTATGTTTAAACGCAGCCAATGCTTCCTCTAATTCGACATGCAGCTTAAGGGTTCCATTGATAGTACGAACAGCCCCTGCACCCACACCATATTTCTCAATAGCATTTATAGCAGCATCTTTAAGTCGCTCATCCGTTGCTAAACCTAAATAATTATTAGAAGACAGATTAATGAGTTCCTTACCGCTTATGGTAATGACGGGTCCATTTGGACTTTCAAGTGGATCGATGACATTATACAAACCTTTTCCCTTTAACTCCTCAAGATTTTCATTTAAAAAGCCCTCTAACATTTGGCTGGACACAAAAAATTCCCCCTTTGGCTTAATTAGTGATTTTGAAAACACAAAAAACATTTGTCTTTTTGGAGTGTACATAGGTAAGCGTTTTAAATACTTATAAATAAGGTTTTACGAAATCTATTTTATCATATTATTGGTGGTTTGTTCACTACCAATGGACATTTAGTTTTAATACTATTAATGTAACTTAGATTTTTTTCTTCTATATCTTATTCATGGAACCAAACTAAACATTTCTTAATTCCATAATTTTCGTTATAATTCACTTTGTACGTTTTACACTTGCTTTTTAGAAAGGATGTCTATCATGGCAGTCATTACTTCCGCCCTGTATTACATTGTCATTGGTGCAGTGTTTATTTATTTTTTTATTTTTATCTATGATGTCTTTTACGGTGAAAAACCGGAAAAACAAATAAAAAAGATTCATAAACATTTCAGTAAAGAGACCATTCAAAAAATCGATCGGTTGGAGCATGAACCGCGTAAATATACGCTGTATCAAGTCACTACAGAAAATGGCAAAAAAAAGGTGAAATTAAAACCGGGCTATAAAGTGGTCAATATTGTGGCGAAAAAGGAAAATAAAAGGAAACAGAAAAAAGGAACCGTTTAATAATTCGGTTCCTCAGGCTGTCGAAAACTCTCGATAGCCTTTTAGTTTATTCGCTTCCTTTGCTGGTTTACCGCGTTAATTTGTTAAAATAATATTAGTATAGGCTTTGGAACAAGTCTGTCGATTGGCGCTCCAGTCACTTCGCTTTCCGCGGGGCCGGGGAGCCTCCTCGGCGCCGAAGCGCCTGTGGGGTCTCCCCAGCCCCGTTCTCCCGCAGGAGTCTTCGTGCCTTCCGCGCCAATCAACAGAGTGTCTTTCAATATTGTACTAGGATCTATAACTCTTCTATTAGTTCACACCCACACTTGTTAATTTTCCAGCAAAGCTATTAATTTTTTGAAGTGCTTCTTTGTATTCGTGTTCTAATTGATGAATGATGTCTGCAGCGGATTCAATCCTGTCAATTGCACCTACTCCATGGCCGGCTGACCAGATATCCTTCCAGGCCTTGGCATTGGTTTCCTTTTGCATATTATCAAAGTTAACTTGATGTTTCTTTACTAATTGTTCAGGATCTAGTCCTGCTTTTTTTATACTTGGGATCAACATGTTTGCTTTCACCCCAGAAAAGGCATCCGTTAGAATCAGATCTTCCTGAGTAGCTTCCACAAGCATTCTCCGATAATCCTCGTTAGCCATACTTTCCGTCGCGACGATAAATCGTGTACCCATGTAGGAAAGGTCGGCACCAGCAGCTTGAGCAGCTAAGATACTTTTACCAGTTGAAATGGCTCCAGCTAGAATGATAATGCCATCCCAAAATGAACGTACCATGTCAACAAATGCAAAGCTATTAATTTGTCCGGCATGACCGCCGGCGCCGCTTGCTACGAGGATAAGACCATCGACACCTGCATCCGCTGCCTTTTTGGCGAATTTTAAATCGCTTACATCAGAAAAAACAAGTCCGCCGTATTCATGGACAATCTCTACTACATGTTTCGGACTTCCTAAAGAAGTAATCACTAGCTGCGGCTTATGTTTCTTAATTAAGGCAAGTTCATCCTGCAGGCGGCTATAAGAACTGTGTACCACCATATTCATGGCCCATGGAGCAATCTTTCGATTCGGGTCTTCGGCTCTTGCCTCGGCAAGCTCTGCATTTAATTGTCCCATCCACTGATCTAACACCTCGATTGGTCTTGCGTTGGGTGCAGGGAATGAGCCAATCACCCCGTTTAAACAGCATGTTTTCACGAGTTCGGTTCCTGACACCAAAAACATCGGTGCAGAAATGACCGGTAAGCGCAGTTGGTTCCACCAGCTTTCAGGTATTGTTTTTTGCAAAATAAACCCCTCCTCAATTTGGAATATTCTGACTAAAATATCTGTAATTTTATAGTACTCGAAACTGAATGAGTATTCAATCTTTGTTTTTTGAACGGTAATATCTAAGTGAAAGTGCTTTCTAAGACGAATGATAGCCTTTTTTTTTTGCCTATTGTTCGTTTTTTGCTAAAAAAGTGATTGATTTCCCCTTTTTGCATGTTATAATGTGATTACATAAAAGATAAGTTTCGCTCATATAATCGCGGGGATATGGCCCGCAAGTTTCTACCAGATTGCCGTTAACAATCTGACTATGAGTGGGTAATGTGTTTAGCCTATTGTGCTTATTTCTACTATTTTGATAGAAATTAGAGCCCAATGGTCATTGC
>NZ_JBALPZ010000107.1:13132-16110 GCF_036965645.1 Neobacillus drentensis
GCAATGACCATTGGGCTCTTTTTATTTTTTGTTGTGTTTAAACTTGGTGTTGATTTCCGCTCCAGACGCTTCGCTTTCCGCGGGCGGTCCGGGGAGCCTCCTCGGCCCCGTACTCCCGCAGGAGTCTGCGCGCCTTCCGCTCCACTCAACATGCTAAAAACTTTTAACACAGCTTTATACTTCAAGGGGGATTTACATTATGAGATTACTAGAGGAAAAAATTATTTCAGAAGGAAGGGTCTTGTCAGATCAGGTATTGAAGGTAGATTCATTTCTAAACCATCAAATCGACCCATTGCTAATGAATGAAATAGGAAAAGAATTTGCTTCTCTTTTCGCTAATGAAGGAATTACTAAAATTGTGACGATTGAATCTTCTGGTATAGCTCCAGCTGTTATGGCGGGATTGTATATGAACGTTCCTGTTGTTTTCGCTCGAAAAAGAAAATCATTAACACTTACAGATGACTTACTTACATCATCAGTCCATTCGTTTACCAAAAATGAAACAAACGAAATCTCCATTTCCAATAAGTTTTTAGAAGCAGAGGACCGCGTTCTAATCATTGATGACTTTCTTGCAAATGGACAAGCAGCACTTGGATTGGTTGACATTGTCCAACAAAGCGGTGCCATGGTAAAAGGAATCGGCATTGTGATTGAAAAGTCTTTCCAGCAAGGCGCAGAAAAACTGAAAGAATTTGGTTTTAGGGTGGAATCATTAGCAAAGATCGCTTCCCTATCAAACGGAGAAGTTCAATTTATCAATGAAAAAGTGGAGGAATTAGTCTAATGAAACAAAGTCCATGGAAAACAGCATCTCTAGGAATCCAGCATGTTTTAGCAATGTACGCAGGGGCTGTTATCGTCCCGCTAATCATCGGCGGTGCTCTTCATCTATCTGGTAAACAATTAGCTTATTTAGTTTCTTTAGATATCTTAACAAGCGGAATCGCTACTCTCTTGCAGGTTTGGCAAAATCGTTATTTTGGTATTGGTCTTCCTATCGTTTTAGGCTGTACATTTACAGCCGTTGGTCCAATCATTGCAATTGGCGGGCAATATGGCATGTCGGCAATCTATGGATCTATATTAGTTTCAGGAATCATTGTGATATTAATCGCTTCCTTTTTTGGAAAGCTTGTCCGCTTCTTCCCTCCTGTTGTAACGGGTTCTGTTGTAACGATCATCGGAATTACCCTAATTCCTGTAGCGATGAATAACGTTGCAGGTGGTCAAGGAAGCCCAGACTTTGGATCTTTAACAAATTTAGGTCTTGCTTTTGGTACACTATTATTTATTATTGTTCTCTATCGCTTTTGTAAAGGTTTCATTCGTGCCATTTCCATTTTGCTTGGTCTGATTGGTGGTACAATTGCGGCGACACTTTTAGGTAAAGTTGATTTTTCGGCGGTTGGAGATGCATCGTGGTTCCACATGGTTGCTCCCCTTCACTTTGCTGCACCAACGTTTGAACTAGCTCCAATCATTACCATGACACTAGTTGCGATTGTAAGTCTTGTTGAATCAACAGGTGTGTATTTTGCATTAAGTGATATTACAGGAAGAAAGTTAACTGAACAGGATCTAGTAAAAGGATATCGTGCAGAAGGTCTTGCTAGTATCGTAGGAGCACTATTTAACTCCTTCCCTTATACAACTTATTCGCAAAATGTGGGACTTGTACAATTTTCAGGTGTGAAATCGAAAAACGTGATTTACACAATGGCTGGTATTCTGATTTTCCTTGGGTTTGTACCTAAAATTGCTGCCTTAACAACTGTTGTGCCTACGTCAGTACTTGGCGGTGCCATGGTAGCGATGTTTGGTATGGTTATTGCTTCCGGGATTAAAATGCTAAGCAAAGTAGATTTTTCCTCTCAGGAAAACCTATTAATTATTGCCTGCTCGGTTGCTGTAGGGTTAGGTGTTACTACGGTTCCTAATTTGTTTGATGCACTACCTGAAAGTGTAAAAATATTAACCAACAGTGGAATTGTCGGCGGAAGTTTAACGGCGATTTTCCTCAATATCATTTTCAATGTGGCAAAACCTAAGCAGCAAAATCAAACGGTAAACAATAGTAATCAAAGTGTGGCATAAACCTTCATTAGTAATTGATTTTATCCCACATATTACTTCCTAAAATATAGTGGAATTTGTACTTCGGAATGTTTTTTTGTTAAAACAGGAAATTATACCCATATAATTCCAGCTGTTATGGGTAATCTTATTATTAGAGCAAGGCTAAACAATAAACCTCACTGTGTATGGCTACAACATCATGATTAATTTTAGCCTTGCTCTAAATTCCCACCCAATTACCCATAACATCTTTCATTTTTTTTCATAAAATGTATAGGGATTAGTCAAAAAGCCAAACCAGTATGTTCAACTTTNNTATGATTTATATCATTGACTACTCAATTAAATGAGTGGTCTTTTTTTCTTTTTCAGTCCCAAAAACCTATTCATTATTGCCTAACGGTTCAAATTTTAAGTAATCTTAAGAAAAAATTAAGAAAAAAATAGTTAAATATGAATTAAGTTGATAATGCTAATCATTAGTATTCATTAACGCTTATTCTTGTTTAAATTCTTCTGGAGTTTAGACCTCCCATTTAGGTTTAGCCTAGACCACTAAGCCTAACTTTACCTTTGATTTTAAAAATCAAAGGTCTTTTTTTGTGTAAAGGTGTTGGACGTATATTGCATATAGAATGATTTTCCTATTTTTGCAAAAAAAAGAGCCGCCTAATCGACAGCTGATTTTAAGCACTATAATTTTTTAGGGTTTGAGTGGCCACAACATCTTCTTTATTAAAAGATCTATTTGAAATAATTCCTCTGCGACACATAATGGAATAAATTAAACCTAATTCAAAATATAATTTTTGGGTAGAACCACCATGAATAATGTTGTTATTAATTTCATTATAGAAGTCAATTAACACATCATTTGGTAATTTTTCATAAAA
>NZ_JBALPZ010000108.1:0-7952 GCF_036965645.1 Neobacillus drentensis
GTCCCAGCCTCTTTTTTATTTTGGCTGTGTTAAACGTTATTATTTATTTTGCAACGATGTTGATTGGAGCGGAAGGCACGCAGACTCCTGCGGGAGTACGGTACAGGGGAGACCCCGCAGGCGCTAAAGCGCCGAGGAGGCTCCCCGGACCGCCCGCGAACCGCTCGTGCCTGGAGCGGAAATCAACATCCCAGATTAACACAGCTTTTATTTTAGAACTGAAAAACTTATGTAAAAAGAATTAAAATGCTGTACAGAAACCTAAAAAAGGTGTAAAAATGGATAGATTGGGAATGTTACAAGAACAATATTTTTACATGAATAGTTCTTTTTTATAGGGGGAAAGAAGTTGAAAAAAAGGTTTGGCATAAAGCTTATATTTATCTCACTGCTCGTCATCCTAGCGGGTTATGCCGCCTACAAGGTTAATACTAGAACAGAAGCGGCACCAAAGCCCGCGATGGCAGAGCAAACACCAACACCTCTCACCATCTATCTTGCTGGAGATTCAACAGTATCCGACTATCCAAGTTCACTATTTCCGCGTACAGGCTGGGGCCAGGTACTTCCCACCATGCTTGACCAACAAGTAACGGTCCGGAATTTTGCAAAGCGAGGAAGAAGTTCGAAAAGCTTCATCCATGAGGGTAGATTGAACTGGATTTTGAATAGCATTCAAAAGGGTGATTATCTGTTTATTCAGTTTGGCCACAATGATGAAAAAGTTAACAATCCAAATCTCTACACAAATCCAAACACAACCTATAAGAGTTATTTAAAACAGTATATTGATGGAGCACGGAGAAAAGGGGCCATTCCCATTCTCATTACACCTGTTCAACGGATGAGTTTTTCAAGTGATGGCAGAGCATTGGATACGCACGGGCGTTATCCAGAAGCCATGAAGGCCCTTGCTAGAGAGCAAAACGTCCCTGTGATTGATTTAGCCGCAAAGAGTAGAAGATTATACCAACAGCTGGGTACCGATGAAACAAAGAAATTATTTTTATGGCTAAAAGCCGGCCAATATCCGAATTACCCGCAAGGAGCTAAGGATCCAACCCATTTTCAGGAATATGGGGCAGAGCATATTGCTAAATTGGTCATTGAGGGGATTGAGGAATTACATCTGCCGATAGAAAATCATATTCTGGCTAAATATCGGTAAAGAATGAAAGAAAGACTGCTTCCTTTTCGTAAGTAAGCAGTCTTTCTTTATGTTTCGTTATAAAAAATTCGGATTGGTGTTTTTGTCAGCAGTTTTAAGCCACTTACCAAGGATTTTTCTATTTATCCGCGAAAACAAAATTCTAGGTTAAACTTACAATCATTCTCCCCCGCGCTTGCCCCTTTAAGAGCGTGGGAAGTACCTCCGGAAGCTGCTCAAGGGACACTTCTTCCTGGATAAGCCCCTCTAGATTTGCGGGTTTAAAATCGGAGGCGAGACGATCCCAGATTTTTAATCGCGTCTCCATAGGACAGTAAACAGAATCAATCCCGAGTAAATTAACCCCTCTAAGGATGAAAGGGAACACGGTCGCCGGCAGCTTAGTCCCGGCAGTTAAGCCACTTGCTGCCACGGAACCCCCGTATTGAATTTGACTTAATAACGACGCAAGCGGTTCCCCGCCGACTGGATCGACTGCAGCGAACCATTTTTGCTTGCCTAAGGCTCTAATTTTTCCATCAAAAACTACTTCACGCGGAATGACTTCGGATGCACCAATTGTTTTCAAGTATTCATGCTCCGCTGTTTTTCCTGTACTAGCTTCGACCTGATAGCCCAGATTGGCAAGAATGGAAACAGCAAAGCTTCCGACTCCTCCCGTTGCACCAGTAACGAGAACCTTGCCCTTAGCTGGTGTAACGTTATTTTCTTCTAAGCGTTGGACGGAGAGTGCAGCCGTAAAGCCGGCCGTACCGATGACCATTGCTTCTTTTAAAGTTAAACCATTTGGCAGTGGAACAATCCATTTTGCAGGAATTCGTGCATATTCGCTGTACCCGCCAAAATGGGAGACACCAATTTCATAACTGGTAGCGATGACCTTATCTCCTTCTTTAAAACGGGCATCACTGGATGAAACAACGACTCCGGCTAAATCAATTCCCGGTACAAATGGATAGCTTGTGACAATGTTGCCATTTGGGATACTAGCTAAACTATCTTTATAATTGACACTTGAGTATTGGACACGAATGAGGACTTCACCTTCTGGCAGATCGGTTAAAGATCGATTTTGTACATTCACTGTAATTTTTTCCTCATGCTTGTCTACAATCAGGGCTTTAAAAGTTTGTGACATAGTGGAGACTCCTTTGTTTTACAAAAATTAGAGATAATTTCATCATACAATAAATAATTTTAGCACTAATTCGTTTTAGTACACATGCTAATTGTGAACTTACGAAGAATAGAAGAAGGTAACTCTTATTGGATGTGGATGAAACTCTGGGTAAATTGTCCCGAAATTGGAACATAATTAGCGATTTGGCATATTCTATAAAAAATTGGGTGCACGATTATAGAAATCCTGCAGCACTTAATAAGGATAGTTGGAAAATGCATCCTCCCTTTATTAAATTTTAATTAATATTCAAAAATCCAGCAATATCCTGACTAGTACTTCTGGTTTATTTAGCGTTTTTGGAATATAATTAACTTATAATCTTTTATTGTATTCGGTTGGAGGGTTAACTTATGAGCATAAAACATAAAAAGCATAATCTCTTTCAGCGTCTAGGACGTGCTTTTAAGTTAAACTTTTTAAAACTTCTAAGGTCTCCTGGCGGGGCCAAAAAGGTGGCATTGGGATTTGCCATTGGATTTGGTCTTGAGATGTTAGTGATTTCTTCCGCTTCTCTCATATATATTTTATTTGTACCCATTGTCCGCTTAGCAAAAGGGTCACTCCCAGCTTCCATTATTGGAAATGTGATCGGAAAACTCACACTGCTGCCAGTTATTTTATTACCTTTTGCCAGAAAATTAGGGAAATTAATCTTTCCAATGAGGGTAAAAATAGGACACAATGGAGACTTTTCATTTCAAAAACTCTTACATGGTGATTTCCATAGCTTAGTAAGCCTAATCCATGGCGGATTTCACGCACTTATAGGAATGACCATTTTTGGTTTGATTCTTGGGGTTGCTTCCTACTTTATCGTCCATTATTTGTATGAAAAAGAAAGAATGAATCGTCTGAAAAGAAGACGGAATAAAAGTGAAATACGAATTAAAAGAGTGAATAAAAACTTTATTTGAACGTGTAAACGTTCGCAGGAAAAAACGAAGGAGTGATGACGCTCCTTCGTTTTTTATGCGGACGTTTTTCGATATTGATGTTTAAATTGGTAAATCATTTGCTCGGAGATGGCGGTATAGCCTGCTAAATTTGGATGGACACCATCCGTTGATAAATTTTGTAAGTGCTCACCGTTAATCACCTTTGTGGTTTCAATCACAATCGAGGAGGGAAGACGGTTTGCCGCTTCATAAATATGGACATTCCATTTTGGCAGCAGTTTATCAGCAAGTGCGTACATTTTGTTATCAGGAGATAACGGATTATATAATTCTAAAAAAACAACTGTGGCATTAGGATTTAATTTAGTAATCCTGGACGTAATGGCAGTTAAATTCTTTGAGAAAGTGGCCTGGAGCTCGTCGTATGTCTGGAAAACGGATTGGAGATCGAGTCCCTTGGCAGCATGAATGATATCATTTCCGCCCACGTTGATGGTGATGATATCAGCTTGCTTAATGGACTCATCAAATTTTCCAGTCTGGACGAGCTGGTTTAATTCACCGCTCGTAATACCGTTAATCCCCTGGTTGTCAGACTCGATCTTTTTATGCGCCTGTTCACTCAGTAAATTGGAAAATTGTGTCACCATATTTTCACTCTGTCCGGCACCTACGCCGCGGATAATCGAATCTCCTAAAGCTAAATGGTGCAAGGTGTCATCTTTTGTGTGTTTAAAATAAGTTAGATAAGAGACTTGATTGTTCGTTTGGCTGGCTTTAACGGTGTGTTTTTTCATTTGATAAAGTTGATAATGAGGATAGTAAATCCAAATAGAAGTACCAATTCCTATAAGCAGAACCAAACAGATTAGGTATTTTAAAAGCTTCATATCATTCACTCCCTGATATTCCATTATAGCAAGGAAAACAATAGAAATATGTAGGGGTTGATTTCCATTGTAAAAATATTAGGCATTCGTTTTTTTCCTTGCTATCTAAAAATCAAACTTCGGATTACATAACCGTTTCACCTAGTAAAAGAACCTTTAACTGTTCTTTCGGAAGCTGCTGTTTTTCCCATTCACGGTATAAGCGGTCTAATGCTTCCGGTCCGGTATCGTCGGCTAATCGGTAAGCTCCGTAATGCATCGGAACAAAGGCTTTCGCCTTTAATTCCAGAAAGGCCTTCACGCTGTCCTCAGGATTAATGTGAGAAACGGCCATAAACCATTCCGGTTCATAGGCACCAATTGGCATAAACACTGTATCTATTTCAAAGCGTTCAGCGATTTGTTTAAAGCCGCTAAAATAGCCTGTATCCCCTACAAAATAAAAGGTTTCCTTCCCCGTCTGAAAGATCCATCCGCCCCAATGGGACGTATTCATATCATTCAATGTCCGTCTCGTCCAGTGCTGGGCAGGGACGAAATGACTGGTAATGCCTTGATGTTCGGCACTTTCCCACCAGTTTAGCTCCGTTACATTTTGATAACCCTTCTTTAAAAAGAGTGATTTTAATCCAACTGGTACATAATAATGAGGGCTGCCTTTTAATTTTTTTAACGTTGGAAAATCTAAATGGTCATAGTGGCCATGGGAAATCACAACCAAATCAATCTCTGGCAGGTCCTCTATAGCGATTCCTGGCGCTGTTAATCTCTTTTGAAAGCCCATCCTCTTCGCCCAGACTGGGTCTGTCAAAATATTTACGCCATTTAGCTGGATCAAAAAGGTGGAATGGCCAATCCAGGTATAGGTGGTCTTCCTCCTGTTTTCATTCAATTCTATTATCTTTTTCTCAGGAGATTGTTCAATATTGGCTGTTAGATCTTTTGTCTTGGATTTTCTTTCTTTTTGCCACTTTCGCATGTCTTTAAACGTTTTGTTATTCTCGACACCATCTAAATTTGTGTATCTCTTCATGGTATTCACCTTGGTCTCTACAGAGTTTAATCTAAAACCAAGTATAGCAATTATTTTTTCAACCATCAAAAATGAACCATTGTAACAATTAGATTAAATATCTTGAAAAAACAATATGTCCATATTCAAAAATGGTTGCGTTCATTAAAATATGGTTAAAGTTTACGATGAGGTGTGGTTTCGACAATATTCTAAAATAGGACTATGTATAATGAAGGGCAGAGGTCAAAAATAAAAGTCTATGAATGGAGGTTTTCTCGGGTGAGTGAATTACTTCAGGAAGCTGTCCACGATAAAAGACAAATTTTGATTGATCAATTAATCCAATCAGGGGTGTATAAGATTAAAAATAAGCATCTATACGAGATGACCCTAAATGAATTGGAAAAGGAATATGTAAACATATGTATGGAGAATAACCTGGCAAACATACTTATATGTAATGAACAACAGATCTAAACATAAGCAAGGGAAGAAGCCGCTCATATTTTGGGCGGTTTCTTTGTGTATAATTGTTTCTTCAGACGGACCCAAATTGCTCTTTCTAGAATCAATTTATAAACGGAGGCTAATAATATCCTTGTCATATTATAGGAAAAATTAAAAGTATGGGAGAAAACATTGAATGGAGACAAAAAGTAAAGGACTGTCCGCGTGGCAGTTAACGATGATGGCCTTAGGAAGTGTCATTGGAGGTTCCTTTTTTCTAGGCTCATCCGTTGCCATCCATGCAGCTGGACCATCTATTTTATTGTCCTATATTTTAGCAGGCGTCCTGGTTTATTTAATTCTTTATGCATTGTCTGAAATGACAGTAGCCGATCCTACTGTCGGCTCATTTAGTAATTTCGCGGCTCGAGAACTTGGTCCTGGATTCGGCTTTGTTGTGGGCTGGCTGTATTGGACAGGTACCGTTTTATCGATGTCAAGTGAAGCGACCGCTATTTCCATCCTGCTCCGTGAATGGTTTCCCCATCTATCAATAGCTATCTTCGGCAGCTTTCTCATTATTGGAGTCACCTTGGTCAATTTATTAGGGGCAGATAAATTCGGTAAGATCGTAAGCGGATTATCCGGAGTGAAAATATTTGCCATTATTTTCTTTATCCTTACCGCAATCGTTTTAATTACAGGCTTGCTGCCTGGCGCTAGAGCAATAGGAACAGGGGAGTTGGCGAGAGAGTCCATCATGCCTGGAGGAATTAAGGGGATTGCGGGCAGTATGTTACTCGTGGTTTTTGCCTATGCAGGTTTTGAAATCATTGGACTGGCCGCTTCAGAAGCAAGAAATCCAAATGACACCATTCCTAAGGCGATTCGTTATACCGTATTTTCTCTAGTTGGACTATATATCTTGTATGCCGCAGTCCTATTACCACTGATCCCGACAGCCGCATTAAATGAAACCATAAGTCCGATGGTGGCATCACTGGATCGATGGGGGATTGGATGGGCCGGTTCCGCACTCAATGGGGTGTTAATTTCAGCTAGTTTATCAGCGATGTTAGCGGCGATTTTTGGGCTGGGGCGAATGATTCGTTCATTAGTAGATGAAGGACATGCCCCACTATTGCTAAAAGATAAAAAAGATGTGCCTTATCGCGGAATTCTTTTTTCCGGTCTTGCTATGCTTTTTGGCTTAGGGTTTGGCCTTTTGTTCCCTAGGGTCTATTTGGTATTGATCAGTACGAGCGGCTTCACATTAATTTTTACTTACGCGGTGATTATGGCCAGTCATATCCGCTTTCGCAAAAGGGCAGGCTGTCCCCCAAACGGCATCTGCCAAGTAAAGGGCTTTCCTTATACTTCGTATATTGCTTTAATTAGCTTGGTTGTCGTTCTTTTAAGTATGCCGTTAATTCCGGGCCAAGGGACAGGGCTTGTGGCCGGAATAGTTATGACAGTCCTGTTCACAGCCTCTTATTTTGTGATGAGATATCGGATGAGCACGAAGGACAAGTCAGAAGTTCGAAAGGGAATACAGCCTAAGCCCAATTTAGTAACTGAATTCTCAGAAGAACTGACTCCGATTCAAGAGGAAAATAAAGAGAAGTAAGAAATAAGCTGACTCACTAAGTCGTTGACTAACGGCCTTGTGAGTCAGCTTTTCTTATGAGGCCCAATCGCAGACCAATTTGTTTTAACAAATGAGCCCATTAATGAATAAACTGATAAAAATGATGAATCTGTTGGCTATTGGAGGAGAAACAGTGGAAATCGAATACCAGTATCGCTTTGGGTTACCAAGAACCATAGTCTGGAAGTATATCAAAAATGAAAATCTCTTAAAAAATTCGTTACAGGGATGCAAGTCTTTTATAGAGACATCAACGGGTGTTTACAAGGGGGAAATCGATATTCATCTGGGACCCCTTCATGATCTTTTTAATTTTGACGTCCAACTGGATGAAGAGAAGGCGCCAGTCACATTACGGCTAAAAATAAAAGGGCATGGCAGCTTAGGAGAACTGAACGGAAATGCCATACTTTTGTTTAAAGATTATCAAAGCGGAACCCAAATCCTTTGTAAGGCTAAAGGTGAGGTTTCGGGGGCCCTGGGCTTAACAGGTAAGAGGCTTTTGGATTCCGGGGCCACCAAGGGATTAGAAAATTTTTTTAGTAATCTTGAAAAAGAAATGAAGCGAACACTTTATGAATTGAAAAAAAGAAATAGATGAGTGAGCGATTCTGTTAATCGCTCTTTTTATATGTTGGCTGTGTTAGAGGTTACTGTTGATTTCGAGACAATGTTGATTGGAGCGGATAAGCTCGACTCCTGCGG
>NZ_JBALPZ010000108.1:8025-11614 GCF_036965645.1 Neobacillus drentensis
CGCCCGCGGGTTTGCTGAGCGACTGTAGCGGAAATCAACATCCAAGATTAACACAGCCCATATGTTAGAAATCGTTCATATTTTTATCTAAGAATGGAAAACGTAACCTTAGGAGTAATAACATAGCTAAAGAAAATAGGTAATTCATTTCGTGGGGAGTGTTCCATTTGGAAAATCAATCAGAAATCCGCTTAACGGCCGCGGAAATGTCGGTATTATGGACTCAATACATAAATGATACTTGTGGTATTTGTTTCAATAGTCACTTTTTAGAGAAAGCAACAGATCCAGAAGTACGCTCAATTATTGAATATACCTTAACTGTGGCGAAAAGTAATATTGAGTTTCTACAAGAATTTTTTAAAAAAGAGGAATTTCCTATACCATTTGGATTTACCGAAAAAGATGTATTGCCGGAAGCCCCAAAACTGTTTTCTGATACATTTGTACTTATGTATCTAAGACAAATGTCCATCCTAGCCATGGCCGCGAGCAGCGCTGCTCTGGGTTTAGCTACCCGTGAAGATGTGGTTGCTTTCCATAAAAAAGTATTACAAGCAGCCGTTAAAGTACAGGATCTCACCCGCCGCTTAATGTTAAAACAAGGGACCTATATCAGACCTCCTTTTATATCGACACCAGATAAAGTCGACTTTGTAGAAAAACAGCAATTTTTAAACGGAATTTTTGGTAAAAAACGAGCTTTAACCGCGGTGGAAATTACTCATCTTTTTATGAATGTACAAACAAATGCCATTGGGAAAGCCTTAATTACTGGATTTGGTCAGATTGCCAAGGATGAAGAGGTCAAACAATTCTTAAAAAGGGGCAAACAAATGGCCCAAAAACATATGAATCTCTTTAGCGATTTCCTTATGAAAGAAGATCTTCCCGCACCCATGAGCTGGGATGCAGCTGTTATGGATTCCACGTCAGCTATCTTTTCGGATAAATTAATGATGTTTATAACCTCCGCAATGATTGCGGCAGGAATAGGAAACTATGGAATATCAATGGCAGCAAGTCCAAGAAAAGATTTGTCATTTCGGTATGCATCTTTAATCCCGGAGATAGCTTTGTATGCAGAAGATGGGGCGAATATCATGATTAAGAATGGCTGGTTAGAGGAACCGCCGCAAACCGATGACAAGGATCAATTGATGGATTAAAAAGGAAGCAGCGCCTTTTGGTGAAAGGCATTGCTTCCTTGCAGATTTTTAATGGAATATTCGATTGACCGAATTGTTAAAGTCGTTCCAAATGTTGTTATTACGGATACGTCCTTTTGTGTTTAAATCATTTGAGTAATTGGTCATTTGACGGAAGAAAGCTCGGTCATAAGAAATATAGACGCGGTGAACGGCACTATCAGCTTTACGTACTTGATCCGCTATTCTTTGATCAAGTGGTGAAGACACACTACGGTAGTTAGTCGCAGTGGTTCCGTCATTTGTTCCAGCCGTCCCGTCATTTGTACCAGTAAAAATGTTATTGTTGTTCAGGGTACCAAACGTACCAGTGCCACGAATGCCGATCGTACCGCGGGTATTAGAGGTCCCTCCAGCACCAGGGTTCAATCCAGTCGCTGTATTATCAATCGTGGTGACACCAGTCGTACTAGGATAGTTGCCATTCAGACTTGTTCCCGCGCCACGCGCAGTAAGATGGTTTTCACGGCCATTTGTTCCAGTTGTCCCTAAATTATTGTTAATACTGGTAGTCCCCATGTTGTTACGATTGGTTGTGGTACCTGTACCAGTTTGGAATCGATTGTTTTTTAAGCGAACGGCGACATAGGCATTATTGTTTCGGATGATGACATGCGCTAAGTCCACCTCTTGCAGTTTTTCTACAGCTCTTCCTGCTCGGTTTGAATATCGTAGGTTATGGTTATTATCATTCACATTTTGAACACTTAAGCGGTTATCCAGATTGTTTCTGACATTGCGAACATCTACCCCATTGTTTACGTCATTTCTTAGGTTGTTTTTGGTCGCATTATCAGCACAGCCAGTTAAACCAACAAGGGTAGAAGCTAACACGAAAGTGACTAAACCTTTTTTCAAGAACTTCACTCCCTAAACATAATGTGTTACATATATATCGTCACCCATTTGTGGGGAACTATTCGAGGCCGGGTTAAGGTAAATATTGATATGACAAACTGATCTATATGTATGGGTATTCACTAAAATTGTCGGAATATGGTACGATTGAACATGAATTGAAAATGGTAAATTAATGACGGGAGAACTGAAAATGTACAGCTTTAAAAACGATTACAGTGAGGGAGCACATCCACAAATACTAAAGGCGTTAATGGAAACCAATTTAGTTCAAGAAGAAGGTTATGGAGAAGACCACTATTCTTTACAGGCCATTGAGCTAATCAAGAGAAAATTAGGTCGGAATGATGTAGATGTCCACTTTTTAACGGGTGGGACACAAACAAATTTGACGGCAATCTCAGCATTTTTAAGACCGCATGAAGCGGCTATTTCTGCTAACAGCGGACATATTTTAGGTCACGAAACGGGAGCCATAGAAGCCACAGGCCACAAGGTTCTATCTGTTGAGAGTAAAGACGGGAAATTAACTCCAGCGGGTGTTCAAGCCGTCCTTGATGGGCATCCTGATGAACATATGGTAAAACCTAAGTTAGTATACATATCTAATTCGACAGAGATCGGCTCTATTTATAAAAAGGAAGAGCTGCAGCAGTTAAGTGATTTTTGTCGTGCGAATCATCTTCTTTTATATATGGACGGAGCGAGACTAGGTTCCGCGCTCTGTTCGAGGGAAAATGATCTTCTCTTAAGTGATTTACCGGAGCTTGTTGATGCTTTCTATATTGGCGGGACGAAGAATGGGGCTCTGTTGGGAGAGGCTTTGGTGATTTGCCGAGAGGGTCTTAAGGAGGATTTCCGGTATCATATTAAGCAAAAAGGGGCGCTCCTCTCGAAGGGAAGGTTATTGGGGATCCAATTTCATGAGTTGTTTCGAGATAATTTGTTTTTTGATTTGGCTGAGCATGCTAATTCGATGGCGGGAATGCTTTATGATGCGTTAGCGGAAGCGAATGTGAAGTTTTTGACTCATTCTCCGTCCAATCAAATTTTTCCGATTTTCTCTCATGCCATGATTGCGGAGTTGGAGAAGAAGTATGCGTTTCATGTTTGGGAGAAGGTTGACACTGATCATTCAGCGATTCGTTTGGTGACTTCGTGGGCAACGAGAGAGGAAGAGGTTGTTGGGTTTATTGAGGAATTAAAGAGGTGGCTGTGAGCTTCTTTTATGTGAGGGGGTAATTCGGACAGGACAGAGCTAAAAAAGCGAAAGCCTGTCCGAAGATAAGTTTGATTCGGACAGGGTAAGCAAAATAAGCGGCAAGTCTGTCTGAAGGAAGGTCAAGTTCGGATAAGGCAGAGCGAAAAAGCCGCACGTCTGTCGGAAGAAAGGTCAAGGTCGGACAAGGCTTGGCCAAAAAAGGGAAAGTGTGTCCGAAGGAAGGTCAAGCTTCGGACAAGGCAGAGCGAAAAAGCCACAAGTCTGTCGGAAGAAAGGTCAAGTTCGGACAAGGCTTGGCCAA
>NZ_JBALPZ010000109.1:0-9441 GCF_036965645.1 Neobacillus drentensis
ATTTTTTACATAACCATTTAGAGTCTTTTAATTCCATTTTACTATATAAATTCTATTCGAAATTCATTTTTATTAACTGGGAGAATGAAGTCTATATGAAATTTAGAACGAAGCTTTATGGGGGATTAGTCCTAATCTTACTTTTTAACATTATTTTTCTAGGTATTTTATTTAAGATGGTCAATCAACAGACGGTTACGATGAATTCACTCGTTTCAGATTTAGACGAGAGGAAGTTGATGGCATCCACCATTGAGTTCGAGGTAGGGAATATGGGCAGAGAGTTGAGTGAGATCGCCTCTATTCCACCTGAGTCTGTACTTTCTCAAGTAGTGAACGAATGGGAACAATCAAGGAACAACATTCGCTCTTCGATTGAAAAGCTTGGAAAGATGGACAATCGTAAAGAAACACAGGCTCTAATTTCTAAATTTAACACGCTCTACAAAACCTATGAAGAAGTCGGAAACCAAATTATTATTTTACAAAAAACCGACCAAAACGCTAGTTTCGACAAGCTCATATGGGGTGATATCAAGCGAGATCGGGCACGGCTCCAGCAGATTACTGATTTGATTTATACCCTGCAGGAACAAGAAATGAAAGACCAACTTTTGCGGACAAAACAAACCTATAACCTTGAGCTGCGTATGATTTATATCGTTGTTGCCATTGGTTTCCTAATAGGACTTGGTGTCGCGATTTGGATTATTCGAGGTTTAACTAAAAATTTGCAGCGGGTTACTTCCGTTATGAGCAATGTGGCTCAAGATCATGGAACACAATTCCCCCGTATTGGGGTCACAACGAAAGACGAAATTGGGAAGATCTCCACTGCCTACAATCGAATGGCTCAAGCATTAGAAGAAAAAGCGGTGCAGGAAAAAGCCTTAATCGAAAAGGCCGAGGAACATAGCTGGCGGAAATCAAAAGTGGCGCAAATTACTTCCATGTATACTTCCGTTGAAGATTTTAAGACATTGTCCCGTTTATTTATCCAAAATATCACGCCAATGGTAGATGCCCACTATGGTGTTTTCTATATGAAAGAAGAAAGTAATAGTGGACATTGTCTGGTCAATATGGCTTCTTATGCCTTCAAACATGACCCGGATACAACAACAAGTTTCCATCTCGGTGAGGGACTTGTGGGGCAAGTGGCGGCAGAAAAGAAACCGATTATGATTTCCGACATTCCCGATAATTATGTAAAAATTACCTCCGGAATCGGTGAAGCTGCTCCTAAAAATATCTATATTTTACCGGCCGAATTTGAAGGAGAGATTTTGGCTGTTCTTGAGGTTGCTTCCTTAAAACCATTTAATGACGTGCAGCAGGCCCTTCTCCATGAAGTCATGGCCCATATCGGTATTACCATTAACAGTATCGGAAATCGGATGCAGGTCAAAAAATTATTACAAGAGTCGCAAGCCTTAACAGAAGAGCTGCAAAGCCAATCAGAAGAGTTGCAGCAACAGCAAGAAGAACTAAGAATCATGAATGAAGAGCTCGAGGTACAATATCAACATTCTGAGCACAAAAAAGAGGAATTGGAGAAATTCAGTATAGCCCTTGAAGAGAAAGCTCAAGAATTGGCTACTATCTCTCAATATAAATCCGAATTTCTGGCGAATATGTCACATGAACTTCGGACCCCATTAAACAGTTTATTAATACTTGCTCAAATGCTAATCGAAAAACGGAATGAAAATTTAACAGAGAAACAAGTGGAATACCTCCAAACCATTTATTCATCTGGAAACGATTTGCTACATTTAATTAATGAAATTTTAGATCTAGCAAAAGTGGAAGCTGGAAAAATGGAGGTTATTCACGGAGAGGTAGCTTTAGAAAAAATTAAGACCTTTGCAGAAAGATATTTTACTCCACTAGCTCGTCAAAAAAGCTTAGAGTTTACTATTTTCATAGATGATGATTTACCAGATTCTATCTACACCGATGAGCATCGACTGAATCAAATTTTGCGAAACCTTTTATCAAATGCATTTAAATTCACAGAAAAAGGGTGCATTTCCATTTTGATTAAAAAGGTTGTTCCCGATGGATTGGCTGACCTTAAAGAACCAATGATCAGTTTTACCATTGCTGATACAGGAATTGGGATTTCAAAAGACAAACAGCAATTGATTTTTAATGCGTTTATGCAAGCGGATGGTACGACCAGCCGAAAATATGGGGGAACAGGCTTAGGATTATCCATCAGCCGCGAGTTTGCCCACTTGCTTGGCGGCTTTATTGATTTAAGAAGTGAGGTAGGGGCTGGAAGTTCTTTCACTCTTTACTTACCCATTCATCATTTGGAAGAAAATAAAAGTAACAATACCGCCTTATTAGAATCGGCCGCTGCTCTTCAGGATGAGGAAGGCCATTCCTTCGGCGGTAGCAAGTTTCAACTGGAGACAAACGAAATCGGCGAAGATTTCACACAAGATTACTCGTTAATGAATGGGAAGAGAATTCTGATTGTAGATGACGATATGCGCAATATTTATGCCCTATCTTCTGCTCTTGAGGAATATGAGATCGAAGTACTTTTTGCTGAAAACGGCAGAGAAGGGATCGAAGTCTTGCAAGAAAATCCTGATATTGATCTGATCTTGATGGATATTATGATGCCGGAAATGGATGGATTTGAGGCGATGCGCAGTATTCGTTCTAGACATGAATTTCAGGAGTTGCCCATCATTGCTTTAACAGCCAAAGCAATGAAACATAACCGTGAAGAATGTATTCAGGCTGGTGCGTCAGATTACATTAGCAAACCGATTGATTTAGATCAGCTCTACTCACTGATCCAGGTTTGGCTATATAGATAGGCGGGATTCACCATTACCAATATTAATCTACTGCAGATAATGGAAATAGAGTTATTACTTGAAGCCATTTATCGCCATTATGGATATGATTTTCGAAACTATTCTGCTCCTTTCATTCAAAGAAGAATTTTGAATCGAATGGCTGTGGAAAAGCTAGGGACTGTATCCGGTTTACAGGAAAAAGTGTTACACGACCCCCTTGTGATGGATAAGTTGTTTTATGACTTTTCTATTAATGTAACGGAGATGTTTCGAGATCCCACTTTTTTTAAAGTTCTCAGGCAAAAAGTCATTCCGGTCATAAGAGATTATCCTGCTATCCGAATCTGGCATGTGGGCTGTGGTTCTGGTGAGGAAGTATATTCGATGGCGATTTTGCTGCATGAAGAAGGCGTATTAGAAAAATCAAAGATTTACGCTACCGATATCAATAATATTAATTTAGAAAAAGCGAAACAAGGTTCTTTTCCCTTAGAAAAAATGAAACTGTACACTACAAACTATATTCAATCCGGGGGGGAAAAGGCTTTTTCGGAGTATTATTCGGTGAAAAATGAACAAGCATCTTTTCATTCCTTCTTGAAAAAGAATATTGACTTTTTTCAGCACAATTTGGTTACCGATCAATCCTTTAACGAGTTTCATATCATTATCTGCCGGAATGTGATGATTTATTTTAATAAACAATTACAAAATCATGTTCATCAATTATTTTACGAGAGTCTATTTTTTTCAGGGTTTCTAGGCCTTGGAAAAAGAGAGGAGATACGTTTTACCGATTATGCAAAATACTATGAAGTACTCCATTCAGAAGAAAGACTTTACCGAAAAAACAAATAAGCCAGACACGGATACGATTAATATTTTAATGGTAGACGATCTGAAAGAAAATTTAATTGCATTAGAAGCCGTTCTCTCATCACCAAGCTATCATTTGGTAACGGCCAGGTCGGGGGAGGAAGCGTTAAAATGTATACTTAAACAAGATTTTGCGGTCATTTTACTGGATGTGCAAATGCCTGGACTAAATGGTTTTGAAACAGCCAAGCTGATTAAAGCTAGAAAAAGGTCAAAAGATATTCCGATTATCTTTATCACCGCTATCAGTCAGGATATGGAGCACGTTCTTCATGGTTATTCTGTTGGTGCGATTGATTACATATTTAAGCCGTTTAATCCAGAGACATTAAAACAAAAAGTAGAACAATTTGTAAAAATCTATAAAAGTCATACGGAGTGTTTAAAAAGGTCTGAATGGAAAAAGTCGATTGAACTCGAGGAAGTTCATAATAAATTGAATCGTACAAGCGGAGATTTATATAAAACGGAGACGTTATCAAAGGTGGTAGCGGAAACATTATTGGACACGATTGTTACCTTTAATGAATCCGGAGTTATTCTATCCATCAATCCGATGGTCAAAAAAATGTTTGGTTATAATGTTGAGGAATTAATCGGAAACAATTTAGCCACCATTCTCCCTGTAGTAAAGCAAGAGGGAGATCGGATGGCCCTCCTATCGATGCTATCCTTTACTAAGTCAGGAGTAGGAAAAATACTAGAAGGTGTCGGTTTAAGGAAAGACCAAAACCGTTTTCCTGTCGACGTTCAAATGGGAAAAGCAATTATCGAAGACACCCCTCTTTTTGTTTGCACCATCCGTGATGTGACGGAGAGGAAAGAAATCGAGAAAATCAAAAACCAACAATTTAATCTACTAAAAAAAGTAGTGGAAGAGCGAACATTAGATCTATTGTCTACGAATGAGAAGCTTAAAGCGGAAATTAAGGAGCGGAAAAAGGCAGCGGATGATCTAATCGTTTCCCATGAACTCTTGAAAAAAATATTTGAAGCTAGTCCTTGCTTAAAGGTGATTCGTTCCATACGTACGGGAAGATTTATGGATGTTAATAAAACCTGGCTCCAACATACAGGTTATGACTATGAAACCGTAAAGGATCAAGTTTTTGACTGGGCCCTATATACGTGGGGGGATGAAAATAAAGTCGATTTCGCTTCTCCCGGATGGAATAAGACGTTGAGCAATCTTAAAGTGACCTACCAATCGAAAAACGGGGAAAGGCGATGGGGATTGTTATCCACGGAAATCATTGAATTGCAAAATGAAGCATGCGTTCTTATCGTGGTAAATGATATTACGGAACGAGAAAATTTAGAAAAAGAGATGGTCCGTTTAGATCGCTTGAATCTTATTGGCGAGATGGCTGCTGGAATTGCGCATGAAATCCGGAACCCGATGACAACGGTACATGGATTTTTACAAATGTGGAAAAGCAATAATCAGCCGCTGTCACCTGAGTTCATTGATATTATGCTGGATGAACTAGACCGGGCTAATAGTATCATTAAAGAGTTTTTAACGCTCGCCAAAAATAAAGCTAGTAATAAAACTAAACAATCTTTAAATCGAATCGTTGAAGCCATTCTGCCCTTAATCACTGCAGAAGCAAACCTCGCAGGGAAAAGAGTTCAGCAATTTTTGGAACCATGTCCAGATTTGCTCTTAGATGAAAAGGAAATTCGCCAGCTTTTCTTGAATCTCGCTTTAAATGGACTTGAGGCGATGGAGTTGGGCGGGATCCTTACCGTAAGAACCTACACTGAACAAGAGATGGTTATTTTAGAGGTGAAGGATAGTGGAAATGGAATCAAGCCAGACATTCTTGATAAAATTGGCACTCCCTTTTTTACAACCAAAGACCAAGGGACTGGAATGGGACTAGCTGTTTGCTATAGCATCGCCGATCGGCATCAGGCAAAAATCAAGGTTCAGACAGGGCATGAAGGCACCAGTTTTTTCATTTGTTTTGATCGTTATTTAGATGAAAATCTCCACTTGAATGGTGAGAAAAAGTGAAGAAAAAAAGGCTGATCCTAGTTGTTTCTGCCGTCTTTATCTGTGGGTTATTGGGATATTTTTACAAAGTTTTTGCAGTTGAAAGGCCGACCGTTGCTGTCGTTTTGAAAGAATCCAAGTCGGAATACTGGTCGATCATGGCCTCTGGATTTGAAAAGGGATTTAAAAACTTTGGTGTAAAGGGAACTATTTTTACACCTGACCAAAATCATGAAGACCAACTGTCTCTTTTGAAAAAGGTATTAAAGGAAAAGCCGGATGCCCTTATTTTTTCTCCGGAAGATCCACCTGCATCTATCCCTATATTAAAGGAATTTAAAAAGGAACATATTCCGGTCCTGATTGTTGATACCGAGGTTAATTGGTCGGGTCAAACTTCCTTTATTGGAACCGATAACCTCTCATTAGGTGAAAAAGCAGGAGAGGTATTATCCTCCATGCTGCAGCCTGGTGACAAGGTGGCATTGATTGGTTGGATTTCAAACGATTCTGTAAGTGATGAGCGAATTCAAGGTGCCAAACAGGCTATAGATACAGTGGGAATGGACACAATCACGGAGAAGATCCATTATTATGATGAGGATGCCAAAGTTATTCCCTTAACCGCTAAATTGATAAAGATTCATCCTGACATCAAAGGCTTTTTTGCCTCAAATGATACTATGGCTTTAGAAGTTTTAAAGTACTTGAATAAAAAAGGATTAAAAATGCCCGTTATTGGAGCAGACGGAATAATAGATATGCTGAAATATGTCGAAAATGGAACGTTGAAAGGCTCGATTGCGCAAAATCCATATGATATCGGTTATATTAGTGTGGAAAATGCCTTAAAGACCATAAAGGGGCAAGAGGTAGAAAAAAAGATCAACAGTGATGTCGACATCATTACATCGGATAATGCGAAAAGTAAAATAGAGTTTATAGAGGGATTAAAAAATTAGGTTTGTTGTATAGAGTAGGAAATAAAAAGGTCTAAATTGTAATGCCCCAATTTAGTGCAACAAGAAAAACTTTAGAAAGGATGAGGGGTAATGAACAAATTTACGATTCTAATAATTGGCCTAGTAATGGTTTTGATGGCGGGATGCAGTTCAAATAACATTGAGATTAAGCTGACAACACCCAAATCATTTACACCAGGTCAATTAACTCCCATTCAAGTAAAAATCTTAGATCCTAAGGGTCAACCCGTAAAAGGGGCTAAGGTTAGTGCAAAATTGGACATGCAAGGGATGAGTCATGGAGATACTTCACTGAACTTCCAGGAAACAGGGAATGGCGTGTATGTTGGAAAAGCTAACCTTGAAATGGAAGGGGATTATACCGCAGCCATTCAAATCGATTACGATGGAGAAAAATCGCTATCGGAAAAAAGATTTTCAATTGTTTACAATCAGGCACAATAAGCAGTAGAAATGCCATTTTATTATTGAGGGGGACGGAGCAGAAGAACCGTCCCCCTGCTTCCTTCAATAAGCTTGAAAATTGGATACGCTTCCATTGATTTTATTTGTTTACCCTTGAGCAAGGTTCAGGTTATAATAAAATTTATAAATTTAGGATAACGAAATATTTTCAGAAAGGCGATGGACATTGAATAAACCTAGTGGAAAAAAACGAATACAGCTGGCTATACTACTTGGATCTCTTGGACTGTTAGGACCTTTTACAATCGATACGTATTTACCTTCCTTTCCAACCATTGTAAAAGACTATGATACCACGGCGTCACTCGTACAAATAAGTTTGACTTCCTGTTTATTAGGATTGGGCTTAGGGCAATTGGTTATTGGTCCTTTAAGTGATGTGAAAGGCCGCCGTCAACCCTTGCTTATCTTTATTACCTTGTATTTACTTGCTTCTATTACATGCGCGTTTGCGCCCAATATCTATTTTCTTATCATCGCTCGATTAGTCCAAGGTTTTGCTGCGGCTGGCGGTCTGGTTATCTCTAGAGCGATTGTTCGGGATTTATTTAGTGGGAGAGAGCTCACCAAGTTTTTTACGCTGATGGTGTTAGTGGGGAACCTCGGACCAATCGTTGCACCGATTGCTGGTGGGGGAATTCTTGCTTTTACCAATTGGCATGGGGTTTTTATTGCCTTGGCTATTGTGGGTGCGTTGTTGCTCTTCACTGTTACTATCAAGCTAGAAGAAACCCTGCCGACAGAAAATCGTGTACCAAGCAATTTACCACAAATTTTGAATAACTTTGGTTCTTTATTCAAAGATCGAACGTTCATGGGATACGCACTAACGCAGGGTTTTACGACTGCCGGAATCTTTGCCTATGTTTCGGGGATTCCGTTTGTCTATCAAAATATTTATCACGTCACACCGCAGCAATTTAGTTTATTATTCGGGACAAATGGAGTAGCCTTAATTATTGGAAGTCAGTTGGTCGGCCGCTTGGCAGACATTATTTCGGAGCGGGCATTCTTAAAAATAGGGTTAGCCATCTCTACCATAGCGGGTGCCTGGTTACTCATTGCTCTATTTTTAAAAGCTCCGCTATTCGCTGTAGCTATTCCGATTTTCTTTTTTGTCGGTTCAATCAGTATTATTGGAACCACTTCTTTTGCTTTAGCGATAGAAACGCAAGGGCATATTGCGGGGAGTGCCTCAGCCTTATTAGGTTTATTGCCATTTGTACTTGGGTCTTTAACGGCTCCACTTGTGGGAATAGCAGGGGCGTATACAGGTGTTCCGATGGGCGTTATTATCTTTTGCTCTAGCTTTCTGGCCGTCCTTTCTTATTTTGTATTGGTCCGAGGATCTTCGCTTAGGATACAACTATCAAATGATCAGTGCTCCATCAAGAAACCCAGTATTTAAAATATAAATACAAATATAAAGGAGAACACATTTCGTTATACTAGCGAACGTGTTCTCCTTTATTTATCTACTATTAATCTTAATAAGAACATATAGTTTAGGATATTTCCTTTCAATATATTTTTATCTAAGGTTAATCCGTATATCTAACACCTTTTAAGATCATTTTGACTTTCAATTTTGTATCTTGGACAATATTTTTTTGAAATTCTTTTGCCTTTTTGAAGGCATCCATCATTCCTGATGCTAAAATCTTAATTTCTCTCGTACCCACGGGTTCTTCTAGTAGAAAAATATATTCTTTCATGCTATTTCACCTCTCTAGTTGTAATTTTAATATAATTATATACGAAGTTGAAAGCGATTACCACTATTTTTTGTGAACGTTTTCAAACATTTTAATAGTTTGAGAGCTGCTGCATTTTCGTGGATATTTTTGTTATTCCATAAACGGGTAAGATTAGTTCGAATTTGCGGGTATAGAAGCGTGGTTCTTTAGGAAAAGATATTTCCATATAATTGGAAAGAGGAATTTACGAATGAGGAATATCGCGGCGCTTTTTTCATTACTTATGCCTGGCGTTGGACAATTTTATAACAGGAACTTCATCAGAGGTCTTGTTTTTCTTGTTATTGAACATTTTGATAATATCTATGGAAAGATAAATAAGGCAATACAACTTGATTTAAATGGTTTTCATAAACAGGCTTTGGCAGCGGTCATATATGATGGAATGTTATTCTATCCAGGTTTCTATGTTTACGTGGTTTGGGATGCGTGGTTTTATGCTAAAAAGGGTGCGAATAAAACTATAACTGCGATTCCTTTTATATTAGGTGGATTTTTAGGTGAACTTGGAGCAATTTTTGCTTCAAAGTTGCCAATTCCAA
>NZ_JBALPZ010000109.1:9474-21725 GCF_036965645.1 Neobacillus drentensis
AATGATTATCGGAATGTTTATTTTCAGGAAATTATAATAAATTTATAAGGGTTTTCATCAAGGCTAACAAACCTTTTGTTTACATCGATTTTCACAGGTGTCTTTACAGTATGTTGCCCATATTATTTACTAATAAAATTTCATTATACTCTAAGCCCATTTTAAATTTAAATGGCAAAAAATCACAGTAAATCCTAAAAATTTGGTTTAAGGAAAAATGATATTAACTTTAGGACTCTATTTTTAAACTTTAAGCTCTGTCCCATTTTCTATATAGATGGTGTTTGGTAATCCGGTTTGGTTTACCACATATTCAATTACATTTTTTGCTGTATTTCTAATCCTCTCGCTCAGACCTACGTTGTCAAACACGCGTGCATAGCAGCGGATTATCAAGGTATTATTTTCTTTTAATAGTTGATAATAGACGGTTTCTTTCTGTATTTTCGAGAAACAATGGATAAACATATATTCATCAGTTGGTTCCATTCCTTTTACAAAAAGTTCTTTTTGAACTATTCGTTTTATTTCCGCGATTTGGTTCTCTGAAAAATGTATTCTCATACCAGCTCACCCTCTTATTTATTGATTTATTATACGAAAAATCGAAGTCCACTGTCACAATAGGAAGGGATTGCTGCAACGATCCCTTTCTTTTGTGACTAAACTATTTTAAATCAAGAATGGATGAAATTTATTTATTTACCTTGATATTTAAAGACTAAATTCATTTAATCTTTCATACGTCTCCAGTAAGAAATCATAGAACAATTCTTCGGTTGGGAGCAGTTTCCGTTCGGTGGGAAAAATGACCCCAACTGTTCGCGTGAGGTTCGCATCTGAAATAGGGATGATGACTGTAGACCGTGGAGTGTTGTCTACTAATGTCGTCTCAGGCATCAAGGCCACACCCAAGCCGGCAGAGACCAATCCTTTTAAAGCATCGATATCTTTCCCTTCAAATGCAATTTGTGGAGAAAATCCAGCATCACTACATGATTGTACCACTTGTTTTCGAAAAACAAATCCTTCCGGAAGGACGCAGAATGAATCATCTCTTAAGTCCCGCAATCGAATCGATTTCCGATCAGCTAAAGGATGATGAAGGGGGAGGAGGGCCACGATATTTTCAGTAAATAGTGTAGCTCCCTTAATTTTATTCTCTTTTTCCGGATTTGGCATAGGGGCAATCATCGCCAAGTTAAACTCACCATTTATCACACCATTTATTAAATCATAATAAAGGGCATTGCTCATTTGGAATTTTGCTTCCGGATATCGCGTCCGAAATGCATAAATAATGGAAGGCAAGGTATGTGCCGCCATACTAATCGGGAATGCAATCCGAACCGTCCCTTTTTCAGGATCTAAATATTCTTTTACTTCTCTTTTTGCGTCTTCCATCATGTTCCACACTTGTTTCATCCGTTCATAAAAAATCCTGCCAAGAGGGGTTAATTTGACTCGTCTTCCCTCCCGTATAAAAAGCTCTACTCCCAATTCGTCTTCTAAATTAAAAATTTGTCTGCTGACGGAAGATTGGGCAACATGCAAGGCATCTGCTGCTTCGGTCACATGTTCTCTTTTTGCAACTTCTAGGAAATAGTGAATTTGCCTTATCTCCATCTTTTGAACACTCCTATTCATGCGTTTTATGCATTGATTTCATCGAAAATGGATATTGAAACTATTAATTATAAAATTATAAAATGAAAACACACTTAAGAAAAGCAAATTTTCTCAACTAGATATAAATTAGGGGCTGAATGTTATGAAAGTGCTGGAAGAAGTAGAATCAAATCAAATGCAAATGGTAAAAAATTATGTCAATCAACTATTTGAACAAGTTCAATTGCGTAATCCAAATGAATGTGAGTTCCAGCAAGCGGTTAAAGAAGTCCTTGATTCTTTAATACCTGTCCTTGTGAAAAACCCAATCTATATGAAACAAGCCGTTCTAGAAAGAATCATCGAGCCAGAGCGAATGATTTCCTTTAGAGTTCCATGGGTGGATGATCAAGGGAATATAAAAGTGAATCGTGGCTATCGTGTCCAGTTTAATAGCGCCATTGGACCTTATAAAGGGGGCCTCAGATTTCATCCAACGGTTAACTCCAGTATTATCAAATTTCTTGGGTTTGAGCAAATCTTCAAAAATTCACTAACAGGCCAGCCGATAGGCGGTGGAAAAGGCGGATCTGATTTTGATCCAAAGGGTAAATCTGATTTGGAAATAATGCGTTTTTGTCAAAGTTTTATGACCGAACTAAGCAGACATATTGGGCCAGACATTGATGTTCCCGCGGGTGATATAGGAGTAGGTGCGAGAGAAATCGGTTATATGTTCGGGCAATATAAAAAATTAAAAGGTGCCTATGAAGCAGGTGTCCTAACCGGTAAAGGGATTGGATATGGCGGAAGCTTAATCCGGAAAGAAGCGACAGGGTATGGATTAGTGTACCTTGTAGAAGAAATGCTGAAAGGCCAGGGATTAAGCTTTAATGGAAGCAGCGTTGTGGTATCGGGTTCGGGGAATGTATCGATTTATGCAATGGAAAAAGCAATCCAGTTCGGTGCAAAAGTGGTCGCATGCAGCGATTCAAGCGGCTATGTTTATGACCCGAATGGAATGAACCTGGATACAGTGAAGCGATTAAAAGAAGTAGAGAATAAAAGAATTTTCGAATATGTGAAAGAACATCCTCAGGCGATCTATCACGAAGGCTGTTCAGGCATCTGGGCGATCCCATGTGATATTGCTTTGCCATGTGCAACGCAGAATGAGATTAATAAGGAAGCAGCAGAAATATTAATTTCAAACGGGGTAAAGGCAGTAGGCGAAGGTGCCAATATGCCATCCACTCAAGAAGCCATTGATACTTTTATGAATCATCCTATCTTATTCGCTCCTGCCAAAGCAGCAAATGCTGGTGGTGTCGCCGTCTCCGCTTTAGAAATGGCGCAAAATAGTGCACGGCTGGCTTGGACACAAGAAGAAGTCGATCGGAAGTTACAAGAAATCATGAAAGATATTTATGGTAAGAGTATGAGAGCATCAGAAGACTATGATGCTCCAGGAAATCTTGTTGTCGGAGCCAATATAGCTGGTTTTGTAAAAGTAGCTAATGCCATGATCGAACAGGGAGTTATTTAATACCTATTTTCTAGTAATGAATGGGAAAAAACAAGACAACGATGAAAGGTCACCTGAGTGGTGGCCTTTTTTGTATGATCAGAAAAAAGCATTTGCACCGAACGGATCGATCATAACTAAACGTGAAGGTGACTAAATCATTAGGGGAAAGAATAAAAAAGCCAAATTTCTCAAATTAATTAAAGAGGAATGGGGCTAGTTATTATTTAACATAATAATATTACTAGTGAAAAGGCAAAGGAAGATTTTATCGAATTATATTATGGATTTGATATGATTAGAATAATCAGAAAAGATGAACTTTGGAATATCTCAATGAAATTCATCTGAAAAAGGTTTTTCTGCTAGCATACAAATGGTATATTATTATCCGGAGGGGAAAACATGAGCAAAACAGAAGAATTGAAACAGGAATTGCAGGTCTTGACACAACGTCGTGATCGGATGCAAAAGAACCTTTATGAAGTGGAAAAACGCATTAATGAGATTGTTGCTGATTTAAAAAAAGTAAAAGTGTCGGTAGACTAACAAAACCACATCCAAACGGTTGATGGTGCAGACCGGTGACTTCTCACTACAATCAAAAAAAGGAATGGCAGTCTCTGTGGTTATTCATCATGACAACCACAGAAACACGCCACTACTTGATTTTGTACCATTTAAAAAAAGTTAACTAGAGCATTTCTTTTTTTGCCTTTTTTCTATTAAATTTTTGTTTGCTCTGCATATTTTTTAAAATTATCTAGAATTGCCTGCCATCCTTGTTGTTGAAGTTCAATTGGATTCGTCGTTTCCGCATCAAAGGATTCAATCACTTCAGTTTCGTTTTCATGGCCTTTAAAAGTAATTTTAACTTTTCTTCCATCCCCAAGTGTATAAGCAATAACCTCATGTAGTTTTACTTCATCATAAATTCCACCAAGATCGAAACCAAAACTTCCATCTTTGGCTTCCATTCTTGAAACGAATTTCCCACCTTCTCTTAAATCATTCTCAGCAAATGGCGTATGCCAATCATCTGAAGCTGTGTTCCATTTTGTGATATGAACTGGCTCTGTCCATAATTTCCATACGGTTTCTACGGGTGCTTGAACTGTAGTTTCTACTGTTATTTTTTTAAATGTTTCCATTTCCTTTACCGCCTCTCAAAATTTGAATATTTTTTTGCAAGTTCTTAAATATATTTTAGATGATTTCGAATGGCAATGCTACTTCTTTAATGTACTTTAAACTTGTAATTGATCTCCACATCTACTTTTAGCACACCTTTTTTTACAAGGTTCACCAGGAGCCCTTTGTTTTTGGTCCATGCAAGCAGGGTTCCATTGAATTGCAAAAGGGCTGTAATCAAATCGGTGACTGCAAAGTGGGAGAAGCAGTTATAACTGAAGGTTTTAACTTAAATGGACTGTAAATTTTGAATAATAAATATTTCAAGTAGTGAATAAAATGGTTAATTTGTGTTAAGAGATGGAACACCGTATTCTTTTTTCTTTGAAAGCTTGTATTATAAGTCTGTCCTACAAAATGCAGCATTCAAGGAGGAATAAAAATGAAAACTTTCAAAAAGTGGTTATTTGCTTTGATGTCAGCATTGTTGTTACTGGAGCTCAAATGCTAGCTCAAAAACGGAGGACCCAAACACGCAGCAAACAGATGATAGTTCTCAAACCGATGACGGTACTCAAAGTGAAAATGGAAATTCTGGTCAATAAGGAAATTCATTTATCATTTAAATTGGCATGTAGGTAATCTTTTAGTTTTTTTATAATTCAACAGAAAAAAGCTGACTTCAAAAGGGGGATTTCGTCTCTTGAAATCAGCTTTTTTAAATAGTATGACTTTTCCAATCTTATTCACTCAAAATAATTATTTTTTCTTGTTTTGATTTTTATTATTTTTATTTTCCTCTTTTGGAGAATTTTCGTTACTGTGGATTTCTTCTTTCACATTTGCTTCGGTAATCGGTACTTCACTTTCACTTTCATGTTCCTTAATAACTGTAGAATCTGTTAGTGTTCCGTTCGCTTCGGTCTTATTACTTGAAGGTAATTCTGCTTTGTTTTTCTCTCCTTTAACAACGATGGAGCCTGTGCGTTTATCGCGGGTTTGTTCCTTTTTGTCTTCTTTCATAATATTTTCAATATCGGGATTTCCTTCCACTATCAAAATATTTGGCTTTTCCATTATAACTTCTTCTTGCGCTACTTCGGTCTCGGGTAGCGTCACAACTTCCGTGATGGGAGGTACAGAATGCTCAATTCGTGCTTCTTCTTTTCTGATGATATCTTGTACCTGCTTTGTTTCTTGAATTTTTCGCTTGCCTACAATCACTTCTTCCACAACTACAGGTCTTTTCGTTACTTCTATTCGTTCTTCCGTAATCGGAATACGAATGATTTCATCCTCTGTAAATGCGCTGCTATCATACTTTCCATCAATGACAGGACGGCGCTCAATATAAACTTCTTCTCGAATAAGTGGAACATAAACAGTTCGCTGTTCTTCCACTACTTCTTTATGGAGCTGTAATTCTCCGACTTGGACACGTTCTTTTGTAATTTCTAGCTGTTCTTCACGAAGTTGGACAGCTTTTGTTTTTTCGCTCTCATATTGATCCTTATAAATAGGGCGATCGTAAGTTTCATTCGTATCAACCAGCAAAATCATTTTTCCATTATTTATTTCCTTTTCACACTGTTTTGCCGTAAATATTGGTAATCCCCTTCCAATAAGCCTGCTGGATAGGGCGCTTGCCGGGCTTCCGCCCACTCCTACCGTCATCAAGGAAAAAAAGCTTTCCATCATGACACCAGCTAAGGTATTTACCTGTGTATCCGCTTCTACCATGACACCAGTTTGAGAAGTGATGGATGGAATGTCACTTCGATATTTTGCCACAACCATCATATCTGTTTCACGATGCCCCTGACGTTTCAAACCTTCGATCGCATATAAGACTTCTTGCTCGGAATTGAATGTTCCAACGATTCTTTTTTCCATACTCACATTACCATGCCTCCTATAATGTATTAATGCAGTAAAAAAATTACACCGAAGTGTATAGAATGTCTACCCGAGGACTCTTCACTTGAAACATTTGCTAGAACATATGGTGAGTGAACACAAAAAAGCCAACCATTTGAAAGTTGACGAGTTTTCCTCTAATTCTACGCCATGGAAATATTCGTTAGTCAAATTATCTTGTTGTGTAATTAACAATAAAAAAAGTGCTGATAAAGCCAATACCTATTAGAAAAGAAATAAACGGCCAAGCACGGTCAGATGACTTTTTAAAAATAACGACCGTTAAAACAAATGAAAAAACTGTATCAATAAGTAAAATTCTATTTACCCACATTAGTAAAATACTATCTAACCACAGCAAATAAATTTCTCCTTCAATTTTGATTATGATAATCCAATAAAAAGTCGTGAAAAATAATGAAAAAAAGAGTTTATGATAAAGAAGTGATCAGCGGATATTCCTTCATTTAGAACTAGAGTTATGGCTTAAAAATAACATTATAAAGTTCCAATGTTTAAGTTCTGATGAATTCTATGTAAACGTTTTTTAAAGATTTGGATTGCTCTCTACTTAATAGTTATGATAGGGTCTAATGCTTCGTACTTGGTAAGTATAGATTTACGGGAATAGTCTTTTTATAAGTCTACTCTATTTTTCTTGTCAAAGGATAGGAGTATAATTACATATATTAGGGAATCTTAATCTCTCCGTTTATTGGAGTCGAAGTAGACAAAATATTTCGCTGGGATGATTGGATCAAGATAGAAATAATAACTATGGATTTAAATGAATCACGGCAAGAAATTTATAGGAAAATGATTACATCATTTAATGATCGTTTAAATTCCTTTTTCTTGAGAGGAGAATACAAATGCCATTAGAAATAGTTCGTCAAGACCTTACAAAGATGAACGTAGATGCCATTGTGAATGCTGCGAATACTTCCTTAAAAATGGGCGGTGGTGTATGTGGGGCCATCTTTCAGGCTGCGGGTGCCATGGAGTTGCAAAAAGCCTGTGATCAAATCGGTGGATGCAAAGTGGGAGAAGCGGTTATAACAGATGGATTTAACTTGGATGCGAAATATATCATCCACACACCTGGTCCTATTTGGCAAGGCGGAAGTCATAACGAAGCCGCACAATTAAAGGCATCTTATTTTAACTCTTTGGAACTAGCCAAAAAACATCAATGTGAGTCGATTGCTTTTCCACTGATATCAACTGGCATCTATGGTTATCCAAAGGAAGAAGCCTTACAAATTGCCATCTCTACGATTAGTTCGTTTTTATTACATAACGAGATGCTCGTTTATCTCGTTGTTTTTGATAAAAAATCATTTGGTGTCAGTAAGAAGTTATTTACATCGATTCATCAATATATAGATGAGCATTATGTCGAACAGGTAGAACTCACTTTTCAACGCTATGGAAGAGAAGACCGATATGAAATGGAACCATTGCCAGAAGAGGAATTTAAAATAGAGGATATTTTTGAAGTAAAGAACGAATCTTTAGTCAACCGCTTGGATCAACTCGATGAATCGTTTTCCGAGCGGCTGCTTCGTTTCATTGATGAAAAAGAAATGACCGATGTCGAGACCTATAAAAGGGCCAATATCGACCGTCGCTTATTCTCAAAAATTCGAAATGGAGCGGACTATACTCCTGCAAAGAAAACCGCGATTGCTTTTGCCATTGCATTAAGGTTGAATTTTGAAGAAACAACGGATCTATTATCTGCGGCTGGTTACACTTTATCACGTAGCAGTAAATTCGATGTTATCATTGAGTTCTTTATTCAACAAGCCAATTACAATATCCACGAAATCAATGAAGCCTTATTCGCTTTTGATCAGCCAATACTTGGTGCATGAATGGCTTAATAAGATTTTGTATGTAAAATAAGCCAACAAAAAAGGTATAATTCTCATTTTGATGAGAAATTATACCTCTTTAATATTGAATAAGTAAAAGAACTCTGTTGATTGGAGCAGAAGGCGGCGAAGGCTCCTGAGGGAGTACGGGGCAGGGGAGACCCCGCAGGCGCGAAAGCGCCGAGGAGGCTCCCCGTCACGCCCTCGGAAAGCGAAGCCGCCTGAGCGGAAATCAACAGACAATTAGATACACACCCCTAAATTAAAGGCCTTTTTCAGTGGTTATTACGTGAATCCGGTTTATTTTTTTAATCGGAATGGCACGGTTGAAACAATTACATTTTTTTGATAAATGAGGTAGAGTCGTAATAATAAACTTGATTGGTTATGCAAAATATCGTGCCATCTTTTCTTGGTTATAAACTGAGGAATCAGTACCGTTAAAGTGAAGTTTTGTTCATTCGCTTTTTCCTCCACAATTTCAATAAACCGTGCAATCGGTCGTAGTAAGCTTCTGTAAGATGTATATAAAGTCACTAGGCGGATATCAGGCTGCCATTCTTTCCATTTTTCCTCCATTTGTTTTTCGCTCTCACGGTCAAAAGCCACATAAACAGCAATGATGGAGTCACCGACTAGCTTTGCATAGTTTAATGAGTTCTCCACAACCTTTGTTATGCCAGCAACCGGTACAATGACAATGTTACCCTCTAAAGGAAGTGCACCATCATCCGTGATGATTTTAAGTTGTTCACCAACAGCATCATAATGTCTTTTAATCCGATGACAAACAAATACGATGATCGGCAAGAAAATGAGAACATACCAAACTTGAGTAAATTTTGTGGTGAAGAATATGATCACAACCGTTAAGGTAATCAGTGCACCAATTAGATTAATGGTCATTTTCCATAGCCAGCCAGATGGTTTCTCTTTAATCCATTTGACAATCATGCCTGTTTGCGACAGCGTGAAAGGGATAAAGACTCCTACAGCATACAATGGAATCAGTTGTTCCGTTTGTCCTTTAAAGATGATAATCAACAAAATGGATGCCACACTAAGCGTAATGATTCCATTTGAATAACCAAGTCGATCCCCGCGATTCAGGAACATTCTGGGTATATACTTGTCAGTAGCAAAGTTAACGGCGAGCAAAGGAAAGGCAGAGAAGCCCGTGTTCGCAGCAAGTACCAGAATAAGTGCAGTAGTGCCCTGAATAAAGTAATACAAAACATTTCTTCCAAAGATCTCAGAAGCCATTTGAGAAACAACCGTTTCCTCAAGCTTAGGAGTAATTCCCAACCAATACGCTAAAAACATCGTGCCCGTGAAAAGACCTGCTAGAATGAAGCCCATGATCATCAATGTATGGACAGCATTTTTAGCTTCAGGTTCTTTAAAGTTCGGAACCGCATTGGAAACAGCCTCTACTCCAGTAAGAGCAGAGCAGCCAGATGAAAAGGCGCGCAGTAACAAAAATAGACTCATTCCGGGAACAGCTGTCCCCAACTGTGGATGTTGATTGGCGGGAATATGTCCGTTCACGACTTGCCATAATCCGACTCCAATCAGAAGGATTAACGCCAAGACAAATAAATAAACCGGATAAGCAAGGATAGAAGCAGATTCCGTAATACCTCTAAGATTCAAAATTGTAATCACAATAACTAAGAAAGAAGCAATGATTACATTATAGGGATGTAATTGAGGAAATGCGGATGTAATGGCATCTGTACCGGCTGAAACACTTACGGCTACTGTTAAAATATAATCAACTAATAACGAGCCGCCTGCGACTAATCCTGCATTTTTCCCCAAGTTACTTTTCGAGACAACATATGCACCACCGCCATGAGGATAAGCGTAGATAATTTGACGATAGGATAAAATGAGTGCGGCCAAAAGGATAAGAACTCCAACACCAATCGGAATCGAATACCAAAGGGCAATGATCCCTAAAGTGGATAGCACAATGATAATTTGTTCTGGACCGTATGCTACAGATGAAAGGGCATCGGATGACAGTATGGCGAGTGCTTTCAATTTACCTAATCGTTGTTCGCCTAATTTACTTGTTTTAAGCGGTTTCCCAATTAAGGCTCGTTTAAAAATAGAATAACGCATTAAATCCCTCCGTTGGAATACACTGTTTAACTTTCTAACGATCCGTAGTTAAAGCATACGATTATATTACCCGTTAAATTCTATAGAAATCATAGAACATATGAAATAAAAAAAAGAACGCTAAGATTTTACGATTCCACAGGCAGAAATGTCGCTTTCCAAGCGACCTTTTTTGATCGGAGGCATGTTATCCTACGTGTATAAACGAATGGAGGCTGACGAGATGAAAAAAGGATTAACGGAATTAGTATTTATATTAGATAAAAGCGGCTCAATGGCAGGGCTCGAAACAGATACCATTGGCGGCTTTAATGCGATGCTGAAAAAACAACAAAAAGCAGAAGGTGAAGCCTTTGTTACCACTGCTTTATTTAATCATCAATATGAATTATTACACGACCGAATTCTTGTAAAAGGGATCGCTCCTATTACGGAAGAAAATTATGAAGTAGGGGGAACCACAGCCTTATTAGATGCGATTGGGTTTACAATTCAAAAATTGATTAATGTACAAAAAAGAACAAGTGAGGACGAACGTGCGGAAAAGGTATTATTTGTCATTACTACGGATGGATTGGAAAATGCCAGTCAGGAATATACGGCGGCTAAAATCAAAAAAATGGTTAAGTAGCAAAAAGAAGATTATGGCTGGGAATTCATCTTCCTTGGAGCCAATATCGATGCTATCTCCACAGCTGCCCATTTTGGGATTGAAGAAGACTTTGCCGTTGATTACCATGCTGACGCTAAGGGAACACAATTAAATTATGAAGCGGTGAATGAAGCCGTCATCAACCTTCGAAGCGGCAAAAAAATAGATCGAAGCTGGAAAAAAGGGATTGAACGGGATTATAATCGGCGCTCAAGGAATCAATGATAGATAGGGAATTATGTGGTTAGCACTTAAAGCCCCCTTACAGCGATCAAACCCAACAAACGCTAGGACCTCAATCCTAGCGTTATTCTTATCCTCTTATTTATTCATTTTGAGCAACACTTTTATCACCTAAAAACTGATTTAGTGCTTCTATATTTTTATCGAAATCTACATCTAATACGGCACCGAGCTCTTCATCCCGTTTATTTTGAAAACTGCCATCTTCTGGGATACGTACGGTTTCTATATTTCTACTTTCCTGCGTCGTTAAAAGGTCTTTTCCGATCGCCAAAATCGTGGAACTATTCATATTGGTATCTATGTATGTATTCATTATACTTAATAGCTTAGGAAGTTTTACTACACTTTGAAGACTTATCGCTTGATCTGTTATTTTTTTAATCACTTCCTGTTGTCGTTGTATCCGTCCGAAATCACTTAATCGGTCGTGACGAAAACGGACATATCCTAGGAGCTCTTTCCCATGAAGTGTTTGTTTTCCTTCTTCTAACTTCGTGTCGATCCCATAAGACATCTCGTAGGGTATGTCTACTTGAATTCCCTTAGGAACGAGGAGATCGACCGCTTTTTCGAATCCCTTAAAGTCAACAATCGCATAATAATGAATATCCAGCCCGAAATTTTCTTTAATGGTTTTCCTAAGAAGTTCAGGTCCTCCAAATGAAAAAGCCGCATTTAATTTTTGCTGGCCATGTTCAGGTACAGAAACCAACATATCACGCATCAGAGAGATCAGTTTGATTTTATGCGTTTCTGGATCATAGTGGGCCACCATGATGGTATCCGTGCGGGCTTGTTTTTCTCCTCGCGAGTCACTTCCTAGTAAAAGAACATTGACTGCACCTAGTTTATTTTTCTCTCCTTGAAATTTATTTGCTCCTTCCACCTTTTTAAGTGGTTCGTTGAGGGTTTCGATTGTTCCTTGTATGTAGGTAAATATTTGAAAAAGACCAACCAGAAAAATACTTAATAGAAGAAGGGCACCAAAAATTCTCCTCCATCTAACTTTTTTTCTATTCTTTCTTGACCGTGTCAAATCTTGCATCACCTCACTATTCACATCCCCTGAAGTAATGATTATCCCATAATTATTTTTCATCTTTTTTAATATCAGATTACATTTTTTTGAATTTCTGATTACATTTTCTTGTATGACTGTCACTTAACT
>NZ_JBALPZ010000110.1:0-3025 GCF_036965645.1 Neobacillus drentensis
CAGAAACATTTGGTGGAGTCTGGCAAATGAGTTCGATGTGGTATTTAGTAAGAATGAACAAGACTGGGAGGCATTTGGTGAGTTTATAAGTAGTAATGATCCTTACCATCATTTGCTATCCAATCATAACATGCTTGGGTTTTATGATGCATCCAAACCTTGGATTACCCACTGCTCTATTCAGACAAACAGTTTTCAAAAAACTAAAATGTTCAGTGATCAATATAAAAAGCCTGTTATGATTGATGAGTGCAAATATGAAGGAAACATTGATGAAAGTTGGGGCAATATATCAGGCTTTGAGATGGTTCACAGATTTTGGTCTGTTATGGTGCTTGGTGGCTTCTGTACTCATGGAGAAACTTTTCATAGAGATGATGAGGTTCTTTGGTGGTCAAAAGGTGGAGAACTACACGGGGAGAGTGCAAACCGCATTGCTTTTCTAAAGGATATTATGTATGAACTGGAAGGGGAAATTCAGCCAGTTCGAGGTGCGTTTGATACAGATCCTAATGATCTCAGTTCAAAGGAAAAGCTAGAGGCTGCACAGAATAACCCATTTGCAAAAGCTATTTTGAATACTGACCCTTTAGTATTTGATGATTTTAGGACTAGGGTCGTAACATCCTGGACAGGTGGATATGGTGACAAATATATCATTACATATCTAGGTAGGGAATGTCGTTGCTTCCTTGATATGGAGCTACCAGAAAACGGTGAAGAGTATTCAATCGAAGTAATAGATATTTGGGAAATGACGCGTGAAACAGTGCTTGAGAGAGCAAAAGGAAAGGTAAGGGTTAATTTACCAGGAAAAGAAGGGATAGCAGTTATTGCGACGAGGAAATAAGATGGTAAAAGCAAGAAGTCATTTATTAGTTTAGCATTAATCACGTTTTATTTTATTTGAATGGTTTTAATTACACAAATTTATTTTATTTAACAGCTTAGACAGGGAAAACTTCAGTAATGATACTCATAAAGATACGTTTGTAAGTATCTAATTACGGAGTTTTTCCTGAGTCCTGATTAAAAAAAACCTTTGTAATCTTGGCTGCTGTTAGTCTTCCTGTTTGGACAAGAACTTCATCCTTGATTGAATCTTAAACGAGTGAAACAGGTATTAAGAATTTACAGAGTATTATTCGGAGTACTCTAGATAAGTAAATAACGAGGCGAAAAAGAATGAAACAATATCAAATATATGAACTTACATTTAAGGGAAAAGAACCAGAAGGTGACTTTGTAAACGTTGATATCAAAGGAGTTTTTCAAGTAAATGGGAAAAAAATATGTGTCAACGGATTTTACGATGGAGAAGAAAATTACCGGGTTCGTTATCTGCCATTAGAGAGTGGATGGTGTGAATATAAAGTCGAGTCTTCTATAGAGCTATGTGGAACGATGGAAGGAAGAGAATGGGTAGAAGTTGCTGATCATAAAGACCATGGATTAGTTCGGGTGAATAATCTATCATTCCAATATGAAGATGGAACCCCCTATCTGCCATATGGTACAACAGTATATGCACTTCTCCATCAGAAAAAGATACTGATGGATGAGACAATAGAAACTTTGAAAACAGCACCATTTAATAAAGTACGTATGTGTATTTTTCCGAAACATTTTGAGTTTAACCGGAACGAACCAGAGATATTTCCTTTTGAACGGGATGCAGAGGGAAAATGGGACGTGAAAAGACCGGACTTTAAATTTTGGAGGAATCTGGATGAGAAACTGATCCAGCTACAGGAATATGGAATTCAGGCAGATTTGATACTTCTTCATCCTTATGATTGTTGGGGACTTATGTATCTGACCAGAGAAGAGTATGAGATTTATTTGGAATATCTTATACGAAGAGTTGCTGCATACCCGAACGTTTGGTGGTCTCTTGCCAATGAATATGACCTGATGGATGGATTGGAACAAAAGGATTGGGAAGCTTTTGCAGAATATCTTGGTATTAACGATCCATATCAACACCTTCTCAGCAACCACAACTTTGTACATCCTTGGGATTTTTCCAACCAATATACAACTCATTGTAGTCTGCAGCAAGCTGATGCAGCAAAAATTCCAGCACTATTCCAAAAGTATCACAAGCCTGTAATTTATGATGAGTTGGGATATGAAGGAAACATTCCTTATAACTGGGGTAATTTATCCGGGTTTGAAATAGTAAATAGGTTTTGGAAGACCTGTTGCATGGGAGCTTATGCAACCCATGGAGAAACCTATATGGAGAAAATGGATAATAACCAGATCCTTTGGTGGAGCAAGGGGGGCAGACTGAAAGGAGAAAGTGTACGTCGTATTGCATATATGAGAGAGCTTTTTGAAGAAATGCCAGGAACACTTACCTTGTATCATTCACAGGATGCAGTACCATTTGAGACCCAGCAGCAGTTACGCGAAATGGTGGAAAATGGAAAAATGGAAATTGCAAATAATCTGGTATTCAAGTGTATGTGCAAGCTCAATGATGGAGAATTTGCACATATGATGGAGTTTATGACACCTCCAATTGTTCATTATAAGGATAAGGTATTTCTGACTTATCTTGGTGATGCATGCACAATCTATACAACCATGAATCTTCCCGAGGATGCAGTTTACACTGTGGAAATAATCGATGTATGGGAAATGACAAGGACAGTAGTTAAGACCAATGCCAGTGGAAAAACAGAAATTGATCTTCCAGGAAAAGTTGGAATTGCAGTTCTAGCAACAAAGGAAGCCTTACATTGTGGATAATAGTCAGTTTGAACAGTTTCCATAACTTTATCCAAATAGATAATAAAACATCCTGGAGATAAATGTGAATTTTCTTCCGGGCTGTTTCTTTTTGGTATATTTTTAGTTTGTAAACTTATTTGTTATGCCTGACACTCACGTATGCCAATAAGCCAGTGGTTTTTCTGGTAATTTGCTGGACAACCTATTAAAAAATACTAGAACAAATGAAAAATAAATAAGTGTGATTTAACAATATAGTATTTGAGGTGCTGAGAAATACAAATAG
>NZ_JBALPZ010000110.1:3044-15817 GCF_036965645.1 Neobacillus drentensis
ATTCAGCTTTTAAATGATCAACGAAGAAATGTGGCAGTAGTATAAATCTTTTTAAGATAATTCACTCTAGAAATTATTAGATAGAAAAACACCCAATAAATGTTAGTAGAGTGTAAATGGAGGGGTTTTCACCTGCCGAATTAAGAAGAAGATCTTCGGAAAATGTAGTGATTGGGGAATAAATGCTTTCTAATTTATACATTTATTTATGAGATATTGAGGACCCTGAAGACTCTATTTTATTCTCCGTCTAAGGGGCAGCCTCCAATTAATATAGACTAGAATTTTTATAACATAACCAAATTTATTGGAATACAGATAACTAGTTTTATGTGAAAATCTAGGAAAAGATAGAAAGAGAGAAGTGAGTATAAAATGAAATATAATTCAATCAGACCAGGACAAATTTGGCTAGATACCGAGGGAAAGCGCATTCAGGCGCATGGGGGATCCATTATAACTGTAGGAGATACTTTTTATTGGTATGGTGAAAATAAAGAAAACACAAAGGCCGGAAATGGAATTTGGCATTGGGGAGTTAAATGCTATGCATCAAAAGATTTGTATAACTGGGAAGACAAAGGAATCATCATTCCTCCTAATGAAGAAGATGAGAACTCTCCCCTGCATCCTTCTCAATTCATGGATAGACCACATATTATTTTTAATGAAAAAACAGGTAAGTTTGTATGTTGGCTGAAGATTATGAAAAAAGAAGGAACACAGGAATCAACGGTTTTGATTAGTGACCATATTTTAGGACCATATACCATGGTGAAAAGTGGTCTCCGTCCATTAAATATGAGTGCCGGTGATTTTGATTTGGTCTTGGCGCCAGATGGAAAGGCTTACTACTATTTTGAAAGAGTTCATAGTGAACTTGTATGTGCCGATTTAACAGAAGATTTCACGGATGTAACAGGTTATTATTCTACTCATTTTCCAAATATCCAACCTCCATATGTTCGTGAGGCACCAGCCTACTTTAATAGGAATGGACTACACTACTTGTTCACATCCGGCACAACAGGATATCATCCAAACCCATCGGAGGTCGCTCGTGCCAAAACTTTTCATGGTCCATGGGAGATTTTGGGGAATCCGCATACAGAGGATCCTACCTGCACTTCATTTAATTCACAGATCACCTCTGTATTTAAACATCCATTTAAAAAAGATTTGTATATTGCATTGGCGGATAGATGGCTTCCAAAGCTTCCGGAGATAATCGGAGAAGATTTTTATAATGGTAATAGGTATCGAACAGTTAAAGAGAGATTTAAATTATTATTTGGCCCGGAAAGAGATACTGTTATACCGGGAGAACCTCAAAAAAAACAGGATTCAGAAAGACAAGAATATGGCCTAGATTTAGATGTTGATACCTCCGTATCAGATTATGTATGGCTACCTGTAAGATTTGATGGTGAGATGGCATATATAGACTGGATAGATGAATGGAAAGTGGAAGATTATGAATAACCGTCAACCAGAGTCGATCGGAGTTGATAAGATCAAACCAAATCCAAGACTTACTCAATTGGACATACTCGAAAACAATTAAATAATAAAGAATTCTATTCCTTTGAAATTATATTCATAGAGTTACGTTTCCATGGGGCCCTTCATTTGTCTGGCTGGGAATGGTTTTTACTGGCTGTGCCGGTTGTACAGAGAGTATCGCGAACAGCGTTACCCGCAAGCTTTCGTCTTTGCTTCTGAGTCGATGTGGTGTTATCAGATGGGACTTGACGTTTTGAGGGATTCCGAGCATGGGAAGTGGGATCGCTTTTACCGGGGGGATTGGCTCACGAATATCAAGAGTACGGTCCATAATAATACACACACTAAGGCGGTTTCTGCGTATTCACGGTGATAGTCCTGATTTCTTTTTGCGTTAAAATCTGATGCCCGAAACGGAGAAGTATATTTATTTGGAAAACACACAACGCAATCCACTTTCCGACGACGAACTTGCCAAAAGGTTGAAAGAACTTTTTTGAAAAAGGTACAAATAAATGATGGATTGGGTGAGATGATGACAAAGTTTCATAGAACATATACTACTAAAGCTAATTTTATGCTTCATGGGGGAGACTACAATCCTGATCAATGGCTAGATAGAACTGATATATTAGCGGATGACATCAAATTGATGAAGTTTGCCCATACGAATACTTTTTCTGTTGGCATTTTTGCCTGGGCTGCATTAGAGCCGGAAGAAGGAGTGTATAACTTTGAGTGGTTAGATAAAATTTTTGATGATATCTACGGTATCGGCGGACGAGTGATTTTAGCCACACCAAGTGGGGCTCGTCCTGCTTGGATGTCTCAAAAATACCCTGAAGTACTGCGAGTTAATTCAGCAAGAGTGAAGCATCTGCATGGCGCAAGACATAATCATTGTTTTACTTCACCGATTTATCGTGAAAAAACTCAGAAGATCAACCGCCTGTTAGCTGAAAGATACGGTCAGCATCCTGCTTTGTTAATGTGGCATATCTCAAACGAATATGGCGGCGAATGCCATTGTCATCTATGTCAGGAAGCCTTCAGAAACTGGTTAAAAGAGAAATATCCTGACCTTAAATCCTTGAATCATGCTTGGTGGGGTCCATTTTGGAGCCACACTGTTACAGATTGGTCACAAATCGAATCTCCTTCTCCAATTGGAGAAAATACGGTAAACGGATTAAACCTTGACTGGCGCAGATTTGTAACCGATCAGACGATTGATTTCTTTGAAAATGAAATTATCCCCATAAAGGAAGTTACACCTGAAATTCCAGTTTCGACGAATTTTATGGCGGATACACATGAACTCATTCCGTTCCAAGCTCTTGATTATAGCAAGTTTGCGAAACATCTTGATGTGATCAGCTGGGATGCCTACCCTGCTTGGCACAATAATTGGGAGAGTACAGCTGACTTGGCAATGAGAGTAGGATTCATAGATGACTTGTATCGCAGTCTTAAACAGCAGCCGTTTATTTTAATGGAATCTACTCCGAGTCTTGTAAACTGGCATCAAGTGAATAAAGCAAAACGACCAGGAATGCATCTGCTTTCCTCCATGCAAATGGTGGCACATGGCTCGGACAGCGTCATGTACTTCCAATGGCGCAAGTCACGAGGTTCTGCGGAAAAATTCCATGGTGCGGTTGTTGACCATGATAATAGCTTGGATAACCGTGTGTTCCAAGAGGTTGCAAAGTTGGGGGGAATCTTGGAAAAGATTTCTGATGTAGTGGGAACAAATCGCCCTTCAGACGTTGCTATTCTTTATGATTGGGAAAGCAATTGGGCCCTTAACGATGCATCAGGCTTTGGTATAAAGACGAAACGGTATCCGCAAACCTTGCAGAAACATTACCGAACTTTTTGGGAAATGGATATTCCTGTCGACGTCATTACCAAAGACCAGGATTTCACCTCGTATAAATTATTAATTGTGCCAATGCTCTACTTAGTAAGCGAAGAAACGATTTCACGCTTGAAGAAATATGTAGCCAGGGGCGGTACGTTAGTCATGACCTACATAAGCGGAATTGTTAATGAACATGATTTAACGTATTTAGGGGGCTGGCACAAAGACCTTCAAGAGATTTTTGGAATGATTCCTGTTGAAACCGATACGCTGTATCCAAATGATCGCAATGCAGTCCATTTCAATGGTAAATCGTATGAGTTAAAAGATTATGCAACAGTTATTCAATTAAATGCAGCTAAAACAGAAGCCCATTATGTGCAGGATTTTTACGCGAATACACCGGCTGTTACAAGCAACGTATTTCAGAAGGGAAAAACCTATTATATTGGCGCCCGGTTAGAGGATGATTTCCATCGTAAATTCTATTCGGCGCTAATAAACGAATTAGCGATTAAACCTGCTGCTTCCGTTAAGCACGGTAAGGGAGTATCTGTACAAGTGAGACAATCCCCTGAGTGTGACTATATTTTCATAATGAACTTTACGGAGGAAGACCAAACCGTCGTGCTTGAATCTGCTGTTAAAGATATGGTCACTGGAGAACAATTGTCTGGTGAAGTTGTTTTAGAAAAGTATCAAGTGAGGATTGTGGAAAAAGAAAAATGTTGAGTCTGTTTAAAATGAAAGGAAATCAAAATCAAAATAAACAGGATGCAGAAAGACAAGAATATGGCCTAGATTTAGATGTTGATACCTCTGTATCAGATTATGTATGGCTACCTGTAAGATTTGATGGTGAGATGGCATATATAGACTGGATAGATGAATGGAAAGTGGAAAATTATGATTAACCGTCAAATCACAACAAGACCATAACTTTTTCGAACAATAAATAGTTAAAGGAGGATATTAAATGAAAACCTACATTGAAAAAAAGGCCAATTTCTTTAAGTCGGCCAAACCTATTTGGCCTCAGGAATTAATGGGGCAAATGAATTATACTTTAGAATTTAGAGCAGTTATTGACATGCAAAGTTTTGAAACATGCAAACTAAAAATAGCAGTCTCTACCATATATAGGTTTTTTATTAATGGACAGTTTGCAGGTTATGGACCTGCAAGAGCAGCAAAAGGTTACTTCCGGGTAGATGAACTCGATATTTACGAGAAGCTAGCTAAAGGTATAAATATAATTTCAATAGAAGTTGCTGCTTATAATGTAGAAAATTATTATATTATGGAACAACCTGAATTTCTCCAGGCCGAGCTGTTGTGTGGAGATGTAGTAATTGCTTCAACTCAAGGTAAGGGTGTTTTGTTTGAAGCAAGATTATGCAATGAACGGGTGCAAAAGGTTCCTTTCAACAGCTTTCTAAGAGGATCGTTTGTTGAATATTATAAGCTTGATTCTCAGTATGCAGATTGGAGAACAAAACAAGATTATGATTTAAAGGCTGTTGAATGTCAAGTAGTACCCGAAAAAACATTTTTGCCTCGTGTGGTTGAATATCCAGAGTTTGCTTTGAGAATGCCAGTTAAAGAAGTTGAAAAGGGTATTTTTGAAGAAGATGAAACAACAGAAGCATCATGGGTAGCGTTTTTTACTGATATGGTTGGCCGAGTTAAAAAGGGATATACCATAAATGAATTCGAAGAGGATCCAGCCATTGACCTACAAAAGGTTAAGTACTGTCAAAAACTCAAAAGCGACAGTTTTCTCACCTGTGACTCTACAACTGAGTTACATAAAGGTTCATACAGAACCTTTGATTTCGGTACCAATTTAACAGGCTTTATCGGTGCCAAAGTAATAGCTAAAGAAAAGACTAAAATTATCTTTATATTTGATGAAAAACTTACTGATGGAGATGTAGACTTCAAACGTGCAGGAATAAATCCCTTTATTGTATATGAACTTGAAACGGGAACATACAACCTGGAGGCTTTTGAAGCCTACACTTTAAGATATTTAAAAGTAATGGTATTTGAAGGTTCCTGTCAGATTAGCAATATTTATCTAAGAGAATATACAAACCCCGATGTATTTAAAGCATCTTTTTCATGTAGTGATACGAAATTAAGCCCTCTTTTTGAAGCTGGTAGAGAAACGTTGCGGCAAAACTCAGTGGATATTTTTATGGACTGTCCATCCCGTGAGAGGGCCGGATACCTGTGTGACAGCTTCTTTACTGCAAGAGCAGCTTTTGATTTATCAGGTAATACCAAGGTAGAAAGACTCTTTTTTGAAAACTACCTCTTGGCAGATAAGTTTGATAAATTACCTGAGAACATGTTGCCGATGTGTTATCCTGCGGATGCTATTGGAATCGTGACCTATTTAAAATCACAATATGGGGATTTTATCCCAAATTGGTCACTCTGGTGTGTAGTGCAGCTTGAAGAATATCTGAAAAGAAGCGGAGATACAGAGCTTGTCGAGAAATTTAAGCCAAAAGTATTAAGGCTGTTTGAGTATTTTAAAGCTTTTGAAAATGAATATGGACTTCTTGAAAAACTTGATGGCTGGGTGTTTGTTGAGTGGTCTAAGGCAAATGACTATGTCCAGGATGTCAATTATCCCAGCAATATGCTTTATGCAGGAGCTTTGGCTGCTGCGGGAAGAATTTATAATATGAATGAGTTGCTTGAACATTCTTACAGATTAAAAGAGGAAATTAGAAAGCAATCTTATAATGGAACATTTTTTGTAGATAATGCAGTGCGTGAAAATGGTGACCTAAGAGTTACAAAAAACAAATCAGAAGTATGTCAATACTACGCCTTTTTCTTTGAGGTTGCTACACCGGAAACACATAAACATTTATGGAATACATTGTTGATTGAGTTTGGACCTAAAAGAAAGGCAACAGGAGCTCATCCCGATGTAGATCCGGCAAATGCATTTATTGGAAACTATTTAAGGTTGGATTTACTCTCACGAAATGGGCTAGGGAAACAATTGGTAGATGAATCCAGCGATTACTTGACTTATATGGTAAATCAAACTGGAACTATTTGGGAGCATGCTGATGATTCTGCAAGCTGCAATCATGGATTTGGATCACATATTGTGTACTGGCTATATAAAAATGGATTAGGTATTAGCGATATTGATGTGTTAAATAAATTTATTTCCCTGAGGTTTGAAGCATCAGACTTGGATTGGTGTGAAGGGAGAGTACCGATAAACAACGGCTTTCTAAGTGTTAAATGGTGGAAAGAAGATAACACTATCTTTTACAGTGTTGAAATACCGGGAGGATTTAATCTGGAAGTGGAAAATATGACCGGTTTATCCCTTGTTCGTAAATAAATGTGATTTTTGAAGTAGTAGAAAATAATCGTAAATATGAGAAGGTGCTGCTGAAAGGCTGATGGAATAATTAACTGCACAGCAGCACTTTTTTTTCAATGAATACACTTATCAATATAATGGAAGATTCTCGAGATACAACTTATAAATTATTAATAGATTTCGCTAAATAACCAATATGCAAGGAGAAAAATGATGAAGAAAACGAGTATAAAATATATGGATTCTTCACTCTCAGCTGAAGAACGTGCAGATGATTTGTTGCAGAGAATGAGTATTGATGAAAAAATGGGGCAGATTGTTTGTTACTTCCCTATAAAACTATCGGATTATGAATACTTAGAAGAAAAGTATAAACATGGAGTGGGGCAGGTTAGTACTCTTGAGATGAGGTCGCTAGACACACTTGAAGATGCTGCAAGGTTCCAGCGTGAAATACAGGAAAAAGTCATGTCGCTAAGTGAACATCGTATTCCGGCCATTTTTCATATGGAAGGTCTTTGTGGTGCGTATGTACAAGGGGCTACCAGCTTTCCTTCAGGGATTGGAAGAGCCTCTTCTTGGGATCCTGAATTAGAGAAAGAAATCGGGAAAATTGTTGGCAGGCAGGAGCGCGCGGTTGGCATCACACAAGTCTTTGCACCGGTATTAGATATATCCAGAGATTCAAGAATGGGTAGACAAGGAGAGACCTATGGTGAGGATCCTACTTTAGCAGCGGCAATGGGCGTTGCCTATACGAAAGGTATTCAATTAGAAAAAACGGGCCATCGACGTTCTGAAAGTGTCGCAAAGCATTTTCTGGGCTTTCATGCTTCTGATGGTGGAATACACGGGACTCATGTTGATATGCCGGCAAGACCTTTACGAGAAATCTATGGGAAGCCCTTCCAGGCAGCAATTACAGAAGCAAATTTAAGAGGAATCATGCCTTCTTATAATTCTATCAATGGAGAACCGGTGTCCGCTTCCAAAGAAATATTGACAGGAATCTTGCGGGACGATATGGGCTTTGATGGAATCACTGTATCAGATTATTGTGCGATTATGAATATTCATGGGGTTCAGAAGGTATGTGAAAGTTATACGGAAGCAGGACTTCGTGCATTAAGCGCTGGTATAGATATGGAGCTAATGATTAAGAAATGCTTTAATGACGAGTTAGCGGAATGGTTTGAAACTGGGAAAGCAGATATTGATATTTTGAACACAGCTGTAAGGCGTATTTTAGCTACTAAATTTAGAATGGGGCTTTTTGAGAACCCTTATGCCTTATCTGGTGAAGAGCTGACAAAGGCTTTTCATTGCTCCAAAGATGAGGACGTTACGCTGCAATCAGCCAGAGAATCACTAGTGCTTTTAAAAAATGATGGTATTTTGCCTATTCAAAAGAATGTGAAAAAAATTGCTGTAATCGGATGCCATGCTTCAGACGCTCGAATTTTCTTTGGAGGCTATACTCATTTTAGTATGGCGGAAGGACTGTTAGCTGCCATTTCTACTATGGCTGGTCTAGAAACAAAGGCAGACGAGAAGAGATCTGTGATGAAGACCATCCCTGGAACCCCTATACAGGTGGATGATGATCCAGCTTTTGAGGCACTATTACAGAAACAAAAGCCAGGAATCAAGAATTTACTCGTGCAATTACGGGAAAGTCTGCCTCAGACTGAAATTGCTTATTCGTTTGGATATCCAGTGGCAGGAAATGATATGTCTGGTCATGAAGAGGCTTTAAGAATAGCCCGTGATGCCGATTTGGTTATCGTTACATTGGGTGGCAAACATGGCACCAGCTCTATTGCCTCTATGGGAGAAGGTATTGATGCAACGGATATTAATCTCCCAATCTGTCAGGAAACCTTTTTAGAAAAATTATCTGAATTGCACAAAAAGGTAGTAGCCGTACATTTTAATGGCCGCCCCATCTCGAGTGATGCAGCAGACAAGTATGCAAATGCCATTCTAGAGGCATGGAATCCTGCAGAGAAAGGTGCAGAAGCGATTACGGATGTTTTACTTGGTAACTATAATCCAAGCGGGAAGCTTCCAATATCTGTGGCACGTTCCGCTGGACAGGTACCTATTTATTACAATCATCCGAATGGCTCCAGTTACCATCAGGGAGAAAGCATAGGTTTTTCCGATTATGTGGATATGCCTCATACACCTAGATATTTCTTCGGGCATGGACTTTCTTATACCAGTTTTGAGTATTCCAATTTGAGATTAAGTAGTACGGAAATAGAACCAAACGGTGTAATCACCATTACTTTTGATTTAGAAAATACAGGTGAAACGCAGGGAACAGAAGTAGTTCAGCTTTATTTTAAGGACCGTTATGCCAGCATGACTAGACCAGTCTTGGAATTAGCAGGATTTAAACGTATTGAACTAGAGCCAGGAGAAAAGCAAACCGTTTCTTTCCAGGTAGAGCCAAGTCAAATGGCGTTTCTTGATCGGGACATGAAGTGGAAAATTGAGGCTGGTGACATAGATGTGCTAATTGGAAGCTCTTCTATTGATATCAGGCTAAAGGACAGCTTTAGAGTTGCATCAGATTTATATATTGACGGTAAGAATAGAAAATTTTACGCAAAATAAAGAAGTTTAATAATAGATTTGGATTCATAGACACGTAGAGATATTTTCATAAGTCCTTAAAGGGAGTTTAAGATGATAGAAAGGGGATATGAAAGATGGATCGAATGAAAGGGAAGGTTGCCCTAGTAACTGGAGCCGGTAGCGGCATAGGTAAAGCTAGTGCAATTCTTTTGGCAAAAGAAGGAGCCAAAGTTGTATTGACGGACATTCAAACAGACACCTTGAATACTACACTTGCAGAGATCGAAGCTTTTCAGGGTGAAGCAATAGGTATTAAACTTAATGTATCTGATGAAGAAGAATGGATTGCTACAGTACAAAAAGCAGTTGGCACGTTCGGCACAATTAACGTTCTTGTAAATAGTGCTGGCATTAGCAGCCAATTAGATACTACGGAAGAATGGAAGCGCCTGATAAACATCAATTTAACAGGGAGCTATTTGGGTATGAAGCAAGTCATTCCCATAATGAAACAAGATGGTGGCTCTATTGTAAACATCGCTTCCCTTGCCGGACTTGTTGGTGGCGGTTTTAACGGTTATACAGCATCAAAAGGAGGTATACGCTCCATTTCTAGAGCTGCAGCAGTGGATTATGCAAAGGATAAAATCCGTGTAAATTCAATTTATCCAGGACTAATTATTACTCCTATGACCGAAGGCATACTCTATCATAATGTGTTGAAGCAAAAATTTGAGGAAAAGACGCCTCTTCCTCGGTTTGGAACCCCTGAAGATATTGCATTCGGCGTATTGTACTTAGCATCAGAGGAATCATCTTTTGTTACGGGTACGGAGTTAGTGATTGATGGTGGCACAACAGCATCTTGACTTTACATCTATTAGAAGAAAAACGTTTGTTGTAAGCTTGGATGTACCACAAGGTTGGAAGGTAGATTTTGTTGGCCTAGAACAATATAAAAATTGGGAGATCAAAATGATTTAATTTCAATTACCAAACTAGATTGGAGTTATGAAATGGAAGACCAATATGTTAAGCAATGGGGACAGTTTGAAGCAGGTTGGGAAGGAACTAATAAAGGAAATCCTTTCATAGATGTATCGTTTAAAGCCATTTTTAAGAATGCAAATCGTGAAGTTGAGGTTAAAGGCTTTTATGCTGGTGAGGGTCAATTTACCATTCGTTATATGCCTGATCAAATTGGAGAGTGGTCTTTTCAAACGGAGAGTAATTTAGAAACCTTAAATCATTTAAAGGGTAAATTCCAATGTATTAAAGCTGGAGAGGACAATCATGGTCCTGTAATTGTTTCTGGTAAAACGCATTTTTCCTATTCAGATGGTAAACCCTACTATCCGTTTGGAACAACTGCATATGTATGGAACTATCAGAAAGAAGAGATTCAGGAGCAAACCTATGATAGTTTAAAAAGTGGTCCATTTAATAAAATTCGTATGTGTGTATTTCCAAAACACTATGATTTTAATCTTCAAGAACCAGGTTTGTTTCCTTTTGTCGGTTCATTAGAAGAGGGGTTTGATTTTAGCCGTTTTGATACCTGTTTTTTCGATAATCTGGAAGAGCAAATAGTAAGGTTAGAAGAGTTAAATATTGAAGTCGATTTAATTTTATTTCATCCATATGACAGATGGGGATTTAAAAATATGGGAATAGAGGTAGACCAGCGTTACCTTTCTTATTTAATAGCTCGTTTGGCTTCTTTTCGAAATATTTGGTGGTCATTAGCGAATGAATATGATCTCATTGAAAGTCGTCCGATGGCTGAATGGGATGATCTGTTTAAATTAATTCAAAAAGAAGATCCATCACAGCACTTAAGATCGATTCATAATTGGCATCGTCCAGACAATCGCAGTAATACGCATTGGTATGATCATAGTAAGCCGTGGGTAACACATGCAAGCATTCAGCATCCTGATACTTCCATGGTTATGGATTTACTAGAGTTATATGAGAAGCCTATCATTTTTGATGAATGTCGATATGAGGGAAATTTTAATCATGGATGGGGAAATCTCACTGCTGAAAGAATGGTTCAATGTTTTTGGGAAGGTGTTTCCCAAGGCGGTTATGTTACACATGGTGAGACATTTATGAATCCTAATGAAATTATTTGGTGGTCCCATGGAGGTAAGCTTTATGGCGAGAGTCCAAGCCGAATTGCCTTCTTGCGATCTATCATCGAAGATGGACCAGTAAAAGGGTTAAAGCCGTTTAATTTTGAATGGACCGTTTTTGCAGGGAAAATAGGGGAGGAGTATTTACTTGCCTATTTTGGTGATAGTAGACCTTCTTCTAAAGTATTGCCATTTTCGGAAAACGAGAGGTACAAAATAGAAGTTATTGATACATGGGAGATGACCATATCGCATTTAGAAGGAGAATTTACAGGTGGTTCAACTATTAATCTTCCCTCTAAGCCATATATTGCGCTAAAGGCGATCCAAATATAATAAAGCAATTAATAGATAGAATATGAACATTGTACTTTATTCTATTTAAAGAAGGGTTTTTCTCCATTTAGGGGGAATCCCTTTATATTTTTTAAGATTTATGATTCACAACAAACTTCAATAAATATAGTAGAAATTTTATAAATTAAATAGAATTGTTGAAATACATGACAAGTTGTATTATGGAAAAATAGTATATGAAAATGTAGTAAAGACAACGGGGAAAGGTCCACAAAAACCACAAAAGAGTCAAAAATAGAGAGGAGAGCATTATATGAAAAAAATAGAAAAATATAATATATTTGAGGGAAGCGTTAGAGGCACGGAACCATCTAAATCAAACGTTAAGGTGGATTTTACTGGAACATTCAGAAAAGATGATAAAACGGTTAAAATTAACGGATTCTACAATGGAAATGGTGAATATCTAATTAGATTTATGCCTGATGAAGTAGGTATATGGCATTATGAGTTAAGTCTAAAAGCGGAAGAAGAGATTAATGAATCTGGTGAATTTGAATGTATAAGAGAAACGGGAAATAATCATGGGCCTGTTGTTGTGAATGGTATGAATTTTCAATATGCCGATGGTACAAGATATATTCCCTTCGGAACCACGTTATATGCTTGGATTCATCAACCAAGGCAGCTTATTGAAAAGACAATTGAAACACTCTCCAAAAGCCCATTTAATAAGGCTCGTATGTGCGTATTTCCTAAAAGTTATACGTATAACACGAATGAACCTGAGTTTTTTCCTTTCGAAAAAAATGGAGAAGGAAAGTGGGATGTTAATCAGCCAAACGTTGAATTTTGGAAACATTTGGAGAGTCAATTATCAGCACTTTCCAATATAGGTATTGAGGCAGATTTAATTTTGTTCCACCCATATGACAGATGGGGATTTGCGGACCTAGGCAGAGAGGATGATCTAACTTATCTTGATTATTGTGTAAGGAGGCTGGCAGCCTTCAGAAACATTTGGTGGAGT
>NZ_JBALPZ010000111.1:0-24966 GCF_036965645.1 Neobacillus drentensis
CTCCAACACCTTCTACCGTTTCTCTTAGTGGCATACGATATTCGATTTCATCAGATAGCAATTCGAGCCATTCTCTATATTTTCGGTGATCTAAAAAATATGCCTCCTTATGAAGAAAACGAGTAATATCTAATTCCACCTCAGGAGAGATTCTCATTTGAACGTTAGTACCCATTTACACTCCCTCCTTAACAAAGAGATCCTTTGAAATCAACTCAAGCCATTCTTCGTGCATTTTTCTAGAGATTGCATCAAGATAGCAGGTTGGATAGGCAGTTCCGGGACCAGGAAAATTTTCATCCGGTTCAATCCGGTTCATTCCCATTAAATAGTTGCTGACGTTGTTATAGCTTAATTCTTTATCCCGCATCATCAATCCGCTGCTTACTTCGACAATTCGTGCCCATGTTTCCGTATCATCCTGCTCAAGTGTTCCCGTCGGACCAAATGATCCTAAATAACCTTTATAAGCTGCTTCCTTATATTCCTTCGGAGCCGCTTTATCAATAAAGAACCAGCACCATACCTCTACTTTATCAGGTCCCATCGGTCTCCATAGCCGGAAATTCAAATAATTGTGCAAATGTCCTTCTGTCCCATGTATCGGACTGACAAAGGAAAGATTTGGATACACGCCGCCAACAAACACCGTCACTCTTGAGAGAATGTCATATTGTTCCGGAGTTACGTTTTTCTTAAACATCGGCCACATCGATTCAGGAGTTCCCTGAAATGGCACTCTAGCTTGCCCTGTTTTAGATGTGATCACATTAATTCCATGTGCATGATCCATGACTACCTGGTGTCCGTAACCCGCATAAAGCGGGTCTTCTGGACTTATTCCCATTTCAACGGTAGAACGATGAGTTGTTTGGACATGGTAGGGGTCAGCAGCAAAATTTTCCGCGGTTGCCTTCCAATTCGCTTTTGCTACCCAGCGCTGTGGCAGCCCAATGACTTCCATTCCACCATCACTTCTGCCCATCATCATATCTAAATACCACTTCATATCACCTAGGTAGTCTTCCAGACTTTCCGCATTTGGATCAAGGTTTCCAAATATCATCCCCTGGTAAATGCCAATCTGCGGGACTTTACGTAGGCCCCATTCGGATTTATCCATTTCTTCACCGTACACTTTATTACCTGCAACGATGCCGATTAAATCCCCATCAAGATTAAAGCTCCAGCCATGATAAGGACAGGTGAAAGACTTTTTGTTTCCTCTGTCAGCTGTGCAAAGCTGTGTTCCGCGATGTGTACAAGAATTTAGATAGGCGTTAATTTCACCATTGCGATTTTTCACGAGAAGAATAGGATCATTTACCATCCACCTTGTTACATAACTGCCTGGCTCTTTCAACTCCGATTCATGTCCTAGAAATTGCCATGTATGTCCGTATATTTTTTCAATTTCCAGTTCATAAAGATCCGGATCTGTGATGACCCACTGGGGCAGTAGTCCTTGCTCCATTTTTTCTTTTAATAGTTGGAACGCTTTTTCATCCAATGTTTTTCTAAACAATTGCATTTATTTTATCCTCCATTATTTATTTTTCAACAGTTAAGCTCATTTGCGTGGAAACTCCTCGGTTGACGCATAAAACAAGGATACAGCTTGCTGCAAGGAGAACACCATCCAGCAACAGCGGCGCTCCCCAGCTTCCTGTAATGTCACGAAGAACACCTGAGACAACCGGAGAAAGAACAGCCCCAATCTCTGAAATAAAATTAAACATTCCAAAAGCTGCACCGCGATTATTTTCAGGGGCAATCTCAGCATTCAAAGCATGCGACACTGGCTGAAGAGCAAAGAAGAATAACCCGGATACAAACAAAATAATGGACATGATAACAGGATTGTTATGACCCGTCATTACATAAGCAGCAAATATAAAGATAGATACGGTCAGTAATGCTGTCATAATGGCCAGAACATTACGCCTGCCATTTTCCGTTCCAGCTACCATATCGGAAATCTTTCCTCCAATTGGGAAGCCAACAATTCCAGCAATACCATTGAAGGAAGCAACTAGTGCTGCTGCAACGAGTGCCCCGCCGCCAAAATCCTTCACAATAGATACGGACCAATAACCATACAGCCACAAGTGCCAAATAACCGGAATAAAGGAAACGTAAAGGAAAATTAAGTTTTTATTCGCTAAAACAGGACGAATTTCAGATTTTCGCGTTTTATATAGGAAAACAATAAAGAGCGGACAAAGACAGACTAAAATAAATGCAATGGAAATATCGGATAACCCCAATTTTAATGCAGCAAAGTAAATGCCCATTATGATAATCACGAAAACAGCTGCATACTTCACCATTAACAGAAAGGCACTTCCGTACACTTCTTTGACTGCCGGAGATTCTGGGTTCATTTTCTGAACAGATCCAGATAAAGGTTTCATATATTTATAAATTAGGAGTGAAGCGATTAAAGTAATAACACCAAGTATGATAAAAGGAGAGCGCCATGCCTCTTTACCCATCACTGGTTCCATCGCGTTGAGAAGGAGCGGGACACCAAGAGTCGCGACAGTTAGTCCAACCGAAAGTCCGGTAATAACAACGCCCATTCCAAGTCCGACTTTTTCCTTTGGAGAATGATAGACAATATAGGAGCGGTCATTGGAATAAAAGACCCCTTCTCCCAATCCCAATAACACACGTAAAAGAACAAAGAGGATTAAGCCCGTGATAAACCCAGTGAATAGGGTCGTAATCCCTGCCCATACAATACTTAAAACCACAACGGTCCGGTGTCCAAATTTATCCCCAATGGAACCACCAGGATATTGGTTCATCATAAAACCGGCAAAGAATAAACTGCCGATTAATCCTCCTAATCCATGTGGATTTGGTACATTTGACAGGAACGACACTTTATTGTCAATCATCCATGTAATGACAGGTCCGGTTGCTGTCCGGTCAATATAGGAAACAAACCATCCTAAAAACAACATTGCCCAAATAGTGTGATAGCGTTGCCAGCCCTTTTTCTTCATCCATTCTCCTCCTCAATTTATATTTCAATTTTTTAATTTTTGTTGTGCCAAATTTAGAGTGACTCGGACACATTAGTTCAGCACTTAGAGTTGCTGTTGAGACACATTCTGAAGCCGTACATCTAACACAGCCGATCTACCGCTTTTGACAATCTCGATTGCCTTGACAATCCTGTCCATCAGTTCCTCTGGTCTTTCAATAATTTGAGCATAAGCTCCGCCAGCGGCTTCGGCTACTTTCGATAAATCCGCCACTGGGTCAAAATTCACCCAAAATTGATCGGTTTGACTGGCAATTCCATTTGGATGTACACCCAATGTTGACATCCTTGGCGCCCCCCAGCCATGATTGTTATAAATCACCGTTAAGAATGGAACGCTATATTTCCTTGAGATCCAGTGGACTGGTGTCGGGTTACTGAAAATATAAGTCCCGTCCCCTGTAAGATTGACAATCATTTTCTCCGGAGCTGCCAGCTTTGCACCAATGGCGGCACCACCGTGCCAACCAAGTGAGCTTGCCCCACTTCCAAATAACGTTCCAGGCGTATTCCGTGGAAGGTGTTTGGAAACAACATCATAATTCGTAATGGACTCTGTCATCACAATCGTATTTTCATCAATCGCCTCGCGAATACAGGCTGTTAAAAATTGGGGTGTAATGATGGCCGGGTTCTGTAAATTCTCATTCTCTTTCCATTCCTTTCTTTGTTTCGAATGGATCGTAGCAATGTTGAGGTAGCGGTTAGATATTTTTTCTTGTTTTATATCCTTAACACTGTCGATATAGGAATTTAACTGCTGAAGAGCCACAAATGAATCCGCTTTAAAAAAGCTTTCAGACGGAATGTACCAAAGTGGTGTTTTCTCTTTTAATGGATCTACATCAATATAAGAAATAGCGCATCCTTCAGCCGGCTTATTGACTAATGGAATCCAAGGAATGTCACTATCAATGACCAGAATAAAATCAGCTTGACTTAGTACTTCATTTTGAACAGGAGCATTCCACTGATAGCCTACATGCATCGAATGGTCAGCTGGAAAATTCACATAATTTGGTACGGACTCCAATACAGGAATCGCTAACTTCTCGCTAAGCTTGACCAACTCCGAAACCGCGTCCGGATTTCGGCCAAGGTAGGAAGTGACAATTAAAGGATATTCGGCTTTAATCAGATTCTCGGCAAGTTTTGCTACATCGTCTGGTGCAATCGCACACGAAGAAAGTGGTTTCCAGCCCCGATGATCAATTGCTGGAGGGTCAATTTCTGCTTCCAACACCTCACGGGCTGCCATTAAATAGACGGGTCCCTTTGGATCACTCTCTGCTATTTGCAGCGCCCGCTGAACCAACTGCTTTACATTTTTCCCTGTTCGGATTTCATTGTCATATTTCACATATTCCCTAACAATTCCTCGCTGGTCAAACACATCCTGGAGCCAGTGAATATGTTCATTCCGGCTTCCTAGTAGTTCTCCATCCTGCGTATATGGTGAAGCCCCGGCAAGTATAAATACAGGTACTCTTCCTCTAGCGGCATTATGTATTGCCCCACCCATGTTTTGGGTTCCACATTCAACATGAACAAAAACAGCCTGGGTTTTTCCACTGACCTGTGCAAATCCATGTGCAGCACTTAAGGCAACCATTTCATGCGGGCAAATGATCACTTGCGGGAATTCTTTGTTCTCCAATTGAGCCTGCGCCCAACTCTCTATAATAGCCGGATGATCACTTCCTAAGTTTGCGAAAATGAAAGAAACGCCGGATTCTTGAAGCGCCTCCATTAAAGCGGTGGAAGTTGTGTACTTGAAATTTTTAGCCTCAACTTCAACTAATGCCATAGAAGTTTTTTCACTAGACATACTCACATCTCCTGTCCTTCGGTTTAAATTCTTAATAACTATTGGGAATATTTAGACTTTTAAAACTTTAATGCCATTATATTTGTAAACCCTTTCATTGTTCAATATAATATTTTTAATGATTATCATAGTTATAAACTATTAAAAAGGTTGTGAAGCTAGTGGAGTTTCGTCTATTAGAATATTTTGTAACCGTTTCTCAGGAATTACATTTTACAAAAGCCGCAGAAAAATTAGGAATCAGCCAGCCCACATTAAGTCAGCAAATCCGGCTGTTGGAAGCCCAGCTAGGTACCCCCCTGTTCAGCCGGGCCGGGAAAAAAGTACGTTTGACCTATGCCGGAAACATTCTATTGGATCATTGCTCGAGAATCTTTTTTGAATTGGAACAAGCAAGTACAAAAATCAAGGACGTAAGGGGAATTTTAAGAGGGAAATTGTCGATTGGATGTTCAGGGGGACATTTACTCACATCTCCAGTCTTATCCTTTCATGAACAATATCCCGGCATCGAGCTTTCGATCATTGATTTGAGAACGAAAGAGACCTTTCATAGGCTTTTAGAGAACCAATTAGACTTGGGAGTAACATTTTTAATGGAAGAAGACAATCGGCTCGAAACGATTCCACTTTTTGAAGAGGAATTTTATTTAGTCGTTTCCCATCGTCACGAACTTGCAGAGATCGACTCTATTAAGCTAAAAGAATTGCAAACCTATCCGCTGACCCTGCTGCCCCATCAATTTACCATGCGTCACTTTTTTGAGGAGGAGGGTCAAAAGGCAGGCTTCACCATCCAACCCAGAATTGAGTTTTCGACGGTAGAGGCACTGCTTCAACTTGTAAAAAAGGACCATGACTTAGCCACCATTCTTCCAAAGTCCTATCTTTCTACCATTCACGATTATAAGATTAGGCAGGTACGGATCACGGACCGTGACTTCCGAAAAATGATCGGGATCGTTTATAAAAAAGATTTATTTATAGACAACACGATGAATGCATTTATTAAGCAATTGATTAAAACATACAAAAAAGTATAGACGAACGGTCCATTGATTCCTAATTTGCTAGACTGGAATTAATTTTTTTATCCAAGTTGCATATATAGCAACAATTGAGTTTACTTCCCAAAATATCGTTGCTAGAATTCGCACTATTCAGTTAAATATTTTAATATTATAACTGTACATAGCTACGTTCTACTTTTTTGAAAGCGCTACAAATTCAACTTATTGATGGGAGGAGTTTTTTCATGCAAGCAGTTGGGGTGTTAAATCAGAGTTTTATCAACGGGAAATGGACTGAGGGCCAAAGTGAAAGAACCTATGATATTTTGAACCCATATGATGATTCAGTCATTACGTCCGTTCGCTTAGCATCAAAAGAACAGTTGGATGAAGCATTTCAAATTGCCCAAGAAGCACAGAAGCAATGGGCAAAGTCAACCGTTGAAGAAAGAAGAGCCGTTCTCCATAAAGCAATGGATTATTTAAACAGGAATCGGGAAGAGATTGTCAGAACGATTGGTCTTGAGACAGGAGGTACTGTGTTAAAAGCTAATATCGAATTCCATCTAACCATTGAAATTTTAGAGGAGTCGATAAAATTTGCTGATGAAATCGGTAAAGTGCGAGAAGTTCCAGGTGCGGTAAATGCCAAATTAAATCATATACACCGTCTGCCATTGGGCGTGATTGCTTCCATTTCTCCTTTTAATTTTCCAATGAATTTATCAATGAGGACAATCGCCCCGGCCATTGCCCTTGGAAATAGTGTTGTCCACAAGCCTGATATCCAAGTTGCCCTCTCCGGCGGTACGATCATTGCAAAAGCGTTTGAATACGCTGGTTTACCTAAAGGTGTATTAAATGTGATCTTAACGGATATTAACGAAATCGGTGATGAAATGTTGTCAAACCCGATTTCGAAACTCATCAGTTTTACTGGTTCTACTGCGGTTGGGCGCCATATCGGAGCCATAGCCGGCCAGAATTTAAAGCGGGTTGCACTTGAACTTGGCGGAAACAGCCCATTTATTGTTCTTTCTGACGCAGACATTGACCAAACCGTCAAGGCCGCTATTTTTGGGAAATTTGTCCACCAGGGCCAAATTTGCATGATAATCAACCGGATCATCGTTCACAAAAACAAATATGACGAGTTTGTCGCCAAATTTGTAGAACGGGCCAAACAGCTTCCTTATGGCGATCCAAGTGATCCAAACACCGTCATCGGGCCATTAGTGAATAAGCAACAGTTAGCAAAAGCACTGCGGTATATTGAAGAAGCGAAAAAACAAGGAGTAACTGTCGCCTTGGAAGGACAACAGATTGGCAATATCCTTACACCCTATGTTTTTACAGATGTTCAAAATTCAAGTAAGTTGGCGCAAACCGAGCTTTTTGCTCCGATTGTTACCATTATCAAAGCGGAAACAGATGAAGAAGCCATTGCCTTCGCTAACGATACAGAGTACGGCTTAAGTTCTGCCATTTTTACAAACGACTTAAAAAATGGGGAAAATCTTGCATTACAAATTGATAGCGGAATGACCCATATCAACGACCAAACGGTGAATGATGCACCGAATATTCCATTTGGGGGAAATAAAGCGAGCGGATTAGGCCGGTTTGGAAATCCATGGGTGGTAGAAGAATTCACCGTTACAAAATGGATTTCCATTCAAACAAAAAATCGCCAGTATCCATTTTGATCATAATATGACTCACTCTGATTATCATTCAAGGATACTCCAATTGTGTTAAACAATTGGAGTCTATTTCGTTGATTCAGTTAAAAGCTCGAATGATTAAAAATAAGTGTATCTCTCCGGGAAACATTTTATGATTCTCCAACCAATCACGGATACCATTTTTTGGTTCACTCCCATTCCAGCTAATCAGATTAATTTCTCTCATCCATCCTTTTACGGATTCTTACTTCATCCAATTAATTAGCTTTCATCGATGGACGAATCTTTGTGTTATGAATATTTTACGGCATTTATTGACAAAACAATATAAGAAATCTAATTCCCATGAAGGAGTGTGGAACCTTTATGCCGCATTGGCACCCGCGCCGCACGCAAATCGAGCAAGGGATGTTGTCTAAAGAATTTTCTATAAATCCCCTATTCGCTCGTAAAGGAGAAGAGGCCGTTCCCCGTTTTCGTATGCGCGATCAAGGCATGTTACCTGAAACCGCGCATCAAATTGTCCAGGATGAAATTGCACTTGATGGGAATGCCCGTCTTAATCTTGCAACATTCGTAACCACCTGGATGGAGCCATCAGCAGAAAGTTTATATGCTAAATCAGTCGACAAGAACATGATTGATAAGGACGAATACCCGCAGACTGCAGCGATAGAGGAACGCTGTGTTCGAATTTTAGCAGATCTCTGGAATTCGCCCGACCCTCACAACACGATAGGCGTTTCGACAACAGGATCGTCGGAAGCGTGTATGCTCGGGGGCCTTGCATTAAAGCGGCGCTGGCAAAACGCACGAAAAAAACAAGGGAAGCCAATTGACCGGCCAAATATCGTATTTAGTTCTGCCGTTCAGGTCGTTTGGGAAAAATTCGCCAACTATTGGGAAGTTGAACCGCGATATGTGAACATTAGCCCAGATCATCCTTATTTGGATCCCGAAGGAGTACTTGCTGCCGTAGACGAAAATACGATCGGTGTGGTTCCGATATTTGGGGAGACCTATACCGGTCTTTACGAACCGGTCGCCGCAATTGCGAAAGCCTTGGACGAGCATCAGGCCAAAACGGGTCTCGATATTCCGATACATGTAGACGCTGCTTCAGGAGGATTTATAGCACCGTTCCTTCAACCAGACTTAGTCTGGGATTTTCGGTTGCAAAGGGTGAAGTCCATCAATGTTTCCGGCCATAAATATGGATTAGTTTATCCGGGGCTTGGATGGATCATTTGGCGTGAGACCGAAGATCTTCCTGAGGAACTCATCTTTCGAGTATCCTATTTAGGCGGGAACATGCCGACGTTTGCCCTGAATTTCTCTCGACCAGGTGCACAAGTACTCCTACAATACTATAACTTTCTGCGGCTAGGCAAAGAAGGATACTATGAGGTGCAAAAGACTTCTCAGACAGTGGCGCATTTCCTCAGTAAAGAGATTCTTGAAATGGGACCTTTTGAACTACTGACAGATGGCTCAGATATTCCGGTATTTGCATGGCGATTGAAAGAAGGACATACATCAAACTGGAATCTTTATGACTTGTCTCGACAATTGCGCATATTTGGCTGGCAAGTGCCTGCTTATCCTTTACCTCCAAACATGGAAGAAGTAACCATTATGCGTATTGTGGTTCGAAATGGATTTTCCATGGACTTAGCTCAATTATTCATGATGAACCTCAAACAGGCTGTCTCCTATCTTGATTCCTTGGATGGGCCAATACCACATGACACAAAATACGACAATGGATTTCATCATTGATGGGCAATTTTAAAATAGAAATACCCAAAAAACGCCTTCAAATCTGAAATTCGAAGGCGTTTTTTGATATTTTAAAAATCAATATCGATAACTTCTTCAATCGTCCCTGTCACTTGATCACTTTTAAGTAATTGCCCTTCTTTCAAATCGTTCACTTTTTTAGCGTGTTCCATAACAGGCTTTGTGTTATTTGAATGAGCAGGATCAACAGGACGATAAGTAAGTTCCTTTTTAAGTTGGTTAATCTCACTTAATAGCTCGCTGCGAAAAGACTTTAACAATGCTTGAAATTGATCTTTATCTAATTTTTGCTCACCGAGCTTCGTTATAAAATCCCTTATCTCGTTAGCTGGGAGGGACCCCATCCCAATAGGATCAGCTGTGGAACCAGAGGCAAATTCTTGTTTAAGTAAATTGATCTTACCTAAGAACTCTTCACGAAGTGAATCTATTAAGGTTATTGTCTCTTCTTTTTTTAATTTATCCAAATCCTGAACAACAAGATTCGTTATATAATCCTCCAACTCATTTGCCTGTGCTTTTTGCTCAAGAAATGAATACACCTTTGGAGAGATTTTCGAACTATTCAAAGTCAACCCTACACGTTCGTTTTTACTTCCTGATTCCATATTCGTTAAACTGGACACATCCCTTTGGCGAGTTGCAGGAGTTAAAAAAAAGTTTGATAGAGCGTAAAATGGTGCAAACATCTGTGCGGTTAGATCTGAATAGATAGTGTGTAATCCGAATGCGGACTTATCATCAAGAAGATGTTCTTTGTTGCTCATACGTTCTTCTCCCCTCTTATGCGGAAACTACGTTTGTTTCATGCCTGCTTAAAATTTCTAGACCAAATAAATTTAACTTTCTTGCATCAGGCAGGAATAGATGATTTTGCTCTCTAATTTCGACGCCATACCTCGTATCAATCGATTCTTCGATGAATTGTTTAAGGATTCCGGCGATTCCGCCTATATAAACATATTTATAGACCTTATCCTTAGGTGATGGGAAGGTGTTTTCAATTTTTGTTAGTAAAATTTGCGTATACTCTCTTAATGACTCATGGATTTGCTCTGTAAGATCCACTTTTTTACCACTATTTCCATCCCGCTGCTCCATTTTTGTTTTCTCGATTGTTTTGATTATGAATTCTTCAAGTGAGCGAACATCATCAAAGTACTCGAGTAACTTTTCATTTCTCAATTTTTCGATGTGTTTTAAATACGAAATGTCAGTGAAACAGTTCAATGAATCCCTGCTCTTAGGAGCATGAAGTCCTGCTTGAAGCAAGGCAAGATCAACGGTCCCACCCCCTAAATCGACAATGAGGTTTTCAACGTTATTAAATGAATTTGCTTCCTCACGATCCTGCAAATCAAAATCTTTTTTAATGGCCCAGCGAGCAACTTCACTTTCAATCCGGCATTTACTAGTTTCGACATGAATCGTTACAACTTTTTCTAATCCTGGAGTTAAAATCGCTACTTGGTGCTCCCCTTCAAATCTGCTGGCCATTTTATGTTGCATATCACTGAACTTGTTAGTTTTCTTAAGTAACCAAATGGGAAGCATGGTTGAAAAATAATTAATGTTAACTTGGTTATCTTCTTTGCTGTTTCCTTTTAATACATTGTAATAGGCAACTGACGCCAGGAACATCACATAGGGAATCTCAGATTCTGTTTTATCATGAAGCTTGTTGATATGAATGTTTCCTAACACCTGTTTTTCTGCTGAATCGCCCACTAGATAATATTTCTCTACACCGTCAATTGTAGTTGAAATGAGCATATTTTGAAGAAGGAATTGGGGATCATTAAAAGTAGACGGAAAGTGGCCGTCTGCTTTTTCCTTCGTTAATTCTACTACATTGGTAGGAATCTCAAAATAATATCCATCCACAAGGGTTTGAAAGATAGAATTACCAAAATCGACATTCTGACGTTTTATATCCATTATTTCTCCTCTTTTCATGCTTTTTCCTGATTATAAGTATATATTCTTCTCTTCTATTTGTCTAAATTTGTTAATGATTTTTTAGATTCTGATAATTCCCATTTTAAGAAAAAACTTTATTCCATGCCATAGATGCCTGACTAGATAGTTCAAACATATTGGGACAACTCTCCTATTTTTTTGCCCGTTCTTGTCCAAAGGCGACCCATGTTCGGACAGCTCTTTGATTTTTCACCCTGCCTTGTCCGAAGATGACTCAGATTCGGACAGCTCTTTGATGTTTTTGCCTGCTCTTTTCCGAAGGTGACCCGAGTTCGGTCAGCTCTCTTATTTTTTTGGCCCTCTGCTGTCCGAAGATGACGTCAATGGTGGATCTGGTCCATTTCCTTCTCAGCCAAAAAAAAGGACTATCAGAAAGATAGTCAAAGTTAGTAGATAGGATATGGGGGGAGAGTAGCTACTTACTTTATACCCACCCTTTACTAAGTTAAACTTTTATTTACTTAATCTGGAATCTTCTACATTAAAAATAAAATATCAGTAAAAAAGTAATAGAAGCGGAAAAACACCGCATCTATGTTCATGGACCCAACATAAAAAAACCTCTACCCATAGGGATAGAAGTTTCTTCTGAAAAACCATCTAAATAAACTTAGGTATATAGTTCGAAGTGAAACGAATTACATATTTCTATAAAGACTACTTCTCTTCAAAAGAACACTCCTGCAGTGGAACGACCTTCGTTTTATGAACAATCTTATACCCAATCCATAGTGCCAAAAAAATAGGTAACCCAATATAGGAAACAGCTACTCCATACCAATCAATCTCACCATTTAAAAAGGCTTGATAATTTTGGCCTAAAATCACAATTATACACATCATAAAAGCGAGAATCGGACCGAGGGGAAACCATTTCGCTGTAAATTGTAGTTCATTCAAGTCCCTGCCCTGGGCTGTGAAAGCTTTCCTAAAACGGTAGTGGCTGACAGCAATTCCAAGCCAGGCGATAAATCCGGTTAAACCTGAAGCATTTAATAACCAAGTATATACTTGGTCACCAAAAATCGATGTTAAAAAGGCGAAGCCTCCTATAATCGTCGTTAAGACAAGCGCATTCATTGGGATCCCACGAGTATTTAATTTTTGTAAAAATTTTGGCGCCTGTCCGTCTTTTGCCATCGACCAAAGCATACGTGTTGAAGCATATAGACCGGAATTCCCCGCGGATAAAACCGATGTCAATATGACTGCATTCATTACCGATGCTGCAAATGCAATGCCCACTTGCTTAAAAACAAGGGTAAACGGGCTGACCGCAATGGTGTCAACGTCCCCGCCTAAAAGATTGGGGCTTGTATAAGGAATAATAAGGCCAATCACTGCAATGGCAACGATATAGAATAGGAGAATACGCCAAAATACTTGTCGAATCGCCTTTGGAACGTTTTTCTGAGGATCTTCACTTTCTCCTGCAGCAATCCCCACGAGTTCGGTTCCTTGGAAGGAAAAACCGGCAATGAAAAAAATCCCTAAAATTGACATTACGCCCCCATGGATCGGAGCATCACCTATTGTAAAGTTTTTAAATCCAATAAAATGTCCGCCCAGTATACCGAAAATCGTCAACAGACCTACACCAATAAAGACAATTATTGTCACTACTTTTATCAAGGAAAACCAATACTCGGATTCTCCGTAACTTTTAACCGACAAAGCATTCAATAAAAAGATGACCCCTAAAAACAGTACACTCCAAACGATGCTGGGTACATCCGGAAACCAAAACTTCATGATAATAGCAGATGCAACAATTTCAACTGCAAGTGTCACAGCCCAATTGAACCAGTAATTCCACCCGAGCGCAAACCCAAACGCCGGGTCGACAAAACGGCTCGCATACGTTGCAAAGGAGCCCGAAACAGGCATTAAGGTCGCCATTTCTCCAAGACTAGTCATTAAAAAGTAGACCATGATGCCGATTGCTCCATATGCGATTAGCGCCCCGCCAGGTCCAGCAGTTTGGATCGACGCCCCAGTCGCTAAAAATAATCCTGTACCGATTGAACCGCCAATGGCAATCATTGTCATGTGACGTGCCTTTAAGTTTCGTTTTATGTGCGGTTTCTCCTCTTTAACATTCTGATATTTCTGATTATTACGGTCGTGATTATGGCTTTTGATTGCTTCCATGTCCTATCTCCCTTCACTTTTGAACTCAAAATCTTGCATGATTTACAGGACCATTTATCCCAGCTAAGTTTCGATAGGGATAAATGGTCCATAGATTCAATTCTTCTTTTTATTAAAAAACGGGAGACAGCCCACTATTTATTTTGAAAAATCAAAGTAGTTTCGCTTCAATAAGCGTGGAACAGCCATGAGTGTGTCATACGTCATAACTTTTTCGAGCATAGAGTTATCAATTAAATAGAGTTGATCCTCAATTTCTTTCACAGTACTATCAGTTTGATAGTTCATTCCGCATTCCAAGCATTGAATGGTTGGTGTGTTGTGAATTTCGATTACTTTCGTTCCATCAGGAAGCTCCCAATACACGGTGTTACTAGTTTTGCTTGTTAAGTCAGATTCGCACCATTGACAAACCAACATTATTCCTCCTCTGCTCCGACCGTTACATACTTAGTCATTTGCGCCTGGAACTTTTTCTCTTTTAACTCATCCCGCTTTTCACGTTTATCCTTTAAAGAACTATGTTCAGGATTTTCCTTATACGTTTTCCTGCGGTCCAGCCGCTTTAATCCTTCAGGTGTTAGGTTAAATTTTGTATCGTCAATAATGGACAGCACCCCATTACTTTCAAACTTTTCAAATACTTCAGGATAAACGGTTTTGTAATAATCCTCCGCACTTCCTGGCAGGTAGTTTTGCGGTTCAGGATAAGAGGTGATGACACCTTCAAAGTTACGTAAAACCACCTTATTTGCACTTTGAGAAATAATATAATTCGGCTGCAATGGAATTTTACCGCCTCCACCCGGTGCATCTACAATAAACGTTGGAACGGCATAACCAGATGTATGACCGCGAAGGCCTTCCATGATTTCCAAACCTTTGCTGATCGGCGCACGGAAATGGCCGATGCCTTCTGATAAATCACATTGGTAGATATAGTACGGACGAACGCGGATTTTCACAAGATCATGCATTAGTTGTTTCATGATTGGTACACTGTCGTTAATACCTGCTAAAATAACCGCCTGGTTACCAAGAGGTACCCCAGCATTGGCCAGCATTTCACAAGCACGTTTCGATTCTTCGGTAATTTCAATCGACGTATTAAAATGTGTATTCAACCAAACTGGATGGTACTTTTTCAAGATATTGCAAAGATTTTCTGTAATGCGCTGAGGGAACACGACTGGTGCTCTTGTACCGATCCGAATAATTTCCACATGGGGAATCTCCCGTAAATTCTTTAAGATATATTCTAAAATATTGTCATTAATCAGGAGTCCGTCTCCTCCGGAAATTAGCACATCGCGAATTTGCGGATTGCGTGCAATATAATTAATCGCTGTATCCAATTGTTTCTTTGGCACGCCCATACCGATTTGTCCAGAGAATCGTCTTCTTGTACAGTAACGGCAGTACATCGAGCATTGGTTGGTTACTAGGAACAACACGCGATCCGGATAACGATGGGTTAACCCAGGTACCGGAGAATCTTCATCCTCGTGAAGAGGATCTTCTAAATCATATCTTGTTTTATGAAGTTCCTCAGAAATCGGAACAGACTGCATACGGACCGGGCATCTTGGATCATCCTGATCCATAAGAGAGGCATAATACGGTGTGATGTTTAACGGGATGGTTTTCGTTGAGATTTTTACCCCTTCTTCTTCCTCTGGTGTTAAGTTAACTACTTTCTTTAAGTCTTCTAAATTTTTGATGGTATTCGTCAGCTGCCACACCCAATCGTTCCACTGCTCATCTGTTACATCCTTCCATAGCTCGATCTCTTTCCAATGTCTTTTCGGTGTGAATAAAGTATTTCTCATCCTTAGCCCCTCCATAAATAACATATTTTTATAGATACGTTCGCCCTGCTCATTACTTAATTAAGAAATGAGGTACTCCATATAATAGCGATTTTCTCCTTCGCCAAATTCATCTAATCTCGTCTCTTTTATGGCAAATCCTACTTTTTCATATAACTTCACTGCTGCCTCATTTTTAACATTGACCGTTAGGCAAACCTTGCGAAATCCATCCTGTTTCAAAATGGGATAAATCTCCTGTAAAAATAATTTTCCGATTCCTTTCCCCTGCTGGTCGGAGCGGACATAAAATCCAAAAATATAAGCTTTATGGATATCCTTGAAATCTCTCATCAGTTCGCAAACTGCAATCGGCCTTGGGTCATCTGTTTGCCAATATTGAATCAGTTTACCGTAGCGTGTCAGCGGAATAAGCGTCTGTTCATCTACTGCTCCAAAGCCAGGAAAGGCATCTTTTTCAAGCTCCATCATCATAGTTAGCTGTTCCGGATTCAATGAAGCTGGTACTTCAACAAAATAGGACTTATTTAATGTCTCCACGTTTCTTTCCTCCTCTGTTCGACTTCAAATTGGATTTCATCAAGCGGCCAGATTGGCCTTGGAATATGACGATACGTAAAAGTGGTTAAACGATTGGAAGCAACCCCCAGTGCATCTACATAAATAATCGGACCAACAATCGATTCAAAGGCAGCGCGGAAATGATTTTTTGCTTTTAAACCAAGTATTCGCTTTGCCTGTGGCTCAAGGCCAATATGACGAAACATTTCCGGATCATTTGCTGACATCGGCCTTCCAATAAGGAGTATATCTATATTTCCGACTCTAATATGAGCTGCACCTTTTAAATCTACTTTTAAATGTTGATTGAAGGGACCTGAATTGTAAAATATGCCGTCTGATAAGGCAAAAACTGTAGCTTCAACCAGAACAGGTACCCCAAATTCCGGCGATATTTTCCCCCCAAGAGACAATGACACCTTGTTTCCGACTCCTGACTTGCGGCAAGCTTCAATAGATTCGGGATCATAGAGTCCTCCGAACAGCGTATCAGGAGTATTTTTGTGAACCATTTCCCGAAGCAGCTCGGTTGTATCCCCGCTGCCGCCGCTTAAAGGATTATCTGAGATATCAGCCAGCACAATCGGCTTGTCATCTGCTAACGAGATTGCCCGATTCATTCCTTCTCTAACATCTGGCAGATCCATGATAAATTCTTCTCTTACACTCCAAAACAAGGAAGCTAGCTTTTTAGCAGTCTCTTCCCCTTTTTGCGGATAGAGTGAAACAACCAGTACACTTGCCCCGGCCATGGGGATATCGGAATAAGGAAACCCCCCAAAGACGGAAACATTATAAATATCATCATCTTCTTCGGCTTGTTTGGCCCACTCTATCATTTTGCTCATCGGCCCCTCTGCCGTTCTCATATTAATTGAAGGAGGAATCATCGGTAATTTTTCAAACGCAGCATAAAACGAAATACCTTCATTTAATTGCATTAATAAGGCGATAGCCGCCTGAACGCCTTGTTCATACATGTCAATATGCGGATAGGTTTTGAATCCAAAGTGAAGCGGTGTGTAATCAATCATTTTTGCACTCAAATTAGCGTGCATGTCCAGGGTTGTGGCAATCGGAACATGTAGCCCGATCACCTCACGGATTTTTCCCAGCAAATGCTCTTCCGGATCAAAAAGGTCCTCCACCACCATAGCTCCATGTAATGCCAGTAATAACCCATCCAGCCTGCCAGCCTTCCGAATCGATTCCAGCATTTGTTTTTCGATGATTGAGTAAGCAGTAGTTGAAACCACTCCAGCAGGAATCGCAGCCGCACAAAGGAGCGGTATGATTTCAACATCCTCTTGCTTTTTCAACACATCAAGAAACCCGCCAACTTCGGTTTTTGTTCCTGTATAGGCATCATAAATTTCATCGCCGATAAAGTAACCTTCATTACGAAAATGTTCAATCTCGGTTTTCAATGGGCTAAAACTGTGGGATTCATGGTAAAAGAAAGCGATACCAATTCTATGTTTTCTCATATTCTCCCCCCTTGTAAAGACATGGTTGTTGATCAATAGTTGGTATAGATCGACTTCCACTCTGTCATTACATCGAATGCATGATGGGAAACTTCACGGTGACCGTTTCCGGACATTTTCATCCCGCCAAAGGCAACACCCATTTCAGCATTGGACGTTCCATTATTAATATAGACAAGTCCGCTGACCGCTTCCCTTGCTGCACGGTTCGCATAATGCAGGCTCTCCGTATAAATAGAAGTCGATAACCCATAAACCGTCCCGTTATTGACCGCCATGGCTTCCTCATACGAGTCCACTTCCATAATGGCGAGTACAGGACCAAAAATTTCTTCCTGTGCAATGGTACCATTAGGTTTTACATTCTCAATGATGGTCGGATGATAATAGTAACCGCCCAATTCTTTCACCCGCTGACCACCCGACACAATTTTTCCATCTTCTTTAATCGCTGTACTTACATATTTCTCCACTAGTTGAAGCTGATCTTCATTTACTAATGGGCCCACTTGGATTCCCTCTTCAAGTCCATTCCCTATTTTCATAGACTTTGTTAATTCAACAACCTTTTGAACGAGCGGTTCTTTCACTGCCCGCTCGACGATTACACGGCTTGCCGCCGTACAGCGTTGACCGGTTGTCGTAAAGGCTGATTTTACAATTCCGTCTGCCGCCTTTTCCAGATCCGCATCCTTTAGGACAATAACGGCATTTTTTCCGCCTAATTCTAATGAAATTCGTTTTAACGTTTTACTGCTCTTTTCAGCCAGCTGTTGTCCTACTTCTGTTGAACCTGTAAACGAAATGACTTTCACATCCGGATGATCAGCTAGTCTTCGACCCACTATACTGCCGGATCCAGTAATTAGGTTTACTACCCCTGAAGGCAATCCCGTTTCTGCTAAGATTTCCACGAAAATCTTTGCTGATAATGCCACCTCTGAAGCTGGCTTCCATACGACGGTGTTACCGGCAATCAAGGCCGAAAAGATCTTATAGGAAGCAAGTGCAACCGGGAAGTTCCAAGGTGTGATGCACGCTGCCACACCGAGAGGTTCACGAACCATTCTTACGTTCCGGTCGTTAAATCCTGCAGGCACCGTTTCCCCAAAAAGGCGCCGCCCCTCGCCTGCCATATATTGAGCAGTCGCGATAACCACTCCCACTTCGGCCAAAGATTCTGTTACAACCTTACCCATCTCCATCGTCATGACGCGGGCCAGTTCTTCTTTCCGTGCTTCAAAAAGTTGACTGGCTTTGTTTAAATACGATGCCCGGTCCGGAATAGGGGTGTTCTTCCATTTTGAATAGGCCTCGTCTGCCGCTGCTACTGCTTCATCCACTTGCTCCGTTGTGGCTGCTGCACATAGGCCGACGAGTTCCCCTGTTGCCGGATTTATACTCTCAAAATAGGACTGTTCGGGAGATTTTACCCATTCACCATTAATATAAAGATCACCCTGAAGAATATCTGTTTTAATTTGGCTGGACATAACCTTTGCCTCCTTTTTACGGTCTTTTGAAACAAAATCAGTTTCCTAAAAGGGTTTCTGTCATGACATTTTCTAAAGTCGTTAAACCATTATGGAGCACATCCTCCTCTATATTAAGAGGCAGCATTAATCGGATCGTTTGTCCGCTTACTCCACAGTTCATAATAAGTAAGCCATGTTCTAATGCTTTTGATTTGATTCGCGGTACGTACAATGGTGCGGATTCTAAATCGAATTCAATCCCGATCATCATACCGACTCCTCTTACATCGATAATGCCCGGTAAATGTCCGAGTGTGTCTTGAAGGCGGCTGACAATCTCCGCACCCAGTTTGGCACTGCGCTCTACCAACTTCTCTTCCTCAATCACCTCAATATTGGCCAAAGCCGCCGCACATGAAACGGGGTTTCCTCCAAATGTCGAACCATGACCTGCCGTCGGCCATTTTTCATGAAGCTCACGGCTCGCTACAATTGCTCCAAGAGGCATACCACCAGAAAGGGCTTTAGCCAGTACTAAAATATCTGGAGTCACATTCGCATGCTCTGCGGCAAACATTTTACCTGTACGGCCGAATCCTGTTTGAACTTCATCAAAAATCAGTAAAATACCGTGTTCCTCTGTAATCTTTCTTAACGCCTGTAAAAAGCTTGATGGTGCCGGATAATAGCCTCCTTCACCCATGACAGGTTCAATGACGATAGCCGCGACACGCGAAGGATCGACTCGTAATTCGAATAATTTTTGAAGCTGATTCAAGCAATATTCTTCGGCATCTTCCTTTTTAATGTTTTTCAGCTGGCTTGGATAAGGATATGGGGCATGGTACACCTCGCCTAAAATCGGTTCATAATAACGACGGTATTTTGAGCTTGATGCTGTAATCGCTGTTGCTCCTAAGGTACGGCCGTGAAATGATCCTTCAAACGCAATGATCGCGGGTCTGCCTGTGGCTGCTTTTGCCAGTTTAAGTGCACCGTCAATCGCTTCCGCTCCCGAATTTGAGAAAAAGACAGTGTCGAGATTTCCTGGTGTAATTTGAGCTAGCTTTTCCGCCAAATTCGCTGCCGTTTCATAGTAACCATAGTTCAATCCAAGATGGATCAAGGCTTCCGCTTGCTTTTTAATGGCTTCCACCATTTTCATGTTGGTATGCCCGACGGCATTGACGGCGACTCCTGAAACGAAATCAATATATTCCTTGCCATCTGTCGTCCAAAATTTGGCGCCATGTGCTTTTTCAATGACTAACTCTGTGACCCTTGTCATGACCGGTGAAAGATGCTTTTTTGCTTTTTCTTGAATTTCTTCTGTTTTATTTCGTAGTTTCATATATCTCGCCCTTTCTTTCTAGATTCCTGAATATTGTCAATGATTCGTCTAATATTCTCACAATCTCATCTATTTCTTTTTTTGTTGCATTTAAAGGAGGGCTGACGATGAGGTGTTCCCCCTTTGTGCCATCAATCGAGCCGGAACCGGGATAAAAAACGGCACCGAGTTCCATTGCAATTCCATTTAATCGTTCGGCCGCTTTTTCATCAGGATCAAACAGCAAATCAAGCGCCCGATCCCTTACAAGCTCGATCCCGATTAAAAGACCTCTGCCACGAACATCAGCTATATAAGTATGTTTTTGCTTTAATTCTAAAAGACGGTTGAAAAGGCAGTCACCTTGTTTAATGACGTTATCTAGTACCCCTTCCCGCTTGTATAAGTCCAATGCGGCAAGTCCGGCTGCAACGGCTACTGGGTGCCCGCTATAGGTGTAACCGTGAATAAATTTTCCATCACTATTTTGGATAAGAGCTTCGACTAGCCGTTCATGGACAATCATTCCCGCCAGCGGAGCATATCCTGCTGATACACCTTTTCCAAAAGTGATAATATCGGGCGTAATATCAATCTGTTCTGTTGCGAAATTGGTTCCAGTACGGCCAAATCCCGTCATCACTTCATCCATAATGAGGACGATTTCGTAACGATCACACATCTCCCGGACTTTTTCAAAATATCCTGGCGGCGGCGGTACTGCACCTTGCTGGCTTCCGACAATCGGTTCCGCAATAAATGCGGACACGTTCTCAGGTCCAAGTTCCAAAATGGTCCTCTCAAGATCGGTAACACATGTCCAGTTTTGGTTGGATAGACAATCATCATGCTTGCGATCATATGGACATCGGTGGCAGTACGGTGAATAGACATGGGCATAGTTTAATAGATTAGGAGTGTAGGCATGCCTTCTTTTCACGTCCCCTCCTGCTGATAAGGAACCGATCGTGTTACCGTGATACGATTGCCACCGCCCAATTACTATATGTTTTTGGGATCTGCCGGCATCCCGATGATATTGTCTTGCCAGCTTCATCGCACTTTCATTTGCTTCGGAACCTCCGGTTGTGAAATACACTTTATTTAATTGGTCGGGAGCCATTTTTCCGATTGTTTCAGCCAATTGATGCAATGCTTTCGTCTCAAAACGCAACGTATGGACGAAAGCCGCTTTTTTGGCTTGATCTGCCATTGCCTCCCCAATCGATGGAATCCCATGGCCCAAGTTGGCTGCAACCGCTCCTGAACAAGCATCCAAATATTCTTTTCCGTTTTCATCTATTAGGTAAGACCCTGCACCGTGAGTAATGATCGGGTACTCCTTATTTAAATCTCGATGAAACACGTAATCTTTTTCTATTCGCTCCATCTCTCCACCACCATAGCCATTCCTAATCCTCCAGCGACACAAAGCGTCGCCAGGCCAAATTGCCGTTTTTGTTTTTCAAGCTCGTGACATAATGTAGTGACAATTCTAGCGCCGGTACAGCCTAGCGGGTGGCCTAAGGCAATCGCCCCACCATTTACATTCACGTTGTCACCTTTAATGCCCCATTCTCTTAGACACGCAAGACTTTGCGCTGCGAATGCTTCATTTAATTCAATTAAATCGATATCTTCCAAACGAAGGCCTGCTTTCATCAAGGCGGTTTGGGTTGCAGGCACAGGGCCGATTCCCATTTCTTTTGGCGAAACGCCCGCAGAAGCAAAGGAACGAATGCTTGCGAGTGGGATCACTCCAAGCTGTCTCGCCTTTTCTTCTGACATCAACAATAGGATTGAGGCTCCATCATTTCTCCCAGAGGAGTTTCCGGCAGTTATCGTACCTTCTTTTTGAAAAACGGGATTTAGTGTTCCTAACTTTTCAAGGTCCGTCAATCTTGGGTATTCATCTATGGCAAAGTGTCTGATTCCTTTTTTCCCTTCCTTTACCGGGACAGGAACAATTTCTTCTTCGAAACGACCCATTTCAATCGCCTGTTTGGCTTTCTTCTGGCTTCCATACGCAAATTCATCCTGTTCACGACGGCTTATGTTATATTTTTCAGCGAGCCATTCAGCGGTCTGCCCCATTGTAAATCGGCCGTATAACCCCTCTGGCTGTGATTTTGGCTGACTCTCCGTATTCGAATCATACAAAGTCATCTCTCCTATATTGGGGCCGAATCGTGTACCGATCGTATAGTGAGGAGCTTGCGACATACTTTCAACCCCTCCGGCTAAAACAACCTCCGCTTGGCCAGTTAAAATCGACATTGCCCCATTTACAACTGCCTGCATACCGGAACCGCACTGACGATGCACGGTATAAGCTGGAATCGATTCAGGAAAATGGGCAAGTAGGGCTGCCACCCTGGCAATATTAGGAGCATGGGCACTCTGCTTTGTTTGGCCTACGATTACTTCATCGACAATGTTCGCGCTGTAACCGGCAGCTGATAAATTATTTTTCATGATGAGGGCTGCCAGCTCTTCTGGAGGTGTTTTCTCCAGTGATCCGCCGAAGCTGCCAATAGCCGTGCGAAAGGCATTTACGATTACAACCACTACACAATCACCTCATTACCTATAGTAAAAGACTCGGAAAAATGGAACGGTGCGTCCGTTTTCTGTTGTACTTCCTCTAGGGAAACTCCAGGTGCCAGCTCGATTAAATGAAGTCCATCTTCCTTAACAGAGAAAACAGCCAGATCCGTAATAATTAAATCGACCTTTCGTTCCGAAGTGAGCGGATAGGTTAATTTATGGACGATTTTTGAATCTCCCTCCGTATTCGTATGCATCGTTGTGACAATTACCCTTTTGGAGCCTTCTAATAAATCCATTGCCCCGCCTACTCCGAGGACACTTTTTCCTGGAACGGCCCAATTGGCGATCCTCCCAAGGGCATCTATTTCGAGCACACCAAGAATTGAAACACTTACATGTCCTCCGCGAATCATGGCAAAAGAGGAAGCGCTATCAAAAAAGGAGGAACCCTCTAATACAGTGACAGGCCGTTTCCCTGCATTGACAAGATTTTGGTCAGTTTGCTCCGGATTTGGTGATGGGCCAACTCCGAGTATGCCGTTTTCCGAATGTAAATAGACATTTATATCTAAAGGGATAAAATCAGCCACCAGCGTTGGAATCCCGATCCCTAAATTGACGATATCGCCATTCTTTAATTCCCTTGCTGCTCTTGCAGCAATGTATTGTTTTGCATTCAAGCTAGTTCCCCTCCTTTACAACGATATAATCCACGTATAAATGCGGGGTCACAATTTCTTCAGGGGAAAGCTGGCCTGCTTCCACTAACTCATCCACCTCAGCAATCACAACATCTGCAGCTGTTGCCATCATTGGATTAAAGTTTCTTGCCGATTTGTTGTAAATGAGATTTCCTAATCGGTCCGCGCTTTTTGCTTTAATAAAAGCAAAATCAGCTTTAATGGGCTCTTGGAACACATATTTTTTACCGTTAAGCGTACGCTCTTCTTTGTTTTCAGCAATTTTCGTCCCCACGCTGACGGGTGTATAAAACCCTCCAATGCCAGCGCCCCCGGCTCGAATGGCTTCAGACATCGTCCCCTGTGGTAGAAGCTCCACATCCAATTCTTTATCCTGATAAGCTTTAACAACTTCCGGGTTGGACGTAAAATAAGAACCTATCGCTTTTTTCACTTTTTTTTGCCGGACTAATACTCCAAGACCTTTTCCGGGTTCTCCGAGGTTATTACTAATAATCTCTAAGTCCTTGACTTCGGTTTTAGCTAATGCCGCTATTAATTCTAGCGGACTTCCCACAAGGCCAAATCCACCTACCATAATCCGTGAGCCACTTTTAACTTTTTTTACTGCTTCTTTGCAGGTAATCAGCTTGCTCATGTTTTCCCCTGCCTTTCCATGACGAGTGTGTGTGTGCTAACAGTTCGGAAATATAAAAAACCGAGCAAAACATAAATCCTTTATAAAGAATGCCATGTGAATGACAATTCCCTACAAAGTGTTCATGTCTGCCCGGTTTTAATAAGACCATGGGAAGAGGTTATCTTCCCACTTTATTATAACCAAACGTTATGTATTCTTTTGCTTCACGTTATCCCAGTATCGTTGAACTGCAGCCTGAAGGGCCACAATGATCGCTTGCTGGGATGGAGCAAAATAAAAGCTTTGAATTCTTTGAATCAGAGGCTCCACACCATCTTGAAGGCGGTAGCCTATCAGCAGTTTTTGAAAATGATTTTTCGTTAATTCTGTAACGAAAGTAAATTCGGCGTTGATAATTTTATGTTCTTTCTGATCCACTTCGAGTACAATTCCAGCATGCTTATACATTTCATACATGGAAGTTCCCTGTGGAGCTTTTGCGTATCCTGTAACAATCACCGTTTCCAGTGTTTGCATGCCTCCAAACCTCCTTTTAAAACTAACTGATCATTTTCTAATCATGAGTATACGGGTCAGCCAAACCAATGTCAATGGTAAAATTCAAAATTTTCAAAATTGTTAAAGCGCTTTCAAATGAACGTGATTATTTTTGTAAGATAGGATTTATTAGCTAATCAACCTTGGAATACTAAAAAAACTACTTACCAACCACGTTCCTGCATACGTGCTTCCGGTGCTAATGGAGAAATTTCGATTCCCTTCATTCGGGTCCCAAGGTCCTTGGAAAGCTCAGCGTTCTACGTTCTTTACCTGTTTTCATTTGACTCCTCCTAATTAGTGTATATATTCTATAAAGTTATAAAAATAGTGATGGAATTTTCACAGTT
>NZ_JBALPZ010000111.1:25059-41724 GCF_036965645.1 Neobacillus drentensis
TTATGCCAATTTTTTTTGCACCATCTGGATAATTTTGCACGTTAACTGCAAAGAGACTTGCGATAATTAGATAGGTCCATTATTTAATCAATGAAGTAGACAGTCGGACTGATTAAAAGAATGACACTTTTATGCATACTTTCCTCCACAATCTTTGAACACGATATATAAAATCATTTTCTTCATATAATCTACTGCTCTTTTCAAAACTGTCCTTAATTTTTATCCAAGATTTCTTAATTGAAATATTTGTCTAAGGGGCGTATTCTATGAAAGTTATGTTTTTTAAGGGGATGGGCTCTAAAGTCTATGACCCATTCAGTTAGTTCAATTAAACTGAGGGAGAAGAGATTTGATGAATGTAAAATGGTTTTTAATGATGGCTGGCTTAATCATTATTTGGAGTGTTTCCTGGCCAATTTATAAACTGGCATTGGTATTTACACCTCCTTTGCTTTTTGCTGGGATGAGGTGTTTGTTAGGCGGAGTGATCCTAGGCATTGTGATTTGGAAAACACGTGCCCGCATAGAGTGGCGAAAGAATTGGAAGATATATGTTATTACCGGTACTTTAAATATTGCTTTGTTCTATGGGCTGCAAACCGAAGGGCTTAAATTAGTACCATCCGGTTTATTCTCTGTAATCGTTTATTTTCAACCGATTTTAGTAGGTCTTTTTGCTTGGCTTTGGTTAGGAGAATCAATGACTATTGCTAAAGTTGCGGGACTTATTCTAGGGTTTCTTGGAGTAATTTCTGTCAGTGCAGAAGGATTTTCTGGCCATGTTTCAATTTTAGGGATTATTTTTGGATTATTATCAGCACTTTCTTGGGCGTTTGGTACCATTTACACCAAAAAAAAGGCTCACTCGGTGGATTCACTTTGGATGGTAGCTTTACAGTGTTTAATCGGTGGAATTGTTCTTATGATTGCCGGACTTTCTTCTGAAAAGTGGAATAGTATTGTTTGGAATGACACGTACTTATGGGGTCTTTCATTTGGTACGATTCTGGGAATTGCAATATCATGGATTCTCTACGTCATACTCGTGAAAACAGGTGATGCAAGTGTTGTGGCAACATTTACATTCTTAGTTCCAATGCTCGCAGTTGTCATTGGAACTGTATTTTTGAATGAACCTTTTTCGAAACTCTTATTATTAGGAATTATTCTGATTGTGGCCAGTATCTATCTCGTAAATAAAAAGCAAAAACAAACGACAAAACAGGTTGCAGTCCAAGGGAAATTGGGAGTATAAAACATTCGTTTAACCCTTTTGAATAAATTTAAGCTTGGTATATTATTAGAAGAATTTGCCCCAAATTAAATGGAGAAATGATTAAAATATGGGGTAATAAAATGCATGATTATTTTCAATTTCATTCCAATCTTCATTCTTTCCGTCTTTTTTCAGTAGAACACTTTTTGCCAATGGGGATAATTATAGTATTATGCACTCTCCTCTTTATTTTTAGAAGCAAGCTAACAGAGAAAAGGAAAGGGAGATTTTTAAGTTTCTTTTTGGCCATTCTCCTACTTGTTTCTACCACTTTGGAGCAAACATGGCTTCTATATGAGCATGCATGGTCCTTGAAACGGTCTTTACCTCTTCAACTTAGTGATCTTTCTGTCATTCTCGCTTTTTTGATGCTGTTGTTCAGGGGTAAAAAACTTTTTCAATTTATGTACTTTGCAGGCTTAGGAAGTTCTATTCAAGCTATTCTGACTCCAGACCTTGGAAGATATTCGTTCCCGCACTTTGAATATTTTGAGTTCTTTGTATCACATGGCGGGGTGGTGCTGGCTTGTATATTCATGGTTTTGGTTTTCAATTGCAGCCCGACTCTTCAAGGGATGTGGGTAACCATTCTTATTGTAAACATTTATTCAGGCATTGTCTTTTTCCTCAATAAATGGCTGGGAGCTAATTATCTATATATCATGAATAAACCGAAATCGAGTTCTCTTTTAGATTACCTTGGAAAGTGGCCATGGTACCTTCTCTCAATGGAGATGGTGATGATTTTAAGTTTTTATATTTTGTATAGTCCGTTTTGGTTAAAAAGAATGAAGAAGGCAGGAAAATAGAAAAGCGGTCGATCCTTATATAAATGCAATCTTTTTGGGATCATTACGTAATTATTAAGAACCTATTTAGCTGTTGGGACCTTAATTGAGTTGCAAAAACGCATGACATTTTTCAATGTCATGCGTCTTTTAATATGGAGTGATATATTATTCCAGACCAAAAAGTGAGATTTTTCGCTATTCCTCGATTCTATCAATGTTTTACCTTACCTGAGAGACTTCCTCTCCCTGGTAAATTCGAAAGGCTGGAACAATCGTATCCGATACAATTTCTTTTCCTTTTTCACGGATGAAGTCCAATTTATAATAAGCATCAAATCTTTGGCTGATTTCCGTTTTCACCAGTTCGGGTGGAGTCACGACGATGAATTGGAACTTCAATTTTTCCGCAACTGCGAAAATCGGATCAAGGACATGTGCTGATGCAGCTTGTCCGAACGGATTATCACAAACCAATGGAACCCAGCTTTGATCGGCTTCGCTTTTAACTGATAATAACATCATCATCATCACCATCCGCGCCGATAACTTTTGTCCGCCGCTTCCATCGGATTTCGTCTTTGAACCTTGATTAATGGTCTGCCAGGTTGAATAATGCTCCCTTTGCGGTTTTCCGTACATAAAGGCATTATCTGTCCGCATATTATAGACAAGCAGCTCAGGATATCGATTTCTTAGTGATACAAATAAAATTTGTTCATCACTAATGAGTTGTTTTATTTCTTGTTCTAAGGATTGATTCACATCATCAATCACATCAAACTGTTGGGTTATTTTATGAATCGCTGCAACAAAATGCTGCTTCAATAGTGGTTCGATATCTTCTGCCTTTTTCGGTAAGATGTCTTCTTTAAGCTGGACGAGCGGAAAGGACCCTCGTTCATTCTTTAACTTCATTTTCGCAATCATGGAACGAATAGCCTCTGAGATACTCATTACTTTCATACTGGCACGGCTAGCCCAGAAGTTTTGAGCGTTTTCTGCCCTTTCTTTATCTCGTTCTAATTGCTCCAAGCCACTTTGTGAAAAACGCTTCATATTTTTAACGATGCTTTGAATATGCGTATAATGCCTTGTATCTAGATGATCGAGTGTTGTTAATACTTCATTTTTAAAGCGAATCTCCCAATCTTTGCCCTCAATTGTAAGCTTTAAATTACGCAATGATTGTTCGATTTTCGCGTGCTTCTCTTGGCCTTCTTCCTGAATCGCTTGATGTTCTTCACACCAGGAAAGGATGCCTGCTTTTCCTTGACTCTTAATTCTTTCCACATCATCGTCCGTGAATGCCGCCGGTTCTTCCTTTAGGATAACCGACAAGGTTAACAAATCGCCTTCGAAACCCGAAATTTTCGTTTCTGATTCTTTTTGGCGTTTCTCCGTCTTCTTAACTTCCTCTTTTGCTAGTTTCGTTTGGTCTTTAATTTCTACCTCCTTTATCTCTAAGTCGAGATCTTCCCATGCTTCAGGGTGTTTTTCATGCTTTTCGACTTTCTTACCGGACTTATCCCGCTGGTCGATTGCAAGCTTTAAAGAGGTTTCTGCTACAGTTACAGCCGTTCCCTGTTCCCGTTCTTCTTTTTCCGCTGCCTTCGCTTCCTTTTGAGCGGTTTGGTGCATATTTTCTAATATACTTATAGGTTCATTAGGCTCTGGAGCTTGATTCCAATCCTTATTTTGCGAATCGAGTTTTTTCTCTAATTTCTTTTGCTGCTTTTGTTCTGTTTCTCTTCTTGCTTGAATCACAAGTAATTCTCTAGCCTGTTCTTCTTTTGATTTTTGGAGCTGTTTTAACTCATCGATACTTCCATTTATCTCTTTTAATAAATGTGGAGATAGACGGGGAACCTCTTCACATAGATCTGCTTTTTCATCAGCAGGAAAAGCCGCTCCCTCAAAAAAGTAGGCAATCTCCTTGATATTTTGTTCGGTTGAAAGTTTCCATTCTAGATAGGTTTGATTCCATTTGTTTTGCAAGTCAACGCTATCTTGGTGCTCTTTTACAATTTCTTGCTGTTGAGAATCTAAGGCTTCCTTTTGTTTCTCTTTCTCTAGTTTCACCCGTTTATTTTCTTGATATAGGGTCTTTTCTTGGTCAAACAGCTCTAATGTTTCCACATTTTTTGAAAGCTTCCCAATTTTTCGCTTCGTAGTTTCTAGCTGATCTTTAAGCTGAAGCAGTAATTCTTTTTCTTTATCTTCCTGTGAGGAGATTTCCTGTAATTTCGCCTTCTTAGCCAGGAGAGCGTTCTGTTCTTGATGGAGTGCTCTTTCAATTTCACTAGATAGCTCTCCTGATAAAAAACGATCGATTTCTTTTAAAATACGACGGTAGGAAGCTTCTGTTTTTTCCATTTCAACAAGAGTTTCTTTCTTTTCATCTATTTGTTTAGCAATCTTTATTTTCCAGTTGGTAAATAGATGTTTATCGGTTAATAGCTCTCGCTCGGTTCCATTAATAATGACAAAGGATGGCTGGTTATGTTCGCGGTTCATTTCCTCACGTAAGAAAATAGGAACAGGACTTTTAAACATCCTTCCTGAAAGGACCTGCTGATTAATCTTTTGCCATTGATGTTGACTGACGACCAAACCATATGGAAGGAGCGGGTACTTCACAAGGCAGTTTGTCATTTCGTCTGTACTTAATGATTGAAGAAATTGAGTTCCATAAAATACATCAATACCAGTCTTCTCATCGATCCATTCCTTTAATTCTTTCACATCTTTATTGGCAATCCAGAAATGCTCATCATTTAAGGAATGATCAAGTTGTGTTTCCCAAAGGTCTTTTTTCATTTGTTCCTCTTGTTCACGATTATGACCCAGCATTTCCTCTATCTGTAAGGCATACTTCGAAAGAAGCGAATGAGTAAACGGTGCCGTGACACCATCTAATAAACCATGCAGCTTATCTAGTAGTTTTGTTTCTTTTTGCTTTTGCCCATCATTTGCAACCTTTAATTCTTCACATTTTTCCTCTGAAAACTGAATAGATTGGACGAGTGTCCCATGTGAAGTGGCAAGTTGATTTTGCCTTTCACTAAATTCTTTCTCTTTTTCTTGCAGTTCCTCTAACTTACCCTTTTTGTCTTCTATTTGTTTATAGAGGTTTTCGATCAGTCCCTTTAAGTCATAGGTTAAGCGGTCACCAAACTCTTGAACTAGTGCCGCTTCCTTAGATTCAAAGTTATGTATATCCGTATAGAGAAAATCAATTTCCGTACTAAGCTGCGCAATGTCTTTTGTCTTTTGTTTATCCTGCCGAGAGAGATCCTTTCCTTTTTTAGTTAAGAACTTTTGATACCCTGCATACTGCTTAACCGCTTCTTCGATTAAGAGATAGGATTGTTCCCATTGTTTGCTTACTTCTTTTTTGATTTCATCCATTCTTTGATTTACTTGCTCTAAGCCGCTATTTTGTTCCAATATCTCGATCTGCTGTGATAGCGAGCGGATACTCTGTTCGTTTTCAAACCACTCTTTTAATAAAAGTTGAAACGCAAATTGTTCTTTTCGTTCCTGTTTTTCTTTCACCAGCTCTAATAAAGCAGTATGTTTGGTCCGTTCTTCTACTAATTTCTTTTCCCAATTCATCACTTCTCTGTGAGCTTTTGCATACTCTAAGTTGTCTTTTTGATAGCGTAATTCTGCTTGCCTTACTATTAGTTTCTCAATATCCTTTTCTAATGAAAGCAGCGTTTCTTCTTCTGATTGTTTCAAATGTTCTAGAGCACCAAGCAGCTGCCTTCCAACCTTTATACTTTCCTGAACAATTTCTTTATGTTCTACTCCTTTAGCCAGGTGCTCTTCAAATGGAACAATGTCTTCTAAAAACTCTTTATGGGCTTGCTCTCTCTTTAACAGAACAGGCAGATCCTTCGCGATACTAGCCTGACTCTTGAAAATTTCCACAAGATCGTTCTTCTGATGTTCGGTCCGGTGTAAGACTTGACTAACCGTTGGAATTATTCTCTTTTGGAACAGGGAGTAATCATCCTCAGCTCCCTCAAAGTATTTCCCTACGCCGCCTTCATCTTTATTGATGTCTTTCATTATATCCCAGTCTTTACGGTTAATTCCGTAAGTTTCAAGGATGCGATAATGCTTTTTTGTATCTCGGTAAACGTCATATCCATTCCATTTAAGATAATCCTTCAAGCTTTCGGTTTCAGCAACCTCATCATTTTCATAGAGTGGAATATGTTCAAGTGCCACTTCTTCTTTCCGTTCAAATTCTCTTGTATAAAAGGTAATATTAGGAAGGATCTTTGCCTCCTGTTCCAATGTTTTACTTTCATTTCCACTTTCTTCACTCATCGAAATCCGCTGCTCGGCTGAGAACATTCCTCCTGTAACCAGATGCCGGCGTTCAGCACCGTCCAATTCCCATTGAATCAGAACATGAAAGGTATAGGGAATAAATTGTTCTTTGTTATTAAAAAAGAACTGCTGATAATATCGGTTGTTTTGTTTTCCCCACGAAGTTCCAGGTTTGAGTATTTGGAAAATCGTTTGCAGGAACACACCTTTGCCGCCCCCATTCATCATGGCAATAAGGCCATTTGTGGAGGTCTCCTCATTATGGAAATTAAATGTGGTATCTTTGTATTGCTTTTGCATGCCATCATACTTGAGGCCAACAATTCTAATTCGATGGATTTTCGGCATGCTCATCCTCCTCTGAAGTCATTAATTTTTTAAATAGTTCATAACGATCATAATCGTGATATAAGTATTCAATCCGCTCAAAGAGCTCTTGTTTTGGAATCGCCTTTGGAATATCGTCACGGTCAAGGATGACAATTAACCCCTCCGTCTCTAATAACCGCATAGCACCGGCAATTAACCCAATTCTGGTTCGTCGATTGCCTTTTTTCACAGCATAATCGTCCGTGTCAACCTCCATGTATTTCCATGTGGTCACCACTTCTTTCATATCAATTCGTTCTTCTTCTCCAAAGTCTGGTCTCGCTTTAAGGATGCTATCCCAATTCATGATTAAGTCGTTTACTTGCCGCTCTAATGCGTAGTAACTGATTCCTTCCCGCTTTGTGCGAATTTTTGCCGCATGGTTACGGTCGATTGCCGCCAAGAATGACATAATAACAACGCTCATCAGATGAAAGTGTTTCTTCGTTTCAACCTGCCGATGTTTTTCTTTCAAATGAGTAAAATTCGTCGCAAAGACAGAGCCGGTTGGCTGAACCACTAATTGGATGCGCTTTGGTGATTCAATGATATAGGTACCAGATTCGTCCGCTAATAAAAGAACGGTCTGCCTCACTTCCGGATTAAAATAAGCTTGGAATTGTTCACTATTCTCGTCGATTACTTTTTCCTTTAATAGAGTAAAATAGACGGCCGAAGCCCTTTTGATTGTATCTGCATTCATTATTTCTCCTCCTGCACACAAATTTTAAAAGGAGTGATTTTCATTCTATACCAGGTGAAAGGCTCCGCTCGATGATCAAAGGATGTAAAAATCTTTGAGCCTTCAAATACTTGAAATTGCGGATACTCCATCATTAATTTATAAAGAAGAATTTCCCTCTCATCGCTAAATGTATCTTCTTTTCGATGCAGTACTTGCACCTTCAGCGGCTTTTTATCAAACATCATCCATAAATCAATCGTTTCCGATTCTTCAAACCATAAATCCTGTACTTCTAATGGCAGCTCTACTACATTAGCTAATGAAAACTCTCCGTATGTCTGTAAATATTGAAAAACATAACTCCATGCCTTAATAACAGAATCCCAGTTCGTTACACGCTTTTGAGTAATGCTTTCTTCCACCTCATCCTCAATTACGACGTCCGACGTTTGAGTTTCGTAAAATTCTTGTTCGCCCCAAATCCAATCGAGCGGCAAAATAAACTCATTCTTCGGTGAAAATAAAGGAGAAAGCACTCGTTCTATTTCGTTAAAATCTTGAACGCCTTCCTTCATTAACCAATTTTCATAAAAATGCTCACGAAATGTTACCAGGCTGTTCTCCCAGAACAAGGAAGGATTTTCCGCCTTTAATTTCATTTCATAGGAAATATTTTGAATAACTAGCTTAGCAAAACGATCATGCAATTGCCTGGTATGACCTATTTTTTCTTGAAGAAGAATCAGTTCCTTCTGAATATAATCATCTTCTTCGTTCCTTCGTTTTGTTTTTTCTATCATGCTCGTGATGGTACGAAAATGATTTTTTTCTTCTTCAAATTGCTTTTCAATTTCAACACGATTGTCAGCCCGTTGCCATTCTTCTTCGATCAATAAGATTTTGGGGTTATTAATCATTTCCTTTTGAAAGGTAAATTCATTAGCCATTAAGCGGTTTACTCGTGAAATGAGGTGATCGAGGTTTCGAGTAGCTTTGCGGAAATTACCGTTTTTAATCAGCTGCATACTATAGAGTTGTTCTATCGTGATCGAGAACTCCTCCGCCATTTCCCTGCTCATAAAAATCATTTCCTGAGCAACATCCGTGAGTTTATACACGATTGATCCGCCCATCTCTAAATTGGTATATAATTCATCCATTGTGACATAGCGGAAGGTTTGCGTTTCCCAGGATTGTCTTATTTCATCGTAATATAAGGCTTCGAATGGTTTACTATACTCTTCTTTTCCCTGATATAAAAGGCCGCTCGTAATTCGTTCAATTTGCTTATCGTCTGCTAAAAGCCTCATTTGTTTAATCGAATCTTGCACCATATACTTGATATCAGCTTTCCGCCGATGATCATCATCGTTTAATTCTCGATAAAAGATGGTGAGGAGCACTTGCATGAGAATTGTTTGGATATGGGGCTTCAACTCCCCTACTTCCATTCCCCTCCCAAGCTCAAACAGTGGATTTAATCGTTGCATTCGCTGAGCAAACCCTTCCCATGATTCGTTCACAGCCATCTCCTCCATGATTCAATTGTTAAAACTTCTTGAGCAATCCGCTTATTTTCCTGCCATAATTCCCGTAATAGCGCTTGTTCCTCTTCCGTAAACCATTGAAAAAATAGATCACGGTATTGGGTGTTAGGTGTTTGGCCCACTTTCTGGTCATTCCTTTGTTCGAAACAATCAAGCATTTTGCGGTAAATTTTCAAGGCCGGCTGAATACAGCAATCTGAGTATTTTTCAATCAAGCGAATGAGAATACCATATCCTGCGGCATCTAGATCTCCTGCGTAATAGAAAAGGTACGGTTTAGTTGGAAACATTTGGAAGAAAAAGGAAAAGCTTCGTTCAATCTTCGTCCCTTCTCCATAAATAATCAGTTCAGGTTCATAATCGAGTTCATTTGCTTCCAATAACTTAATGGAAGTATGAAAGAATGATAGATTTTCCACAATCAGGACGCGCTGAATATCTTTGATTTCTTTCCCTTGTTTCAACCAAAATACAAAAGGCTCCCCGTAGTTCACCATTTTAAGCTGCTCTTCTGCAACTCCTATTCTAGCTAAAAAACCTTTTCCTTCCGGAAGGTGATCTCCATCTAGTAAGAATTTTTCATGGCCAAAAAGCTCAAGGCTTCTTTCTTCAACCGAAACGATTTCCCGTTCCTGACTGGACTTTAGAAAAGTATATACATGTTGGATTCGACTCCATTCCTCTTCCGTTTGCCATTCGGGGTGCCGTTCATAATAGGAAAAATCAAACTGATCACTTAATTTCATCATCGCGAGACGGTCCCATTTCGTTTCCTGAACTTTTATATTCACCCAATAATATAAGGCAAGTGAGGGTGTTCTTCCATTGTATTGATGATTTTGAATCGGGATCAGGTGTCCCTCAGCTTGCAATGTTTCAATGGTCCGATAAAACAAGGAATAACCATCCATTTCAAAATAATCATCTAGTCGCTTGCGCAACTGAATCTCTAAATCATTAATATTTATTTTCTTTTTTTGTTTCGGGTGTTGGATATCTTCAATAAAACTTCTCACCCTTGCTTCAATGACATCGATTGTAATCACCTACTTAAACTTCTAGGATCGTAGGAAATGAAAACCTACTTTCCAATTTGGACATCCTTATATTATAAACTAGTTGAGGAATGGCAGGTAAATGAAATTTTTAAATAGATTAATAGAATCAAAAAAAGGATGTCCCAAAAGTTTAACTTTTGGTGCACCCCTTTTTACTTACATTAAATTAGTCCGTTGATTTCCGCTACAGAGTATGAAAAAATAATCCATTGGCTTTATCACTTAATAACTACAATTAGAAACGGCAAAATTATAAAGGAGACTAGTGTGGTCCAGAGTATACACTTAGATACAATTGTGGGTGATGCATTAAATCTTTCCGCGAGAATACCGGCATTCACAGCTACAGGCATACACGCTAAAATAAAAAGAACCGATTGCAGAATGCCTTTTATTTGCAAAATTGATAAACAAACCAAAGCAACTGCTGGAGAAATCAACAACCGTACAGTCATACCTGTCCAAAAGGCAGAATGAGATTTCAACTCAAACTTTGCGGTTTTTACACTAGCAATTTGCGCCCCTAATATCGCCATAACAACTGGAGAGTAGGCATCGGCAATCATAGAAACTCCTTTCGCCACTCCTCCCGGTAAGGACAGATGTAAACTGCGAAGAACAAGTGCTAGAATCGCAGCATATATAGCGGGAAGGGTAAATACCGATCGCACTGCGTTTTTTATTGAAAAATGCGAGCGCGCCGCAAAATAAACCCCAAGGGTATTAACAATGACCATTTGAATGACAACATAAACAGAGGCCTTTTCGAGTCCTAATTTCCCGAACGCAAGTAATACAAGGGGAAGCCCATAGTTGACACTGTTTGTAAAGGATGACACTAATACCAGGGCTGCCTTTTCATTAGCCGGAAAATGAAGAGGCTTACTTAAACTTGTGGCAATCGCCCAGAGCAAAACAAGATTAAGCAAGGAAAACGCAAGGGTATGAGAAATATCAGTATGAGAAACACGGGCATTCATTAATGTATCTAATATGATGGCGGGACTTAAATAATATAATGTAAGAGTTAATAATGGCTTGGTGTCAAGCTTTGCAAATCGGCCAAGGATAACCCCCGCAATAACCGGTAACGATAGAGGAACCATCACTTGAAATAGGGTCGTAATCACAGTTTGAATCAAATCAATATACATCCTCTCTACTCTATTATTTTCATGCTACCATTTGCTTAAAGGGAATGTCCATTCTTAAATTAACTGTGATCATTTGACTCCAAAATCCACGTGACAACTCCTCGTTTCACTGCCATTGCCATGTAAAAATAGTTGACCATTGATCGAACACTCGATTGCCGTTTCTAAAGTGGTTTTAACATTTGAAGATGATGTTTAAGAACGGTTATATGACTAGGTGTCTTGGTATACACTTCTCCATCCATATCTACATCCTGTTTTTCTTGTGTATGAATGGTGATTGATTGCCCTGAGTAATGGTCCATTTCCTGGCTTAACTCATTATTCTGTATCGTAATATCTGTGGTGAAAAGTTCTTTCAACAACGTCATGTTTGTATGTTTGATGATAAATACATCTGCGAGTCCATCATTATAACTAATCCCATTAAACGGCAGCTTCTTAGCTCCTATGTAATTCCCATTGGCTGCAACAATTAATCGCGCTTCTCCTTCCATTTTCTCCCCATCTATATCTAGTACATAATGTAAGGGATCCATATTTTTCATTGTCCGAAGGGCGCTGAGCATATAACTAATCTTACCAATATGCTCTTTTTCCGATTGATTAATATTATTGGAGGTTTCTGCAATCAAACCAGTGCCCCAAAAGTTTAAACAGTAATGGTCATCTACTTTGAGAACATCGACTGACTTACATTCACCATGGATGATTTGATCCGCAGCTATAGCGATATCCTGGTCAATCATTAAGGACCTTGAAAAATCATTACAGGTCCCAGCTGGGAGTATTCCAATCCTTGGGCGATGGTCCAAGTTTGATAATCCGTTGATACATTCATGGACCGTACCATCCCCACCAAGGATTATGACCAAATCAACATTTGGTCCATGAAGCTCACAAAGCTCTTTTGCATGATTGATTCTTTGAGTTTGTACAATCATTAAATTTGAAATACAAGATGACAGAATGGGGACCGAGACCCCAAGAGCCTGCTTCATGTCCTTTTTTCCGGCATTTCCATTATAAATTAAGAGTGCTCGTTCGAAACGCATTCAATCACTTCCTCATTAGGTTCTTATACGTTATATACCCTCTCATTGTTTATCCTTCACTTCTAAATTCTACTAATCAAGAATTCTAGAAACATCATGATGTTATGGACAGTTGCCGGGATTTCTTCCAACTTTTGCCTATTTAACCAAAACGGTGTCATAATGTTTGTCCTTTCGGCTTAACATTATAATAAGACTTCAAAGTCGTTTTTGAGTGGCGGCCTCTTTTATGAGATCAATTATTTCTTGCAGATAATTTTTTTAACAACGGCCAAGAATTTTAGTTAAAATGTGGTAAGATGAAACCAAATAGAGAAAAAGGATGGCTAGAAAGATGCAGATTTTAATTGGCAGGCCTGACATTAATAAATTTATGAACGCAATAATTGACATAGTGGAAAGCTTGGGTGGAAGAGTACGCTTATCAACTGAAAATCGGGTGAGCTTTAAGCCGGATTTAACGGTGACGGTCCCGCCGGTTGCGGACCTAGAGAACCTATATGCCCTTGCGCATGAGACAGGGCATCTAATTGACTACATTGAGGGGAACCTGGATTACGACTTATGGATATCGAACCGTCCCTATCGTATTAATGCCGAAATGAAGGCATGGGTTAATGCCTATCATCTCCTGAAAGAGATGGACGCACCCTTAGATCAGTGGGAGCAGCATGTTCAGAAGAAACTTTTTACTTATTTTCAATATGAAGAGGTATCTTAAACAGATAGCCGTTCCTCGATAGCCTTTAGCTGACCAGCTTATGCTCCTTTTAGAAATGATGGTTATGTTTCTAATTTCGTCAATCGGGTAAAAGAATTGTATAAGAAATTTTATACTTGGAGGTAACCCATGACAAATAAAAGAGATAACCAAAATGACCGTGATCAATATTTCAAAGAGCGTGCCGGGACCCATGAGGCAAGGTTTCATGTCGTTCCACATGACGAGGATCGTTGGGCAGTTAAGGTTGAGGGCAAAGAGGAACCAGCCTGCACAACTGATACAAAAAGTGAGGCTATAAAAGAAGCCAAACAGATGGCAGAAGAATCTAAAACGATGGTCTATATTCATGCTGATGATGGGAAAATTGAACAACAGCATAATTACATGGAATCTTAAAGTGTCCCGGGAAGTGAACCTTCCCGGGCATTTTAATGTAAAGGTAAAATAGCAGTTAAAAGCGGCCTGTTTTAAGGATGGAATAAATAATCCATAAAAACATGAAGAATGCAATAACGAAGCCAACCTCAAGAGCATGTATACTGGTTAGGATGGTATTGGTTCCAAAAGTGGCCCCGACGATTAGACCCAATACCACAATACTAAATGCAAGCAGTGTTAAACTAAATGAAAATTTGTTGCTTAAGTGATCGATTTTTGTAAAAATATCTTCCAGCTCATGTACACTAATCTTCACCTTTAAGTCACCCTCAGAAGTCTTCTGGAGAACTTCGTCGAGCTGTCCAGGAATTTTTGTAAAGCTTTCCGTTATGTCTTCTGCCTCATTCAAAAGCCTTTTTCCAAATCTTATCGGATTATAGCGCTCCATTAATAGTTGTTGACCGTAAGGCTTGGCCAGTTCAAGCAGATTTAGTGAAGGATCGATATCTGTAATTATTCCTTCCAGCGTTATTAACGTTTTTCCCAGCATCATAAAGTCTGTCGGGATATAAATCTGATGATGTTGTGCAGTCGAGAAAAGTTCATTGATTGTCTTACCAAAATTCAAATCACCCAAGGGAGTATGGCTGAATTTCTTTCTAATTCTGTCAATGTCATCGTAAAATTGTTTGTCATCAACGGATGTGGGGACACAGGTAAGCCTGTACATCGCCTTTACGATTAATTCTGTATCCTCGTGCATAAGACCGATCATCAATGTGGTCACATCATATCTTTTTCTTGAAGTTAATCTGCCGATCTGCCCTAAATCAATAAAACCCAGCTGCTTCGTATCAGGATTGTAAAGAATGTTACCAGGATGCGGGTCTCCATGAAAGAAACCTTCCCTTAAAATTTGGGTAACAAACGATTCTACTAACCTATCAGCAATTTGTCTTTTTTCCTCCTGAGTCAGGTTAAGCAGCTGGATTTCGTTAATTTTTATCCCGTCGATCCGTTCCATTGTGAGTATTTCGGCTGTAGTGTAATCCCAATAAATTTCTGGGACTTTTATTCCGTTATGGTTTTCAAATTGAAGCTGAATAGTTTCAGTATTCCGGCCTTCCTCCATGTAATCCAGTTCTTTTTTTATTGATTCTGAGAGCTCATCCATCAAATCGGTTATATGGTAATGCTCAGCCCACTCGTATTGCTTTTCCATCATCCCAGATAGGTCCTTTATTATATCAAGGTCTGCAAAAACCGTTTCTTTTATGTTAGGCCGCTGTACCTTTACCATTACCTTCTGTCCGGTTGACAGTACCGCTTCATGAACTTGGCCGATGGATGCAGACCCGGCCGGGGTTTCGTTAAAGTGAACAAAAGCATCTTCCGCCGCTCGTCCGAATTCGAGCTTTATTTTTTCCTTAATCTCATGAATGGATTCTTGATTAACCTGATCCTGAAGAAGTTCCAATTCACGAATGGCTTCTACTGGTAGCAAATCACTCCTACTACTAAGGAGTTGGCCTAACTTAATAAACGTCGGGCCAAGCTCCTCTAATAAATGGCGTAAGCGGGATCCCATTTCCTGCGAATTTCCCTGTTTAAAATCTGCTATTAGCCTGTCTTTCAAAGAGAGGGTCTCGGTTAGACCGACCTCTTGGACGATGTAACCAAAGCCATGTTTAACCAAAAGGGAAACAATTTCCCTATATCGATTCAAACGTCTAATCCCATTTATCTCCATTCTGCTACCAATCCATTTTTAAAGATGTCTTTCATTTATGTATCCTCCTCTATAGTGTTTTATTATTCCATACCCTTAAATTAAGGAGATATATCATAAAGAACAGATTAAAAATGGAAGGAACATGCGGATAGTTTCCTAAATAGAAATGATATCGATAGAATAGACATTTGATTGAGACAGAGTTTTCGTCTAAAAAAAAGGAGCCCCGAGTCCTGGACTCAAGCTCCTTCTATTGTATTGGCTGCTTTTCTCGCTTTCAAAAATCGAACCAAGTTCAAAACAATAACTTTTGAAACTGCATAAGTAGGTACCGCTAACACCATACCAAGTACGCCTGCCAGGTTGCCTGCAGCTAATAGAATAATAATAATCGTTGCCGGGTGCGTATCCAATGTTTTACCTAAAATTAATGGCGACAAGAAGTTCCCCTCTACCTGCTGAGCAACCAGTATAACGATAATAACCAATAAGGCTTTCGTAGGTGAATCAAAGAAAGCGACAAGAACTGCGGGCGCACCGCCAATGATTGGTCCAACATAAGGGATAATGTTGGTAAAAGCAATAATGAGTGCCATGATTAACGCGTATGGCATACCAATGATTAAAAATCCAATGAAGGCCAAGGTCCCGACTGCGAGGGCGACCAACACTTGCCCCTGAATGTAAGCTGACAGTGTCTCCCCTGTTTCTTTTAAAATTTTAAGACTCTCATCCCTGTAATCGGCAGGTATAAAATTCGAAACCGCTTTTGGAAATTTATGTCCATCCTTTAACATGTAAAATAATAAAAATGGGACAGTGACGAGAATAATCGCGATATTAGCGACCAAACCAAAGAAACCCTTTATTCCGTTCGTCAGCTTATTTGGCAGTGTATTGGCATATTCCATTAACCGTTTCTGTACCGAGTCAATGATTTCACTTTGCTGAACCATAATGTTTTTAAATTGTGATGAATGGACGACATTATTAAAAAAGTCAGTGGTCTTGTTGGCGAATATTGGCAAATTGTTGGCAAGATCCGTTGCCTGTTTTGACACCGTAGGCACCAAACTGCCTATCGCTAAGACCAGTAGACCGGCAAATACTATATAGATCACAAGTATGGCAGCGATCCTAGGAACCTTTTTCCGTTCAACAAAATTCACCAGAGGATTTAATAGGAAATAGAGGAAACCGGTAATTAGAATAGGAAAGAAAACCGTCGAGAAAAACACTCCTATGGGAATAAACATAAATGAAATTTTGGTGGATACGAAAATAATCGTTAAGATTAATAAAATTTGAATGAGCCAGAATTGTATTTTTGATTTTGACACTACATATACCTCTTCCCATACCTTTTGAATAAAAGTATAACAAAATCATGGGTTTATATACAGTATTATCCTTTATTTCCTTCGAGTCCCCCTTAAAAAGAACCCCGACAGAATTAATCTTTACCGGTTTTTATTCCTATAAAGAGTAAAAACCGGTAAAATAACAAGTTTGTATTAAATTCTAAAAATCAATCTAAAATATATATTGGTTT
>NZ_JBALPZ010000112.1:0-24531 GCF_036965645.1 Neobacillus drentensis
GTATTCTCATTTAGCCTGTTCTTATTGAAAACAAATCTTTGTTTCTACTGTTTTAGAGTTGCTAATACATTTCATTTGTTATAAGATTGGAATGAGAATAAAATGAGAATAGAGTTACAAAAATAACTTGCTATGCAAGCTAATAACACTTTCTTTTCGGAGGTATAAATATGGCTGGATCAACTTTAACGATCAAAGATTTACATGTAGAAATTGATGGGAAAGAGATTTTAAAAGGTGTAAACCTTGAGATAAAGGGTGGAGAAATTCACGCGATTATGGGACCAAACGGTACTGGTAAGTCAACCTTATCTTCTGCTATTATGGGACACCCAAAATATGAAGTAACTAGCGGTTCAATTACGTTAGACGGACAAGATGTTCTTGAAATGGAAGTAGACGAACGCGCTCGTGCAGGTCTATTTTTAGCAATGCAATACCCAAGTGAAATCAACGGCGTAACCAATGCCGATTTTTTACGTTCAGCAATTAACAGCCGCTTAGGCGAAGGAAACGAAATCTCACTTATGAAATTTATCCGTAAGATGGATAAGCAAATGGAATTCCTTGAAATGGATTTGGATATGGCACAGCGTTATCTAAATGAAGGATTCTCTGGCGGTGAGAAAAAGCGTAACGAAATTCTTCAATTAATGATGATCGAACCAAAAATTGCGATCTTAGATGAAATTGACTCAGGTCTAGATATTGACGCTCTAAAGGTTGTTTCAAAGGGTGTAAATCAAATGCGCGGCGAAGATTTTGGCTGCTTAATTATCACACACTATCAACGTCTGTTAAACTATATCACTCCTGACCATGTGCATATTATGATGCAAGGCCGTATTGTTAAATCAGGCGGATCAGAGCTGGCACAACGCTTAGAAGCAGAAGGATATGACTGGATCAAACAAGAGCTTGGCATTGAAGATGAAACAGTTGGGCAAGAAGCGTAACAGAGTGTTAGGAGGATTACTATGACAACAGAAACAAAATTACCAGTTGATCAGGAGTTTGTCCGCTCGTTCTCAAAAGAAATGAATGAGCCTGCATGGTTAGAAGAATTCCGCCTAAAAGCGTTAAACGAATTCGAGCAGCTTTCCATGCCTAGACCTGATAAAACCAAAATAGATAAATGGAATTTCACCCAATTTGGGCAGCACACGGTCAAAAGTGATGCCTATACATCGCTAGATGCACTACCAGAGGAAGTTAAAGCAATAGTAAATGCTGAAAATAAAAATCTTTATATCCAGCGTAATCAGACTCCTGCCTTTTTATCTTTATCAGAAGAGTTAAAAGGTAAGGGCGTTATCTTTACGGATTTATTGACAGCTGCAAGAGAACATGGCGATCTTTTGAAAAAGTACTACATGACTCAAGCTATCAATATGGATGAGCACCGTTTAACTGCCCTTCACGCAGCACTTGTGAATGGAGGAGTTTTCTTATATATTCCGAAGAATGTAGAAATTAAAGAGCCAATTCAGTCTGTATTTGTTCAGGATCATCCTGAGGCAAACCTTTTCAACCATGTCATTGTAGTGGCTGAGGATAATAGTGCTGTCACATACGTAGAAAACTATATTTCTACAGTGGAAAGCTCAAATACACTTGCGAATATATTGACCGAAGTCATCGCCAATGTAAACGCGAAGGTTCAATATGGAGCAGTTGATTATTTAGCAAAAGGAATCACTACTTATGTAAACCGTCGTGGTGTAGCTGGAAGAGATTCTTCCATTGAATGGGCGCTTGGTCTAATGAACGAAGGAAATACTGTTTCCGAAAACACAACCAACCTTCTTGGTGATGGCGCGTATGGCGACACAAAAACAGTCGTAGTCGGTCGTGGCGACCAAACCCAAAACTTTACGACCAAGGTTGTTCATTTCGGAAAAAATACAACCGGAAACATCTTAAATCATGGGGTTGTTAAAGATAGTGCAACATCCATTTTTAACGGTATTGGTAAAATTGAACATGGTGCATCTAAATCAGATGCAGAGCAAACCTCTCGTGTCTTAATGCTTAGTGAAAAAGCCCGCGGGGATGCGAATCCAATTTTGTTAATCGATGAAGATGATGTTGTTGCAGGTCATGCTGCCTCTGTTGGACGCGTTGACCCAGTTCAACTTTATTATCTAATGAGCCGCGGAATTCCGAAAACCGAAGCAGAACGCTTAGTCATTCATGGCTTCCTTGCACCGGTTGTTACACAACTTCCGATTGAAGGAGTAAAGAAACAATTAACTGAAGTGATTGAAAGGAAAGTTCGGTAATGAACATTCAAAACATTCGCAGCCAGTTTCCAATCCTTGATCAAGAAGTAAATGGTAATCCATTGGTTTACTTAGATAGTTCGGCGACTTCTCAAAAACCAGTTCAGGTTATTGAAACCGTTGAGAAGTATTACCGTGAAATTAATTCTAATGTCCATCGTGGTGTTCATACGCTTGGAACTAGAGCTACGGACGCTTATGAAGGGGCCCGAGAAAAGGTCCGTAAATTCATAAATGCCAAATCGATTCAGGAAGTTATTTTTACAAGAGGTACGACCACTTCCCTTAATACGGTAGCTTCAAGTTATGCCGCTGCTAATTTAAAAGAAGGCGACGAAATCGTGATTACCTACATGGAGCATCATAGTAACATTATTCCATGGCAGCAAGTCGCGAAACGTACAGGTGCCCAGTTAAAATATATTCCGCTTCAACAGGATGGCACTCTTTCATTAGATGATGTGCGGGCAACAATAACACCAAATACGAAAATTGTATCTGTGATGCAGGTTTCTAACGTACTTGGCGTAATCAATCCCGTTAAGGAGATTGCCCAAATTGCTCACGAGAATGGAGCAATTATGGTCGTTGATGGCGCTCAAAGTGCACCGCATATGAACATTGATGTGCAAGACCTCGATTGTGATTTCTTGGCCTTCTCTGGACACAAAATGTGCGGCCCTACTGGAATCGGTGTTCTTTATGGAAAAAAACATCTGCTTGAGAACATGGAGCCAATTGAATTTGGCGGTGAAATGATTGATTTTGTTCACTTGCAGGAATCAACATGGAAGGAACTGCCATGGAAGTTTGAAGGCGGCACTCCTATCATTGCTGGGGCTGTAGGTCTAGGAGCGGCCATCGACTTTTTAAATGAGGTTGGCTTAGACAATATTGCTGAACATGAGCACAAGCTCGCTGCCTATGCGCTTGAAAAAATGTCAGCAGTTGAGGGCATGACAATTTATGGTCCGCTTGATGCAGCTAAGCGTGCTGGACTTATTACATTTAATATTAAAGACGTTCACCCGCACGATGTGGCAACCGTACTGGATGCAGAAGGAATTGCTGTCCGTGCCGGCCATCACTGTGCACAGCCGCTGATGAGATGGCTTAACGCTTCAGCAACTGCACGTGCAAGTTTTTATTTATACAATACGGAAGAAGATATTGATAAACTCGTTGAAGGGCTTGTCAAAACAAAGGAGTATTTCAGCGATGTCTTCTAAAAATATAGATTTAGATGCATTATACCGTCGAGTCATTATGGACCATTATAAAAAACCGCGTAATCGTGGTATTTTAGAGGATGGCAGTCATACGATTAATATGAATAACCCTACCTGCGGCGACCGTATTCAATTAACCTTTAAGGTCGAAGATGGAATCATCAAGGAAGCTATGTTTGAAGGAGAAGGCTGCTCGATTTCGATGTCTTCCGCTTCGATGATGACACAGGAAATTAAAGGGAAAAAGGTTGAAGAGGCACTTAAATTATCGGAAATCTTTTCTGAAATGATGTTAGGTCATGACCATGATGATTCCATTGATTTAGGTGATATCGAAGCACTTCAAGGTGTGTCAAAATTCCCTGCCCGAATTAAATGTGCCACATTAGCATGGAAGGCAATGGAAAAGGGATTAAAGGAAGAGGAACAAAAGTAAAACGATTGGGCTAAGGCTTTAATCGTTTATGAAGGAGGAACTCGACGATGGCGAAAAAAATGCCGGAAATCGGTGATTATAAATACGGTTTTGCCGATAAAGACGTTTCCATTTTCCGATCAAAACGTGGGTTAACACGTGAGATTGTTGAAGAAATTTCAAAAATGAAGAATGAACCACAGTGGATGCTTGACTTCCGTTTAAAGTCTCTTGAGCATTTCTACAATATGCCAATGCCACAGTGGGGCGGAGATTTGAATTCTTTAAGCTTTGATGAAATTACGTATTATGTAAAACCATCTGAAAAATCCGAGAAATCTTGGGATGAAGTACCAGAGGAAATCAAAGCTACTTTCGATAAGCTTGGGATCCCTGAAGCAGAGCAAAAATATCTTGCCGGTGTCTCTGCGCAGTACGAATCAGAGGTTGTTTATCATAACATGAAGGAAGACCTTGAAGAGCTAGGAATCGTCTTTAAAGATACAGACTCTGCTTTAAGAGAAAACGAAGACATTTTCCGTGAACACTGGGCAAAAGTAATTCCGCCAACGGATAATAAATTCGCAGCGTTAAACTCAGCCGTTTGGTCTGGCGGTTCATTCATCTATGTACCACCAGGTATTAAGGTAGATACGCCATTACAGGCCTACTTCCGTATCAACTCTGAGAACATGGGTCAATTTGAACGTACCCTTATTATTGTTGATGAAGGTTCATCTGTACACTATGTAGAAGGCTGTACAGCACCAGTTTATACAACTAACTCATTACACAGTGCGGTTGTTGAAATCATCATTAAAAAAGATGCTTACTGCCGTTATACAACAATCCAAAACTGGGCAAACAACGTGTATAACTTGGTTACCAAGCGTGCCGTTTGTGAAGCAAATGCAACAATGGAATGGATCGATGGAAATATTGGTTCAAAATTAACGATGAAATACCCAGCCGTTATTTTAAAAGGTGAAGGCGCACGTGGTATGACATTATCCATTGCCATTGCGGGTAAAGGCCAGCACCAGGATGCTGGTGCAAAAATGATTCACTTAGCACCAAATACATCTTCAACAATCGTGTCAAAATCAATCTCTAAGCATGGTGGTAAGGTAACTTATCGCGGACAGGTTCATTTTGGACGCAAAGCGGAGGGTGCACGTGCGAATATTGAGTGTGATACATTGATTATGGATAATCAATCCACATCGGATACTATTCCATACAATGAAATCCTTAACGACAATATTTCTTTAGAGCATGAAGCGAAGGTATCAAAGGTTTCTGAAGAGCAGTTATTCTACTTGATGAGCCGCGGTATTTCTGAGCAAGAAGCAACGGAAATGATCGTAATGGGCTTCATTGAGCCGTTTACTAAAGAATTACCAATGGAATATGCCGTTGAAATGAACCGTCTGATTAAGTTCGAGATGGAAGGTTCTATCGGTTAATGAACAAAAACCCTTGTATATCAAGGGTTTTTGTTTTTATTATGTGCCAAGTTTTGCCTAGTTGAGATTTATATTGTTGTTTAGGAAGCTAATTTTGCAAGTTCATCAAGTTTAATTTTTTGTGTTAAAAGTATCACAATGTTTTTTTATTCTTCAGTTGTATTTTTAGGTCCGTTAAGTTCTAGTAAGCAAAAATAAAAAGAACCCTAGGCCAGGGTTCTTTTAAATTGACATCACGATAGTAGATATAAGAAATAACATCATATAAATGACGGAGTATCTAAACATCCGTTTCGCCCAATGTTCTTCGTTTTGTGTAACAAATCCGCTTATAGATAAACTTATCCATCCGATATTTAAAAGTGTCATAAATCCGATGAAAAACAAACCAAGAGATTTCATGAAGAACGGCATTGGGATCAAACAGATAAGATAAAATAGAAGATGAATTTTCGTTTTCTTGATGCTTGATACAACAGGCAACATGGCGAATCCTGCCCGTTTGTAATCATCAAATCTTCGTATGGCGATGGAATAAGTATGGGGCATTTGCCAAATGAATACGATGAGTGCCATCATCATCGGAATAAGTTGAAAACTAGTAGATAACACTGACCAACCGATTAACGGCGTTACGCATCCTGATACGGCACCAATAATCGTGTTCCATGAGTATTTCTGTTTGCTCCAAAATGTGTACAAGACCACATAAAAAAACCAACCAATGAATGAAAATAGTAACACTTCGGTATTTGTGAAAAGCAATATTAAAAATCCTATTATGCTTGTTGTAACTCCTAAAGTTAAAACAAACTTCTTGCTGAACGCTCCATTAGCACTCGGTCTATTTTTAGTTCGCTCCATTAGTTTATCTAGATCGGCTTCGTACCAATTATTCAACATTAAAGCACCAGCAATGACAAAGGCACTTCCTAATAATGTAACGAAGAATGCGGCGATATGTTCAGCAAGTGGAAGATGATTGATATGTGAAGATAAAAAATATCCTGTCAACACAGGAAGCACATTTATAACAAAGACTTTCCCTTTGATGAGGCTGATTAGGTGTTTAAAGAAATTTATCGGTGTTTTAGTTTGCATTTGATTCATATATACTCCTCTCTCTTTCTATCTAACAAACTATTAATTTTAACACAAATATTCTTCAAATGCTTATGGTTATTATTTGAATTTCTAATACAAGTTCTGCTGTCAGATACTTAATGCTGTTTTTTAGCTTCTAAAACGCATTGGATATCACAACAGCTATGGATTCTTCCTTTTCATCAATCTAGCTGCTTCCACTGCTCAAAACTTATCGAATATTTAAAGATAAAACAATTGCTCGTTATTCCTTAATACAAAGAAATCATTAACTAATAAATTATTGGAAAAACAACTGGCTGCTATTTAGCAGCTTAATTTTTTTATATTATTGTGAAGAATTACACTTATACTTACGGGGCAGCAGGTTAATTGAAGAGAGAACCATTGTTACTTCCAAAAATTGCGTTAACTTTATTATTTACTCCTATAATGTAATCAAATAGTTAGTGGAGTGAGGAAATTGAAAATTCCTTGGTATATTAATTTAACAGCTATAGTCCTTATAGTTTTCGGTATCTGGGACATAGTGATAACATACATTCGTGTACTTTTTGGTATAGGCTTAATAATCCAGTTTGTGTCTTTTATAATAGATTGTTTTGATAAGTTTCCAAAAAGAAAGAATAAATTTCTTTAAAGTGTGATGATGAGGTACAAGTTTGTGAAGGAATGTACTTCAACAAAAGGGTAGCTTTTGTTGAAGATGGAGGGCTACGGCGATCCCGTCTTCATATTGTGTGCTAAATGGTAATTTTGTTGAATAAGCATATCTTTATTTACTCTAAAGAACGCTGCAAGCTCATTTTGGTTTGCAGCGTTTTTATATTGATTAAATAGGTTGCGAATTGTTTTGGGGAAATCTCACAAATCGCAGGAAATAACATTACTATCCCGATTGCCCAAAAATCCAATACGAGCGTCCGTTATTTTGGCAGAACAAAAAATGGTTATGCTATTATAAGATAGGGGTGACACACATGATCTATATAGGTGTAACCGGCTGGGGCGACCACGATAGCCTTTATCCGGACAAGATCTCCTCAAGAGATAAACTAAAGGTATACGCCGGACACTTTCCAACCGTGGAAGTGGACTCCGCCTTCTATGCCATCCAGCCCATACGAAATGCTGAAAAGTGGGTCAATGAAACCCCGGACAATTTTCAATTTATTGTCAAAGCCTATCAAGGGATGACCGGGCATCAGCGGGGAGAAATCCCGTTTGATAGCATACATACTATGTTTCAGGCCTTTAAGGAATCCATAGAACCTTACCTCAAAAAAAACAAATTAGCCATGGTCCTGTTTCAATTTCCTCCCTGGTTTAATTGTAAAAAAGAAAACGTCGACTATCTTAGATGGTGCAAACAAGAAATGGGAGACATCCCCTGCGCACTAGAATTCAGGCACCAATCCTGGTTTGCTGCCTCTTATCGTCAAAAAACACTAGCATTTATGAAGTCGGAAAAATGGATTCATAGTATTTGTGACGAGCCGCAATCAGGGGAAGGTTCAGTTCCAATTGTTCTCGAGCCTACGACAAATGACCACGTACTTGTAAGATTTCATGGCCGCAACCTTTATGGCTGGCAGAAACGGAATGCCGATAATTGGCGGGAGGTACGTTATCTCTATCGCTATAATCAGCAAGAACTTCAGGAATGGAAGGTTCATATCGAAGAATTAGCTAAGGCATGTAAGCATGTATACCTCCTTTTTAACAATAACTCCGGCGGAGATGCCGCAGACAATGCTAAGGAAATGATGAAGCTCCTGCAGCTCACATATGAAGGGCTGGCACCGAAACAGCTGGATTTATTTAATGAACTATAAACTGACACTAGAAGGTGAACGCAAATGGAGTGGATTCTTTTAATAGTAATAGGAATAGCAGCTAGTTCACTCGGGTCCCTAATTGGCATGGGGGGAGGAATTATCGTTGTTCCGGCCTTGCTTTACCTGGCAACTCTCCCGTCCTTCCATCATTTAACACCACAAGTGGTAGTAGGAACCTCGCTGTTTACAATGATTTTTACAGGCCTATCGTCTACACTGGCCTATATGAAACATAAAACAGTCGATTATAAAAGCGGACTCATTTTTTTGATCGGCAGCGGACCGGGAAGCATCTTGGGTGCATGGGTGACGGAAAAAATGGGCTTACATTCCTTTAACATTTATTTCGGTACGTTTATCCTTTTTGTCTCGTTGGTCCTAATCGTTAAGGATAAATTAAGGCCGCTTCCGTTTCGTAAAGATAAAGGAATCGTCCGCACTTTTACCGATAATACCGGGCGATCCTTTGAATATGGATTTAATCCCATTCTTGGTGTCGTAATTGCCTTTGTCGTCGGATTCCTTTCAGGAATTTTTGGTATTGGCGGCGGCTCGCTTATGGTACCAACGATGATTTTGCTATTTTTCTTCCCGCCGCATGTGGCTACTGCCACATCAATGTTTATGATTTTACCGACTTCCATCCTTAGTTCCATCACACATATCTCGTTAGGAAACGTGAATTGGCTTTATGCTTTAGCATTAGTGCCAGGAGCATGGATTGGTGCAAAGGTTGGTGTCTATTTAAATACAAGGTTTAAGAGTAAAACAATTGTCATTATTATCAGAGCCACCCTCATCATTGTTGGGGTGCGCTTAATATATCAAGGGATAACAGGGTAGGACGCAAATGGAAACGATACATATTTTACACACAAACGATTTTCACAGCCACTTCGAGCATTGGCCCCGGATACAACATTTCCTTATGGAAAAAAAGAAGTATTCTCACACTAGGGGAGAAGAGGTTTTTTTATTTGATATTGGCGATTTCATTGATCGCTGGCATCCCTATACGGAAGCGACCAATGGAAGAGGAAATATCGAGCTATTAAATGATTGCGGCTATACAGCCGTTACTATTGGTAATAATGAGGGAGTTAATCTGCCGCATAATGTATTGGACCATCTTTATGATCAGGCAGATTTCCATATACTTAACGCGAACCTTTTTAAAGCCGATGGAAATTACCCTATTTGGGTTAAACCTTATCACATCTATACCACAAAAAAAGGAACAAAAATCGGCGTTATTGGACTTACAGCTTACTTTAACCATCTATACAATCTGCTGGGCTGGGAAATTACAGAGCCAATTCCCGAGCTTAAAAAATGGATGGAGCGTTTGAAAAAAGAAGCTGATATCATCATCCTACTTTCTCATCTTGGGCTGAAGGATGATGAGGACATAGCGGCCAACTTTCCAGAAATCGATGTGATTTTGGGGGCTCATACCCATCATTTCCTTGAACATGGGAAAGTGGTGGGACAGACACTAATCGGTGCAGCCGGGAAATTTGGCCACTTTGTCGGTGAAATGATACTTACCATCAATGAAGAGAAGCTTATAGAAAATAAGGAAGCCATCCTCTTTAACTTTGAGGAGATCCCTGAGATTAAAAATGAGCAGGAGCAAATTAATGACTTCTTTGAAAAAGGGAAGGAGCTCTTAAATCAACAAGTCACCGTTCTTAAGGAACCATTGCTTCATGATCCTTTTCAAGAGACGAATCTTTCAATATTTTTATGTAAAGCTTTAAGAGATTGGTGCCAAACCGATTGTGCCATGATTAATGCAGGTCTCCTTTTAGGTTCATTATCTGGTGCCGTGACGATCTTTGATTTATTGATGATCTGCCCACATCCGATAAACCCCTGTGTCGTACAACTGACGGGGCAAGAACTAGAAAAGATTTTAGTGGAGAGCAGGGGGGAGGAACTGGCGCACAGAGAAATAAAAGGCCTCGGATTTAGAGGAACTGTCTTAGGGATCTTTGTCTATGATGGGATCCAATTTAAGGACGGACGGATATTCATTCATCAGAAGCCATTAAAAGCCGATCAGAACTATACGCTGGCCCTCCCGGATATGTTTACCTTTGGTCATTTTTTCAAAGAGGTTCTGCCGCAAAAACACAAAAAATATCTTCTGCCGGAATTCTTGCGTGATTTACTAAAATGGGAGTTAGAGAAACACGCATAGCCTGTTACCCTTTAATCCTTCTAATCATACAGTGATAGTAAGGAAAGGGGTGAGAAATCTTTGGTTGAGCTTTCACCAATTGAAATTAATGGCCATACTTTCTTGGCTGTTACTGTGTTACTCCCTAAAACCACCTTGCTTACCGTTTCAAATGATAAGGGCTATATCATGTGCGGTGCATTAGATGTAGGTCTATTAAATGATAAACTAAAAGATCGAAAAATCATTGCTGGCCGGGCTGTCGGCGTTCGGACCATTGAGCAACTTCTAAATGCCCCTTTAGAGTCAGTCACATGGGAAGCGGAGAAACTTGGGATTTATAAGGGAATGATCGGTAAAGAAGCTTTGCTAAAAATGGTTTAATGCTTGCTATCCTTAGCAGGCATTTTTTTGTCTTGTAACAGTTTTGCTATACACATATACCTGCTTCGTCCCTTTTTATGGGCTAGTTCATCTTTCTTGTGCATACATATAACAAGAAGGGGTGATTTTCTTGGCTAAGTTTTCTAGACGGCTTCGTAAAAGGGGGCCGCTGCCTTTCCGTTACGTCCTGACGTTATCCTTTATCTTTTTCGTATTCTCGACTGCCACGGGATTATGGCTCGTTAATAAGGGGATTGAGCCAACCTTAATGAGAATTGCTACATCTGAAACACGAAATATCGCCTCGCTTGTTATCAACAGAGCCATTACCAAACGAACCACCAATGTCGGTGATAACAATGATGTGATTAAAATAGTTCCAGGCAGTAACGGCAAAGGACAAAACGCTCAATTAAATACCGATTTAATTAATCGAGTATTGGCAGAAACCACCGCCCAGATTCAAAAGAATTTAAAGACTGCTAAAAAAGGTGATATTGCATTATTGGAAAATGATGTAGAGATTGAAACGGAAAATACCGAGAAAGAGGACGGAATTGTTTGGTATATTCCTTTAGGCCAGGCAACAAATATCTCATTGTTGGGAAATATAGGCCCGAAAATCCCTGTGAAATTTCATGCGATCGGTGAAGTAGAACCGGATGTGCATATTGCCACAAAGGAAATGGGAATAAACAATACATGGGTGGAGGTTTCGGTGGATATTCAAGTGTCTGTTCAAATCATTACTCCATTTGCAACAGAAGTGACAAAACTAAAACAAAGCATACCGGTTGGTGGAACACTGTTAGAAGGAGAGGTCCCACAATTTTATAATAGTGGAGGAAATCTAACACCTTCGATCCAAATACCTGAAAAAAAGAACGATACAAGTAAGACTGACACAAAAACAAGGAACTAAGAAAGGACTATCCAATCGGACAGTCCTTTTTTTATCGAGACTTTTTCATTTTCATTTTTCGAAGCTGTATCCGTTCCAACTGTTTCCATTGCGCTAAGTGGGGATAAGGGTCAAATGACCATTCGGTAATCCCGTTGTCTTTGTACATGCCGTAATGCAAGTGCGGTGGAAACTTACCGGAAGTTCCTGGAGGACCGTATCCGGTGCTGCCTACACCACCAATGACCATACCGGGTTCCACTACTTGTCCGACTTTGAGATCCTTGGCAAAGCCGCTAAGATGAGCAAAATAATGATAGGTGTTATTAATATCACGGATGCCAATTCTCCAGCCGCCAAACTTATTCCAGCCTTTCATCTCAACAATTCCATAGGCCGTCGCCCGAACGGGAACACCATACCTGGCAAATATATCAGTGCCTTCATGCACTCGTCTTCCACCCCAGCCGCGTGCGTCACCCCAGGTACTTCGGTAACTGTGATTGCTGTATAAAGGAACAGGGAAGACTCTTTTATCTAAATCCAACCGGCCAAAATGGCGGTATATCTTTGCTTTCCCAGCAATAATGCCAACTGTTCTATCTCGATGATAGTAGTTCCATAATCCAATTTTTATATTATCATGATCAACACCGTAGGAAAGAAGATAATTTGCAAACGCATATAAAACATCCTCATCGCTCTTTAAACTCGCTTTGCCATCGCCGTTTCCATCAACTCCCACTCCATTAAAAAACTGGATGACAGCCGGATTCTCTTCGTTGGGATTAGGGTTTGTTACACCTGCCCATACTTCAGGACGAAAATAAATACCAATGACACCTTCAGCTTTGGGTAAATCCCTGCGAGCCAAGCGGACACTTCTCTCGTATTGATCAATGGCAGCTAAGTAATACCAAGGGATTTGAGTAATGGTTTCCACTTTTTTATAAAGCTTCATTCTTTCCTGATAGGGATCGGTTTCTTGTGCATGAGCATCCCTGACAGACAAAGTAGAAGTAAAAAGCATAAGGATGGTTCCAATTAATAGAACAGCCCGCAACAGGAATCCTCCTTCCAATTAATGTACAAGTTTAGTGTATGATACTTCTGTCTTTTCATTATGGTTAATAATTGGTAATCAAAATTTAATTGCTTGTTGTTCATCCTCTAGTATGATAAAGTGACAGAAGAACTCAACTATGACTTTTGAGGAGTGTAATAATGAGTAAGAAAGAAGAAATTTTACGTAAGCCGGAATGGCTAAAAATAAAATTAAATACGAACGAATCCTATACAGGCTTAAAAAAAATGATGCGGGAAAAAAATCTTCATACGGTTTGTGAAGAGGCTAGATGTCCTAATATCCATGAATGTTGGGCCGTTAGACGTACCGCTACATTTATGATTCTTGGGGATACCTGTACACGTGCCTGCCGTTTCTGTGCGGTAAAAACAGGTTTGCCAACAGAACTCGATTGGCAAGAGCCGGAAAGAGTCGCGGATTCTGTTCAATTAATGAACTTAAAACATGTCGTTGTGACTGCAGTGGCACGTGATGATTTAAAAGATGGCGGAGCAGCGGTGTTTGCTGAAACGGTACGAGCTATTCGCCGGAAAAATCCATTTACAAGTATTGAAGTTCTTCCATCGGATATGGGTGGAAAGGAAGAGAACTTAAAAATCCTAATGGATGCCAAACCAGATATCCTTAACCATAATATTGAGACCGTTAGACGGTTAACTCCAAGAGTTCGGGCACGTGCAAAATATGACCGTTCTCTTGAATTTCTGCGCCGTGCGAAAGAAATGCAGCCAACTATTCCAACCAAATCCAGCTTAATGATCGGTCTTGGTGAAACTAAAGAAGAGATATTGGAAGTTATGGATGACCTAAGAGCAAACAATGTTGACATCATGACAATTGGACAATATCTGCAGCCGACCAAAAGTCATTTAAAGGTTGAAAAGTATTATACTCCTGATGAATTTAAGGAATTCCAGCAAATTGCGCTAAGCAAAGGTTTTAGCCATTGTGAAGCAGGTCCGCTTGTTCGTTCCTCATACCATGCCGACGAGCAAGTTAACGCCGCGGCGAAGCATAAGCAAATGCTTGGTGAAAAAGAAGCACAGGAAGCATAGAAAAGCTGAAGCGCGCGTTTAGCGACGTATGGACTGGAGCCCTTCGACTGAGATAAAGGAAACACGAAGAGCGAAAGCGATTCGATGTTGACTTATCGTAGGGAGATGGGCGAAGTACACTAGTCGCTGGGTGCTGGAGCTGGACAATTTTCAAAGATTATTTTTATACTTTCTTTATTCCTAAAAAAGAGTTCAGCCACCAGGCGTGAACTCTTTTTTATTATTTGTTGCTCATATTGGTACTGCTTTTGGAATTTTGATTCGTATTTTTGACGTTATTTACGTTTTTATTATTAACCTTTGGAGTTTTGTTGAGATCAAAGTCATCCGGTGTTCGGCCATTTTCGTCTTCGCTAGCATTCAAACGCGCCCCTTGAGGAGACTTTAACATTTGCTTAATCACACTATTAACAGAATTACGGGAATTTCGGCTCGTCGAATGGAGGCTTGCCAGGTTTTCCACATCACGCATCAATTTAGCATTATCTGTCACATAGACATGATAATAACGAGGCACCACTGAGAAAGCTGTCTTTTTCACTTGATCCGCTGTCAAATTCCGTTTCTTAGAATCCGTACGATAAGCAATTAGCACTTCTTGGTCAGTGACCAGTGTTGCCACGTCATGGACATTTGGGATATCTGCACTGTACTTACTAATAATATTAGCTAGTTGCTCGCGGTCAAGCGCCGTGTAATGATCATTTGCTATTTTATCATTCATTAATGGGCTCTTTTGGTGACGAACAAACCCATAGCTTGTACTCGTATTCCGAATACCGCGGCTTCCGCCTTCATTATAAAGTTCATGCCGCTTATTATTGACGTTAATGGTGTTTCCGCTCTCGTCATATACATCGTTTTTTCCTGTATCCTTTGAGCATCCGCTTAATGCTGTTATTGTACATAATCCAGCGATTATGAGTAACTTTTTCACATTTAGCACCTCCTATATATAGGATGACCAAACCAGGCATTTATTTTCTTAGCAATTGATGGGGAATCGAGTATAATAGGTAGTAGGAATTTGTCGGCAAAAAACGAGGTGAGATAGATGATAGTGATCAACAATACCACATATGAAATCATTCAAGAATATCGAAATGGGTTTAATGAGGAAGCTTTAAAAGCAAGATACAGTGATATTTTGGCGAGATATGACTATATTGTTGGTGATTGGGGTTACGGGCAGCTTCGTCTTAAGGGGTTTTTCGATGACCAAAATCAAAAAGCAACCTTTGATACAAAAATTAGTACCTTGAGTGAGTATCTTTACGAATATTGTAACTTTGGCTGTGCCTTTTTTGTGTTGAAAAAAGTAAAAAAATGAGAAGGATCAGATCAAACTGACCCTTCTTTTTTTAGTAATATCCAGCACCAGTCCATAGGTCCACTTAACAGCCGCGTTCGCTTTTAATTGTCATATGGTGGTTGTTCATCTGTTTTTGGATCATCGTGGGTAGGATGGGCTCCCTCCATCTGCCTCGGGATATCTTGATGCAAGGATTTATTTTCATAATTAAAATTGCTGTAAAAACGTTGTCCTTCTTCCCATGCCGTACTCTTATTCTGAACGGGTTGATTTTTTCGAATCGATGAACCATAGGGCCCTTCAGGGAATTCTTGGGCCGTGAGATAATCATGTTGTTTTTCAACATTTGATAATTCTGTATATTTTTCAGAGCCTTTATTTGTCATGCGTTTCACTCCTTTGCTCTTATTATGAAACCGTGAAGTGAAAAACATGTGCCAGTCAATTAAACGATTTCTGCTAAAAAGCTGCGCAGCTCCTCTGCATCCTCTTCGTTTAATTGAAAAGCAAACTCTAAATACCCTTCTTCCTCTAAGTCATCTGGGCCAATAATGGCAAAACGATTTCCCTGCATATCTAAAACCAGCGATTTTCCATAATGGCGATTTGTTTGCGTAATGGCCAAATCAAAGCGTTGATTTTCACCAACAAAACTGACAAATCGTGTCTTTGTATTTTCTGTATCATCGTATAAATAAAAACGTTCCGGCATTCGTTCGTCTCCTTTGGTTAACTATTTACCATCATCTCTATAGTATCAAATTTGTGTTCAGGTGGGGAGGTAAAGTTTCATGATTTCTTTCCTCCAAAAAATTTTGAATGGCTTGGATTGTGATACAATAAGAAATGGAGTGATTACATAGAATAAAACGGCGGAAGGAGTGGACTAGGTGTATTTTGTTGACAGAGAAAAAATTGAAAGCATGCTGAAATATTTAGAAGTACAAATCCATCTATTCCGAGGTCAGCAGGAATGGTCAACGCCTCTTGAAAAGGCAGCCTTGGAGCGTCTATGTCAAATGATGATTGAGTCTATTTTAGATGTTGGAAACAGCATGATCGATGGCTTTATCATGCGTGATCCGGGAAGTTATGAGGATATTATTGATATTTTAGTCGATGAAAAGGTTATCAGTGGAAAAACAGGTGAGAATTTAAAGATTTTGATTCATTATCGAAAGAACCTTGTTCAGGATTATCTAGAGATTCCTCATCAGAAACTGCAGGAACAATTTTCACAGTATCTCCATGAATTAGAGAGTTTTTCAACCAATGTCCGTGATTATTTAGTCAATGAATTAGGACCTGTTTCAGCATTTAAAAACTAATGTATGGACCGTTCATACGGTCTATTTCACTTTTAAGATCACATTCGATATACATAGGAGCGATTCTTCAAAATGAAAAAATATAAAGGGTACTTGATTGATTTAGATGGCACGATGTATAAAGGAACGGAACGGATTGAGGCAGCATCTGACTTTGTGAAAAAACTGAAGGCTAAACATATTCCATATTTATTTGTAACTAATAATTCTTCCAGAACACCAGCGCAGGTGGCTGATAAATTAAACAGCTTTGATATCCCGGCAGAGGAACAGCTTGTTTTTACGACAAGTCAAGCGACGGCTAATTATATTGCCGAACAAAAAAAGGATGCTAGGTGTTTTGTGATTGGGGAAGAGGGACTTCAATCAGCAATTGAGGAGAAAGGTTTTAGAGCTGCGGGGGAAGATGCTGACTTTGTGGTCATTGGGATTGACCGTGAAATCAGCTATGAAAAGCTTGCAGTTGCCTGCCTGGCAGTCCGCAATGGAGCGAAATTTATTTCAACAAACGGAGATATTGCCATCCCAACAGAGAGGGGACTTGTCCCTGGAAATGGCTCACTCACCTCGGTAATCGCAGTTTCAACGCAAACAAAGCCAACTTTTATCGGAAAGCCGGAAGCGATTATCATGGAGCAGGCCTTAAAGGTATTAGGCACCGCTAAAGAAGAAACGCTGATGGTAGGGGATTATTATGACACCGATATTTTAGCGGGCATGAATGCGGGCATGGATACTTTGCTAGTTCATACGGGTGTTACCACTAAAGAATTGCTAACGGGGTATGATCGGAAGCCAACGTATTCAATTGATACGTTAGACGAATGGGACGTATAAAAGGGATGGATATACATCCATCCCTTATTTCTATGCTTCTTCCTCTTCTTTATGCGCCGCACGATGGGCAAGTCTGCTTGAGGCCGCAGCGGCGATCGCACCGACAATATCATCTAAGAAAGTATGACATTCACCGGTTGATTTATCATTTAAATGAGCCAATATCCCAGGCTTCAATTTATCAATGTAACCATAATTCGTAAACCCAATCGAACCGTAAACATTTACAATGGAAAATGCCAGGATTTCATCCACACCATAAAGACTTTCATCCGTGCCAATGATGGATTGAAGCGGTTCTTCCAATAAACCTTTTTCAGCCAGCACGTCTAGCTGGATTCCTGTCAGAATGGCGTTTTGTACCTCACGTTTTGAAAGAACGCGTTCGACGTTGGAAAGACAATCTTCCATTTTTAAATTCTTATGATACTTCTCCTGTAAAAAGAAGACTAAATCAGCGATGTCTTTTACTTCAACGCCTCGTTCTTTCAACCATTTGCGTGCCGTTTCCTCAGTTAGATCCACTTTTTTGTCATCTGCCATTACCCAATCACCTTTTCCTTGTGAAATAATTGGATACTAATATGAACTTAGTTCCAGCACTTGCTATTTCCACTATATATATACTCTCTCTCGGCCAAATATGCAATCTCACATCAAATGTAAAAACTAAAATGTTATCATGCCCAGCATCGTTTAGCCTATTCACCGTTTTTAAAAACAACAAGTTTTTCATTGCTATACATATACATATGGTAAGAAAGGCAAATGAGGCGAGGTGGTAACATGCTGCAAAAAATGTTGGAGAATCAATATGGGGTTACAGTAGAGGAATATGTAAAGTTAGATGTGTATGAGGCATTGAGGGGAAATGGCTGGCTTTATTTGATTTCTAAACCGGGAGGGAAGGCAGAAGAGGATATATCAGAACTAGAAAAGATTGCTGAACATTTACGAAATTATGGGGACCAAAATGTACCCATTTTTTTACCGTCTAAAGAGGGCAACTTAATTACCACATGGGAACAAAATCAATATTGCGTTCTAGCCAACCGGCAATTGGAAGAACAACGGAAAATCAAGTTAGGCCGGAAGCTTGCCAGGTTCCATGAGCGAGGCAGGCGGGTTCCATTTCAAATTGAAAGGGCAAGCCGGATTGGGCAATGGAAATCATTATGGGAAAAACGTCTGGAGCAAATGGAGAGGGTTTGGAATGGCCTGTTATTTCAAACACCGGAAGATGAATTTGAGCGGATGTTTATAGATTCTTTCCCTTATTATTTGGGTTTAACGGAAAACGCGATTCAATATTTAGTCGATACGGAAATCGATGATGAACCACAAGAAACTGATAGCGGGACTGTTTGTCATGAGCGGTTTACAAGTAAAACCTGGGGGCCTTATGATAAGTACATGATCAAAGATCCATTTGATTGGGTATTTGACCATCGCAGCCGAGACCTGGCGGAATGGACGAGGGAACGATATTTTCGCAATATCCAAACCTATCAAGTCGAATTAAGGAACTTTTATGAAGATTATCAGAGCATAGCGCCGTTATCCTCATTTTCATGGCGGTTGCTCTATTCCCGATTAGTTTTTCCGCTGCACTATTTTGATTGTATTGAGAGTTATTATATCACCCGTTCTGAACAGGAAAAGAAAGTGTTGGAAGAAAGGTTAAGTAAAATTTTACGGCAATCTAGTGATTATGAACGTTTTTTGGCAGAGTTTTATCCCATATCAGGTGCACCCATCAAACAATTACACCTGCCGCCGTTAGATTGGCTTTATACAAAATAATCCAATCGAGTTGTTAAAAGGAAGTCTCTCGTAAAAATATGATACACTATAAATAAACTTGCCCAAGGATGTGACATGAGATGAAGCCCTATGTCTATATTACGAGAAAGCTGCCAGATGCACTTGTGAAACCACTACAAGAAAAATATAACGTGCAAATGTGGAAACATGATGATACACCTGTCCCAAGAGAGATCTTACTGGAAGAGGCTAAAAAAGCGGATGCACTCTTTACGGTACTTGCAGATTCGATTGATGAAAGTGTTTTGACAGCGGGAAAAAATCTAAAGGTTGTAGCGAACCTTGCTGTTGGATTTAATAATATTAACTTAAAAACGGCTAGTGAAAAAGGAATTGCCATCTGCAATACACCGGATGTACTGACCGATACGACAGCGGATTTAACATTCGGCCTGTTAATGGCCGCTGCCCGTAGACTTGTGGAAGCAGCAGAGTTTGTAAAAGAAGGAAAATGGCAAGCATGGAGTCCTTTTCTTTTAGCGGGTAAGGATATTCACCATAAAACACTTGGGATTGTCGGGATGGGAAGGATCGGGGAAACTGTTGCAAAACGGGCAACAGGGTTTGATATGAATATCCTATACTATAACCGGACAAGAAAGCCTGAAGCTGAGCAGCAATTAGGGGTTACCTATGCTTCATTTGATGAACTTGTGACGAAGTCAGATTATATTGTCTGTCTGACCCCTCTAACTCCTGAGACAAGTAACCTGTTTACCCGCAGTGTTTTCCAAAAAATGAAGCCCTCTGCCATTTTTATCAATGCGGCTAGAGGAGCAGTAGTAGATGAGCAGGCATTATATGAAGCCCTGATGGCTGGTGAGATTGCTGGAGCAGGACTAGATGTGTTTCAAAAGGAACCTATAACTGCAGACCATCCGTTATTAAAACTTCCGAATGTTGTGGCACTCCCTCATATTGGAAGTTCTAGTACAGAGACCAGAACAGCAATGGTTCAGCTGTGTGTTGAGAATATTATTTCTGTATTAGACGGAAAAGACCCTAAGACATTAGTTAATAAAGACTGGCGGCCCTTAGTAAAAGGGTAAATACAAAAGAAAAGCGACTGCCGTTTTAGGCAATCGCTTTTTTGCTTTAATATTATTTTAGAAAACTTGTTCGACTTCAACGATACCAGGAACTTCTTCAAGAAGGGCTCTTTCGATGCCGGCTTTTAGTGTGATAGTAGAACTAGGGCAGCTGCCACATGCACCTAATAGGCGAAGTTTAACAATACCTTCCTCTACATCAACTAATTCACAATCTCCGCCGTCACGAAGAAGAAATGGACGTAATTTATCTAGTACTTCTTGAACTTGCTCAAAAATTTCAGTTTCTGTTGCCATACAATCGACTCCTTTCCTAATTATATTATAATGTGATTAGGGCTAAAAATCCATTCTCAGAAATTAGGAAAATGCACATTTACAGACATTATTTTAGTTTTTATTTTGCCGATAGTTTAAAATAAAAGAAAACTGACAGGAATGATGTAGATGGGTTCAAATGAAGTAGAGATTGTTCTTTATGGTGCTGAGGTTCTATGCCCAAGTTGTGTGAATTTACCATCTTCAAAAGAAACCTTTGAATGGCTGGAAGCCGCTATCAGCAGGAAGTTCCCGAATCAGCCGTTTAAGATGACTTATGTGAATATTTATGATCCAGCTGGCGACAGCGAAAAAATTACTTTTGCCAAACGGGTGATAGAAGAGGATTTGTTTTATCCAGTTGTAGTCATTAAGGATAAAATTGTCGGCGAAGGGAATCCGCGATTGAAAACGATTTTTGCAGAACTTGAAAAATACGGTTATATAGCAGAATAATAAAAAGCATTCCAGGTTTGTGCTGGAATGCCTTTTTTATTAACCATTATGAAACTTATACATCCATAATATTCCTGATTTTAAGATCCGGGCGACACGTCCTGTGATGGCCCGGTCAGCCATGAGCCCGAAGCCTTGTTTCTTACCGAGTGAGCCAAGGACGCCTTTTAGCTTAATTGGCGGGAATTCGGCAGGCAGCGGTTCACCATTCCAGCGCTTTCTTAATACTTCAACAATCTGTTCCGCCTGTCCTTCAGCCAATTGTGCACTAGGAGCATGTGGTAAGCTCGCACAGTCACCAACAATAAATACATGTTCATCAGTTGGCAGATGATGGTGAGGAGTCAAGATTAATCTACCTGAGCGGTCTTTCTCTCCGTCCATCTGGCGGACAATCTCATTGGCTTGAATACCAGCGGTCCAAACAATCACATCACAATCAACCGGCTCGTCATGGTTAAACAAGCGCCCTGGTTCCACTTTTGTGATATTGGATTGGTTAATAATCTCAACATTATGTCGAACGAACCAATTCTCAACATATTTACTTAATCTTTCAGGGAATGAAGATAAAATATGTTTGCCTCTATCAAATAATTTTATTTGAAGATCTTCACGGCTCTCGCTTAGCTCACTGGCTAATTCTACCCCGCTTAAGCCTGCACCGACAATTCCAACCACGGATCCTGGACCAAGGTTGTTTAAGACAGAATAAGTACGGCGGGCTTTTTCAATGGATTGAATACTATAAGTAAATTCAGCTGCTCCTGGGACATCATGGTACTTATCTTCGCAGCCAAGACCAATCACCACATCATCATAGACAATCGGCTCGGCATCCTTCATGATGATTTGTTGATTTGTCGTATCAATGCCAGTTACTTCGCCATATTTAATTTGTAAGCGTGGATGTTCAGGAAAAGCTACCCGCACTTCTTTATCAGAGATGGTTCCGGCTGCTAAGGCATAGTATTCGGTTTTTAAACAATGATATGGAACACGGTCGACAAGTGTGATGGTCACATCTTCAGGCAAATGGTTCGGAAGGAGCTCGTTGAGCATTTTCATTCCACCATAGCCGCCACCAAGAATCACTAGATTTTTCATGGTTTATACCCCTTTATTTATCTGGCTTTATGTATCACTCAGTTTGAATAAAAAATAGTAGAATAATATTAACTAGTATAACCACATTAGAGTATAACTAATATATGTCGAAATAACAACAAAATATATTTACCCCTTGACAAATGTGGTTTAAACATGGTATTTGACGGTTTTGAGTAAATGGAGTAGGATAAGTAGGTGTGGAGAGGTGAAGACGTTGATTAAGCCGATCATTGAATTTTGCATTAGCAATCTGGCAAACGGTGCTCAAAAGGCGCTTGAAAAACTACAAAGAGACCCAAACTTGGATATAATTGAATATGGATGTTTAGGATATTGTGGTAAGTGTACCCTCTCTCTTTATGCACTCGTAAACGGTGAGGTTGTAACAGGCGATACTCCTGAGGGCCTGGTTGATAATATTTATCAATACTTAGAAGAAAACCCAATGTTTTAATGAAGGAGCTTTGTGCTCCTTTTTATATAATGCGGTAGTCAAAAAAATGTGCTTTTATTCAGTTGAGACTTGAATCATTAGTGTATATACTAAATAAAAAGCCGGCGGAGAAGGAGGAGTTATGATGAGTAAAGAAGTTGTAATCCTGACTGAAGCGGCATCATTACACATAAAAGAAATGATGAAGCATAACGAGGAGGAAGGTGCCTTTTTACGAGTAAGTGTAAAAGGCGGCGGATGCAGCGGCCTTTCTTATGGAATGGGCTTTGAACATGAAGTAAATGAGGATGACCTTCAATTTGATCAGCACGGAATTACTGTTTTAGTTGATAATGAGAGTGCCCTGATATTGAATGGTACAAAAATAGACTATAAAGAATCGATGATGGGCGGAGGCTTCACCATTGATAATCCAAACGCAATCGCCTCATGCGGCTGCGGTTCATCGTTCCGTACTGCAACAGCAGCAGGAACACCTGAAGAATGTTAATCTAAATAAACCTTGAACAAGGTTCGGTAAACAGAAAAGGCGCCCTCGGACGCCTTTTCTTATTTATTAAACATCGATGAACTATGAAGCGGCTGAATTCTTGCTTTAGGGTCGATGTAGGATTTTGCATGATTGACTGCTGTTGGTGCTTCGCCAAAACCACAGGCAATTAGTTTTACTTTTCCGGGATATGTACAAATATCCCCTGCGGCATAAATGCCAGGCACATTGGTTTCCATTTTGGAGTTCACGATTATGGAGTTCTTTTCAATTTCAAGTCCCCATTCCTTAATTGGACCCAGTGATGAAACAAATCCATAATTACAAATAACCGCATCGACATCAAGAGTTTCCGTTTCAGCACCGTTTGCGGTCTTTACGACAACTTGTTTAATTCCGCTAACGTCACCGATTAATTCTGCTGGTACATAGGGAGTCTTCACTTCAACCTTTGAGTTAAAGAGGTTTTCAACGCTATGTTCATGGGCTCTGAATTTATCACGGCGGTGAACAATGGTTACCTTTTGGGCGATAGGTTCAAGCATCAACGCCCAATCGACAGCAGAATCCCCGCCGCCAAATACAACTACTTTTTGTCCAGCGAACTGATGTAAGTCTTCAATAAAGTAATAGAGGTTTTTCTTTTCATATTGCCCGGCACTATCAAGCTCTAAACGACGCGGCTGGAATGCCCCGTTACCGGCTGTAATAATGATGGATTTACTATAATGGACTTCTTTGTTGGTCGTTAATTTAAAGATCCCGTCAGCTTGTTTTTCTAATTTTTCAACAGACTGTTCCAGTACTACAGTTGGTTCGAATTTGGTCATCTGTTTTTTTAAATTATTAACCAATTCTTGTGCGCGGATTTTTGGGAAACCAGCTACATCATAAATATATTTTTCAGGATAAAGGGCTGACAACTGGCCGCCAAGCTGCGGCAGACTTTCAATAATTTTAACTGATGCTTGTCTCATACCGCCATAAAAGGCCGTAAATAGACCGGTTGGACCGCCGCCAATAATGGTAATATCAAAGACGTTTTGATCTTTTTGCATCCGTATCCCTCCAACAAGTATAACAAACTCAGGTTGCTAAAAAATCACAAATAATGTCATCCTCACATCCTTAACCTGAAAATAGTCAGAAAAGTAAAATTCGCATAAAAAAATTCGCTAAAATATTTTTATAAATGGCTTGAAAATAGCATGAAAGTAGCATAAGATGTATTGTGAATATATTGTTAAGAATTTGTGACGAAATAAGTACAGTTATGTGAAAAAGGCTTTGTTATGAAGAAGTCTCTATTCATCATATTCATTCATTTTCTTTAAAATTCCTCATACGTTTTTATGTACTTAGTGTCATTTCTTTTTCTTTATTCCTATTCGTGAATTACATCACATATTT
>NZ_JBALPZ010000113.1:0-6054 GCF_036965645.1 Neobacillus drentensis
TGTTTTTTCTTCTTTTTTAAGAAGGAACGAAGCAATCGAATGCAAAAGAAGAGGGCAAATAAAAATACAATCACGTATTCAGCGGGTTCCATTACCCGGAAGGGGTTTATTGCCTTCCAAATTAGCAAATTGGGAGGGGTTCCCATGATAAAGTCTAGGAGAATAATTAACCCGAGCATTCCTCCGGCTAATAGACAAACAATCATTAGAGATTTCATTTTGCTCACCCTCATTCCACGTTATGGATTAGTATTTAGAGTTTTAAAAGTCCTTATTCGCTTTATTCCAAAGTTTTCTTAGATGATGGATATTGGTGTGTTTTTTGGGGAAAATACCCATTATCAATCTCTAGGAAATGAGGTGGACGCTTGTGTCAATCCTGTCACAGATATTAAAAAAGAAACAACAGAAGAGGCAGAATGATAATTATCGGCAAAAGCAAGATCCACTAAAGCCAGAGGAATTGCCAATCCTTCGGGACTATAAAGACAATCTAGAAAGGATAAAAGCTGAATTAGGCAATAGTTCCGATGTCACTATTCGAGTAATTCAAGCAGGCAGTCATAAGACTGCGGTCGTCTATATAGATGGACTAGTCGATACCGTAAGCATTAGTGATTTTCTTTTAGAACCTTTTATGGAAAAGGATGTAATTCCTGAACAAAGAGATATCTTTCAATTCTTCCTCGATAAAGCTGTCGCCTTAGGAAGTGTCCAGTCGGTTGATAATTGGAATCAAGTTTATGACTCACTTTTATCAGGAAATACAATCATTTTTATAGATGGCTGTAATAAAGCGATTAGTGCTGAAACAAAGGGATGGGATAAGCGCTCAATATCAGAACCGACTACCCAGCTCTCGATCAGGGGTCCAAAGGATGCCTTTACAGAAACACTAAGAACCAATACAGCGTTAATAAGAAGGCGGATTAAAAGTCCTAATTTATGGTTAGAACCGATGAAAATAGGGACCGTTACCCAAACCGATATTGCAATTATGTATATAAAAGGAATTGCCAATGATAAAATTGTTACCGAAATCAAAAAAAGATTACAACGAATTGATATAGATGGCATTATCGCATCAGGGTATATTGAACAATTAATAGAAGATCAAACATGGACAACATTTCCAACGACCTTTCATACAGAACGGCCAGATGTCGTTTCATCGCATCTGCTAGAAGGTAGGATTGCAATCGTTGTTGATGGCACACCATTTGTATTAACAGCACCTGCCATATTTGTGCAATTCTTTCAGGCGCCGGATGACTATTATTCCCGTTTTGATATCTCAACAGGAATTAGGCTCCTTAGAATTATTGCCTTTTTAATAGCCCTAATCGGTCCGGCCACCTATATTGCAGCCACAACGTTTCACCAAGAAATGATTCCGACCACCATGGCCATCGCTATTGCGGCACAACGAGAAAATGTTCCATTTCCTGCATTTGTCGAAGCCCTGATTATGGAGATTACCTTTGAAATTTTAAGGGAGGCAGGCTTAAGGCTTCCACGCGCAGTCGGCCAGGCCGTTTCCATTGTGGGTGCGCTTGTAATTGGCCAGGCCGCCGTACAAGCTGGTTTTGTTTCACCAGTAATGGTAATCGTGGTTTCCGTTACAGCCATCGCTAACTTCTCTACACCGATTTTTGCCATGGCAATCGCAGCCAGATTAATTCGCTTTGTCTTAATGGGGTTAGCCACCATGTTAGGCTTTTATGGAATGATGCTTGGTCTCATGTTTATGGCGATTCATTTATGTTCACTCCGCTCGTTCGGTATCCCATACATGATGCCCTTAGCACCCTTTAATATTTCTAATCAACAAGATGCGTTTGTCCGCTTTCCTCTTTGGGCGCTTAAAAATAGACCCCCATTTATTAGTAAAGGGAATATTAAGAGGACAGGAGATAATCAAAAGCCTAATCCCCCAAGTCCTGATGAGCAAAATAGTAATCAAGGTGATAAGTCATGAAAAAGGGTTTGATCATAGCAACTATATTATTTATGCTAACGCCTTTGCTTAGTGCCTGCTGGAATCAAAAGGAATTAACGGATTTGGCCTTTGTCATGGCGATGGGAATTGATAAAGGAAAGGATAAAAAGTTTAAGCTTTCCTTCCAATTAGTAAATCCTGGTAACGTATCAGCCGGACAAGGTAGCGGCGGAGGCCAGGGACTTCCGATTGCTGTTTATCGAAGTACCGGAGATACCATAACAGAAGCTGCCCGAAACGCAACCAAAAAGGTATCACGTCGTCTTTATTATGCTCATACGAATGTGGTTGTCGTAAGTGAAAAAGTGGCGAAAGAAGATATGCTTTATATTTTGGATGGACTCGATCGAGATCCGGAATTTCGAACAACCACAATAATGGTGATAGCGAGGGACTGTACAGCTGAGGAAATTGTGACAACTCTTACGATTCTTGATAGACTTCCCGTTAATAAAATAACCAAACAATTAAAGGCTTCAGAGGCGATGCTCGGTGAAAATATGAGCGTAAATATTGATGACTTTCTTGCTGCTGCAGTCAGCAAGGGAAAACAGCCTTTCTTAAATGGCTATAGCTTAATTGGTATCAAATCTAAAGCAAGAAAAGCCGAGAACCTCCAAAAAACTACAACGGATGCCTATCTTTCTTCTCATGGATTAGCGATCTTTCATGACGGGAAATTTCGGGGCTGGGTAGATGATGACAAGGCCCGGGGGATTGTCTGGATTCAAGATAAACTCAAAAGTACGGATATTTCTATCCCGTGGAATGGTAAGAAAAGAGCTCTTGTTGTAGCACCGATACGCTCCAAAACAAAAGTTTCGGTTCACTTTGTTAATCAGAAGCCGCAAATAAATGTAAAAATTGATAGTGAAGGATGGATAAGTGAAGCCAATACAGCCATTGATTTAAACAATCCCGTCATTATCGGAAAAATAGATAAACTCGTCGAAAAGGAAATAAACAGGCAAATTTTAAACTCGGTTCATGCAGCGCAAAAACTCAAAAGTGATATTTTTGGATTCGGAGACAAAGTGCATACCGCTAACCCTGACTTATGGAAGAAAATTCAAGGAAATTGGGATGAGGAATTTGCCTCATTAAAGGTGAATGTAACATCAGACTTTTATGTTCGCCGTGAAGGAATTCGAACGCTGCCTTTTTGGTCTTCAATGGGTAATTAAGAATTGACAAGGGGAGGAGTGTATGGAAAACGCAAAAATTAAGGCCTACCAGCTATTTGTTCTGGTTGTTCTTTTTGAGATGGGGAGTGCAATCCTCGTTGGATTGGGAGCGCAGGCCAAACAGGATGCCTGGCTGGCTATATTATTAGGACTTGGTGGGGGATTAGCCGTCTTTTTAATTTACTATCAGTTATATAAATATTATCCAGACCTCCCGCTTACAAGTTATATTCAAAAAATTACAGGAAAATGGATTGGCCGTATAATAGGAATTTCCTATATCATTTATTTTCTCTATTGTGCTGCCAGGGTCCTGCGGGATTTTGGTGAATTACTAACTTCTACCATCTACACGGTTACCCCTTTAATTGTCATTAACTGTTTAATGATCTTTACGATTATTTATGGGATACATAAAGGCTTTGAAGTAATTGCAAGGGTAGGAGAGCTCTTTTTTATTGTGATTTACATGGTGGCGGTCGTAGGCTTTGGTTTAATCATGTTTTCGGGATTAATTCATCCGGAAAATCTTCGCCCAGTTCTTGAGAATGGCTGGAAACCTGTACTGAAAACATTCTCTATGGAAACCATTAACTTTCCATTTGGGGAGATGATCGTCTTTACAATGGTGCTGCCCTATTTAAATGATACTAAAAAGGCAAAATGGGTTTGTATGGGAGGGATGGTCCTTAGCGGCATTAATATCACGATTACAGCTGTCATTAATGTAGCCGCTTTGGGGAGTAATTTGTTTACTCGGGCTAATTTTCCGTTATTATCGACTATTAGCAAAATCCAATTAGCAAATTTTATTGAACGGCTTGATGTTTTATTTATGCTCTATCTTGTCATTGGCGGTTTCTTTAAAATATCCATCTTTTTTTACGCGGGAGTTGCAGGAACCGCTGATATCTTTGGAATTAAAAGTCAGACCAAGCTCAGCTTTCCTATAGGGGCACTTGTATTATTTACATCCATCACGATTGCATCCAATTATTCAGAGCATATAAAAGAGGGATTAGAAATAGTCCCAATCGTTTTACACTGGCCCTTTCAAATTCTGATCCCGTCGTTTTTATTAATCATTGCCTTTTTCAAAAATAGAAAAAAAAAGAAGGAACAATCATAAAAAACTGCCAAGGAATCATTCACCCAAATGGCAGTTTTTTTTGATTATTTATTTTTTATGGCATTTTTTGTAAATTCCTGGTTGATCGGTAAAGAAATGTCAACAGAAGTTCCTTGATTCCTTTGGCTGTTAAAACGAATGACTCCATTGTGAGTCTGAACAATTTTATAGCTGACCGTTAACCCAAGTCCTGTTCCTTTTTCTTTTGAAGAATAGAAGGGTTCACCCAGTTTTTCAAGGCGTTCTTTGGAAATACCGCATCCATAGTCTTTTACCGTAATCCTTACATGTTCTGCCAGCGCAGGATGAATGACAATTTCAACGATTCCGCCTTTTTCAGAAGCTTCAATCGCATTTTTAATAATATTGATAAATACTTGCTTTAGCTGATTAGGTTCACATTCAATGTGGGTGGCCTCTTCAGGAAAAGAGGAAACGATTTCAACATTATAGTAAATGGCTTCCGTACTTAATAGCGAGATAACATCATTTAAAAGCTTATGAATATCAGCTATGGAAAATTTAAGATGCTGCGGCTTAGCCAGAAGCAGCAGTTCTCCCACAATGTGATTAATCCGGTCTAACTCATCCATCATGATCTGATAGTAAAATTGATGTTTTTCGTCTTCCATTTTCAAAAGCTGAACAAACCCTTTTAAAGAGGTAAGCGGATTACGAATTTCATGTGCTACACTAGCAGATAGTTCACCAACGACAGACAGCTTTTCCGTTCTTCTTAACCGTTCCTCTGTTTTTCTTAGGGTAGTTACATCTCGTCCGTAACCAATAATTCCGGAGATTTTCCCATTAACAATGATTGGAACAGAAGTGCATTGAAGGGTGATGGGATTTCCATTCCGGTGAGGAATATTAATCTCATACATAACCGGTTTCACTTCTTCCACCACTGATTGAATAAAATGAGGCAGGAATTTTTTATATTTTCTTGGTAACAACTGACAAACGCTGTGTCCAATTATATCCTCTCGTTCAAATCCAGTTATCAGGTCAAAATGGGGGTTTAAATTGGTAATGGTTCCCTCTAAATCAAGCATATAGACAATATCAGGACTATATTCAAATAAAGATTTATATTGCTGCTGACTTTCTGCAAGTTGTTTCGCCATTTCCCTTCTTTCAGTAACATCACGTCCAATCACAACGAGTCCTTGCCGGCTGTGGTCAGGGTTAAAGAGGGGAACTTTAATCGTATCAAACGTTCTGAATGTCCGATCAGGCATCTCGAGTACCTCTTCCATTCGAGTGATGACTCGATTTCTCCAGGTCTCTTCATCAGATTTTTCACAGTACCGCAGGGCATCTCCATGAAATTTCGAATACTCGGCTAACTCGGAGTCCGTTTTCCCGCGATAGTCAACATCCTCAAGCCCGAACAATTTCAATCCAAACTCATTGGCCTCAATCCATCGGCCATCCCCATCCTTAAAATTAACAAAGTCAACCATGGAATTAATCAAGGTAGACAGCCGATTTTGATCTTCAAGGGAATCAGTTAATTTCTGTTGTTTACTGTAAGAAAAATAAATAAATAAACCTGTAACAACAATATAGAGAATTTCTTTTGTCCTCTCTATACCCCAGACAAGGGAAGAAGGAACAAATTCTTCAATAAGATAATTTGTTCCATAGATCCATATAATACTGCTAATTATATAAAGGATAACAAGCTTTTTTTTATCCATGCATTTCTCCTGAATTTTTACTAGAAAAAATTTTCCTAT
>NZ_JBALPZ010000113.1:6074-41234 GCF_036965645.1 Neobacillus drentensis
ACTATTATAGTACTAGAAAATGTTGATTTTTGGAATAATAAAAAGCTATGTTCTATTAATTGGAAACCTATTGGTTTTTCAGTGCAAATCCTCTAACCATCTCATCCGTTACTAATTTTCGGGTTGGTATGATCCCCTGTCTCGCTAGGTCATTAATCTGATGTGTGACCTCATTTATTTTTTCAGTAGTAAATGGTTTTCCTGCTTTGCATAATGTTAATGCTTCATTTATATACATTTCACGCAAATGGTCAAGCGAAAGGAAATGATTAATTTTCTTGTTTTGATTGTTAACGTGTTCTGTAATGGCTTTATGTACACTCATCTTTTTTACCCCTTTGTTGTCAATAATTTTAGTATACTCTTTTTCCAAGAATGAGTAGATCCCGTTCCACTCCATCTAACTCTGCTACATTTGGAAAATGAGCCCATTTTTCAAACCCAAAGCTTGAAAACAGTCTTAAGCTTGGCTCATTGTGACCAAAAATGAACCCGAGCATAGTCTTGATTCCTAGTCTCGGACATTCATCAAGTGCCCTTTGAATGAGGGATTTTCCAAGCTTCTTACCGCGAAAATCCTGATGGATATAAATACTTACTTCAGCCGTGGCGTTATAGGCTGGTCTTCCATAAAACGATTGAAAGCTGACCCAGGCGCAAATTTCCCCGTTCATTTCTACTGCCCATAATGGACGCAGGTCAGGGGAATGTTCGTTGAACCATTGCATCCTGCTCTCGACGGATACTGGCTCTAAATCAGCGGTAACCATCCGTCCGGGAATCGTGGAATTGTAGATATCTACAATCTTTGGCAAATCATTTATTTCTGCATCTCTAATTGTGAAAGCTTCATACATGGTTAAGATCCACTCCGTTTAATTAAGATGTCTTTTATGATATCGTTCAAATATTATCTTTTCAAGCAATTTTGAATAATAATTCCTTCAAAAAGAAGGACCCTTTTCGATTAGCGAAAAGGGTCTTCTTCATTTTGCCTGCAAAAAACGATAGGCAGACTCCATTTCGTTTCGGTGCCAAGACTCTTACTTACCAGCGATGGGCCTTAGCATTGCTCCTTAAGATGATCTGGTTTTGCGACACTCTTGTTTGACCGTTTACCTGTGCCTTCGTATGCTTAGGTCTTGTAAAAGTGTAGTGAAAAAGCTCCGATTGCGAATCTAATTGATCTCTGTAGCTCATCAACCATCACCTCATCATAGGATTTGAAACGGATATTCAAAAGAATATCATCTTTATCATTTGTCATTATGGCGGGAAATAGTCAATAATCTTAAATGAATCAAAAAAGAGCCTATGGTTTAACCTAAAAAAAGCAGCTATGGGACAAAATAGGGGGATTTTAATATGAAAATGACAGGTAATTCAATTTTAATTACAGGCGGGGCATCAGGCATTGGGTTAGCATTTGCTGAACGATTTCTAGAGAGAGGCAATGAAGTCATTATTGTCGGCCGCCGTAAAGAAAAATTGCGTGAAGTAAAGGAAAGATTTCCGTCCATCCATACGAAGGTTTGCGATGTTTCTAAACAGGAAGAGAGGATCCGTTTGTTCGAATGGGCAGCGAAAGAGTTTCCTCAAATAAATGTACTGGTTAACAATGCTGGTATCCAACAAAGGGTAAATCTTTTGAATCCAAAAGAAGACTGGGATTATTACCGCAATGAAATTTCCATAAATGTGGAGGGACCGATTCATTTAACAATGCTGTTTACACCACATTTGCAAAAACATGTGGAGGCAGCGATTGTAAATGTTACATCTGGATTAGCCGTTATGACCGGTGTATGGGTGCCAGTTTATAGTGCGACGAAAGCAGCGCTGCATTCTTTTACCACATCCCTGCGCCATCAGTTGGAAGAAACAAACATTGAGGTGATTGAGATTCTTCCTCCAGCTGTCAATACGGATTTAGGTGGAGTGGGACTACATACCTTTGGTGCGCCCTTAACAGATTTCGCTGATACGATATTCGCTGAACTTGATAAAGGAGAGGTTGAAATTGGCTTTGGAGGTACGAAGGAACGACTTCATGCGTCAAGAGAAGATATTATGCAAGGAATTAAAAGGGCATGGCAAAACTTTTTAAAAAATAACCCGGAATTCCGCAATTAAAAATTCAATTACCGTGTGCTTAAAGATGAACAATGAACGTGAAACCGCTTCGAAAACAGTAAGAAAGTGTTCACACGTTTATTCATTGGAATGATGTACAATGAATACATAAATTCATTTGTGATAGAATTCACAAAAAAATAAAACGTGCAGACAAAAGAGGCGAATCATTTATGGCTCATTTATCTTTAAGCGCACTGCTTATCCGTTTCCTATTAGGAGGCCTGGCTGTTGTTGCTTGTACAATCGTTGCAAAGAAATTAGGCGAAAAGGTCGGGGGAATTTTCGCAGCATTCCCAGCTGTTTATTTAGCCGCACTATTAACTATTGGTTTAGATTTTCATGGTGGTCAGCTGATCTCCCATTCCATCATGCTATCGAGAGGAGCTATTTTTGGAATGGGGATTAATATAGTAGTGGCACTTATTGCGGGTTATCTTCTGCCCAGGGTTGGCTGGAAAAAAGGAATCGTCCAGTCGATGGCCTGTTGGTTTGCTGTTTCTGTTATAGTCGTATTCATTACCTCACATTAAATGGAAAGGGTGAACAACATGAATAAACAAGATTTATTTATTCGTTTTTTACTCGGAGGGACTGCTGTTTCCCTCAGCTATTTAATTACAGTCATTTCTCCCTGGAAGATTCTTGCCGGAATATTTGCTGCCTTTCCTGCCGTTATGCTGACAGCTGTTATTATGGTAGGAATCGCATCAGGAACAAAGAAGGCAACCAATATCGCCAGGGGTTCCGTTTATGGAATGATGGGGGGAATTATTTGTGTGATTGCCGTCCTTATCTCATTACAGGAGACTGGTAATTGGCTGTTTAGCATCACAATTGGTTTATTCTCATGGCTAGTGAGTTCCGTTACCATTTCAGCCTTACGCGATCGGCTTACAAGGAAAGCAGTCCGACAAGCTTAAGTTCATTCTCAGTTTTATAGAAGCTGAGAATTTTTTTTATGAAAAAAGGAATTAAAAACTTGTATTATCTGAAATTTCCAAATAAAAAAATGAGATTACACATACTAACCGGTAGGTATGTGTTCGATTCTTCTTGCATACTCTTTTATGGAGGAAACACTAGATTTCAAGATTAAGAATGGAGTGAAAAAAATGCATTTACGCCTAACCGATGAACAAAAAATGGTGCAAAAAACAATTAGAAGATTTGTAGAAAAAGAACTCATTCCACTTGAAAACGAAGTATTAAGAAACGAGCGTGAAGGAAGGCCGAGTCTCCCTCCAGGAAAATTACAAGAGCTGCAGTTAAAGGCAAAGGAAGCCGGTTTTTGGGGAATCAATACACCAGAGGAATACGGCGGTGCAAATCTAGGGCAAATGATGATGGCGATTGTTCTAATGGAAGTGTCTAAAACCTTTGTGCCATTTTCATTTGGCGGCTCTGCAGATATTATTCTCTATTATGCAAATGAAGAACAAAAACAAAAATATTTAATTCCAACTATAAATGGCGAGAAAAAATCTTGCTTTGCCATGACAGAGCCCGGGGCAGGTTCGGATACGAGAAATATCAAAATGACAGCGGTAAAAGATGGAAATGACTGGGTGCTAAATGGAGAAAAAACCTTCATAACTGGTGGAAACGAAGCCGATTTTGTCATGGTGATCGCGATTACCGATAAGGAAAGGCATCTGGCCACACAAGGCCGTGAAGGTGTGACTTGTTTCATTGCTGACCGGGATATGGGCTGGAAATCCGAGTATATACATACGATGGGTGATTGGGGTCCAGCCGGATTAGTATTCGATAATGTTCGTGTTCCTGAGGAGAATATCTTGGGTGAATTGCATAAAGGATACAATCTTGGATTGGAGTGGATTGGCTTTGCCAGATGGATTGTCGGGGCCAGAGCTGTGGGTGCGGCGGAACGCTTATTGCAAATGGCAATTGATTATTCAAAAGAACGGATTACCTTTGGCAAACCAATCGCTGAACGGCAAGCCATTCAATGGCAAATTGCCGATTCTGCGGTTGAAATTGAGGCTGCCAGATGGCTGGTCTTGAACGCTGCGTTTACGCTTGACGAAGGGGAAGATAATCGGCATCTTGCCTCAATGGCTAAATTATATGGTTCGAATATGGGGAATCGAGTGGTCGACCGTGTTCTGCAAATTCATGGCGGAATGGGGTATACAAAGGAATTGCCAATCGAACGCTGGTACCGTGAAGCCAGATTATGGCGAATCTACGACGGAACAGATGAAATACAGCGCATGATCATTGCCCGCAACTTAATCAAAGGTCATGTCAAAGTAGGTCAATATGTTTAATAGAAATGTAAGCGTTATCTAATAAACTATTTAGCTGTGTAAAAGGTTTTTGTGATTTTTAGCATGTTGATTGGAGCGTAAGGCGCGTAGACTCCTGCGGGAGTACGGGGCTGGGGAGACCCCACAGGCGCATAGCGCCGAGGAGGCTCCCTGGACCGCCCGCGAACCGCTCGCGGCTGGAGCTGAAATCAACACTCTAGGTTGCACAGCCAACTTTTAAAAATAGGAGGAAGAGGAATGGCTGGAAGATTTACAGGAAGAGTCGCATTTGTAACAGGTGGAAGCAGAGGAATCGGAAAGGGGATTGTCGAACTTTTTGCTAGTGAGGGGGCAAAGGTCGCCTTAATTGACTTAAATGAAGAAGCCTTGAATGAAACAACCAGTGAATTAAGAGAAAAAGGATATGAAGTTTATTCAAAAGTGGCCAATGTGGTGGATGCTGAACAAGTAGAGGATGCTTTTAAAGAGGTTTATGAGACATTTGGCTCGGTGGATATCTTAGTCAATAATGCTGGCGTCATCAGAGATAATCTTCTATTCAAAATGACGGATTCCGATTGGCAAACGGTCATGGATGTGCACTTAAAAGGTTCGTTTAATGCTGCTCGTGCCGCGCAAAAATACATGGTTGAGCAAAAATATGGGCGGATTATCAATATTTCGTCTACTTCAGCCCTCGGCAATCGCGGCCAGGCCAATTATGCTGCTGCCAAAGCGGGCTTACAAGGTTTTACCAAAACACTGGCCATTGAACTAGGAAGATACGGCATCACCGCTAACTCAGTAGCGCCAGGCTTTATTGAGACGGAGATGACCAAAGAAACAGCGGCAAGAATTGGGATCACATTTGATCAATTAGTCCAAGCGAGCGTAGCGCAGATTCCGGCGGGGAGAACTGGCAAACCTGCGGATATTGCCAATGCCGTAGCGTTTTTTGCAGATGAAAAATCTTCGTTTGTTAATGGCCAGGTGATTTATGTCGCTGGCGGACCAAAATGCTAATAAGGTGAGGTGAAGAGCTTTGTTTAACGACCAAATTGGTAAACAATCAAACAAAGTGAAAAATGCTGTGGAAAGAGGCGCTGTTAAGAAATTTGCCGAAGCGATTGGCGACCTTCATCCGATCTATTTTGATGAAGATACAGGCCGTCTATCTCGCTACAGAAACAATATTGCACCACCAACTTTCCCGCGGGTTTTTGATTATGGAACGATTGAAGGGCTAAATTTGCCAAACAAAGGTTTAATTCATGGGGAACAAACCTTTCATTTTAGCCGTCCATTAGTAGTCGGCGAAGTCGTGTACTGCTATTCCAAAGTGAAAAATTATTTTGAGAAAAAAGGGAATTTTGGGCAAATGGGTTTCTTGGTGTTGGAAAGCTTTGGGGAAGATGAATCAGGGAATGTCATATTTAGTTCTACCTCAACGATCGTTATTTCTGAAGCAGTAAGGAAGGTGTTGGTAAAATGAGTACGCTGACACAATTACAAGTGGGTGAGTCGCTTACTGAGGTGCAGCTTGAACCAGTCTCACGGATGGACCTGATTAAATATTCTGGAGCATCCGGTGATTTTAACCCGATCCATACCATTGATGATGAGGCGAAAAAGGCAGGACTGCCAGGGATTATCGCTCACGGCATGTGGACAATGGGCAACTTGGCAAAGCTGTTTACTGCGTATTATGAGGAAGGATTTGTCCAAGATTACTCGATTCGGTTTAAAGGGATGGTATTTTTAAACGATGTGGTGACATTAAGGGCGACATTGAAAGAGAAGCAGGACCAAAATCTTCATTTTGATGTTCAAGCGGTAAATCAAGAGGGTAATGATGTGCTAAAGGGTGTAGTAGTCTATCACCACTATTAAAAGCATCAAGGACCAAGGTAATAAACCCAGCATGCAGAAATTTACTACCATTCATGCTGGGTTTCTTCTATCTGCGAACAGGGTGATACACATCCTTACAAGGCTGGTGAGTATTCGGAAAATTCCATTTTTGTTGTGAGTAGCGACATACTGACTAGTAGGGATGTTAGGGAGGGAAAATCATGAATTTTAGTTATTCTGAGAAGGTCCAAGAGCTTCAGAAAAAGCTGACTGACTTTATGGATGCATATATATATCCGAGTGAAACACTCTATCATGAGCAAATTGATAAAAAGGACCCTTTTTCAAAAATACCGGCCATTATGGAGGAGCTTAAAGAAAAAGCGAAACAGCACGGATTATGGAATTTATTTTTACCAGAAAGTGAATTTGGTGCTGGCTTGACCAACTTAGAATATGCACCGCTTTGTGAAATCATGGGCCGTTCGGCGATTGCGCCTGAAGTGTTCAATTGTGCAGCACCTGACACCGGGAATATGGAGGTTCTGGTTCGTTATGGGACAGAAACTCACAAAGAACAATGGCTGCAGCCGCTTTTAGACGGAGAAATTCGGTCCTGTTTTTCCATGACTGAACCAGATGTTGCTTCCTCTGATGCGACCAATATTCAAGCAAGTATTGTTAGAGATGGTGATGAGTATGTTATTAATGGAACGAAATGGTGGTCCTCCGGTGCAGGAGATCCCCGCTGTAAGATTGCGATCGTGATGGGAAAAAATGATCCTTCCGCTCCGACCCATGAACAACAATCTATGATTCTAGTTCCTTTGGATACTCCAGGCGTTACCATTAAACGGATTTTACCAGTGTTTGGATATGATCATGCCCCGCATGGTCATGCGGAGATTGAATATAAAAATGTCCGGGTGCCTGCTTCTAATATACTTTGGGGAGAAGGAAAGGGTTTTGCGATTGCACAGGGACGGCTTGGCCCGGGGAGAATCCATCATTGTATGAGAACTATTGGTGCAGCAGAACGGGCGCTTGAGGAACTATGTAAGCGTGTTCAAAGCAGAGTGGCGTTTGGGAAAAGACTCTCGGAACAGGGGGTTATCCAAGAATGGATTGCTGAGGCTAGGATTGAAATCGAACAGGCCCGCTTGCTCACGCTGAAAGCCGCTTACATGATGGATACAGTTGGGAATAAGGAGGCAAAAGCAGAAATTGCCATGATTAAAGTGGTCGCTCCAAATATGGCACTGAAAATAATTGACCGGGCGATTCAGGCATTTGGTGCGGCCGGGGTGAGTGAGGACACGCCTCTTGCCGCCAGCTGGGCAAACATTCGGACGTTAAGATTAGCTGATGGTCCAGATGAGGTTCACAAACGGGCAATTGCCAGATATGAATTAAAAAAATACCGATAAGGGAGGTGCCTCAAAGTGCATGTAAAACAACTTTTTGATTTAAGTGGTAAAGTGGCGATCGTAACAGGAGGCGGCCGGGGGCTTGGTCAGCAAATTGCCGAGGGATTCGCAGAGGCAGGGGCGAATGTCGTGGTCTGCTCGCGTAAGCTGGAAGCTTGTGAGATAGTCAGTGAAGAGTTGAAGAAGCTAGGTATAGAAAGCCTCGCCTTAAAATGTGATGTTTCTAACCCGGAAGATGTTAGGTATGTGGTTGAGCAGACTGTTAAAAAATTTGGCCGGATTGATATTCTTGTCAACAACAGTGGCGCTTCCTGGGGAGCACCGGTGGAGGAAATGCCGCTTGAGGCCTGGCAAAAGGTAATCAATGTGAATGTGACAGGCACTTTCTTAATGTCTCAGGCTGTTGGGAAAGTGATGCTTGAACAGCAATCTGGAAAAATCATTAATATTGCCTCGGTTGCCGGGCTGAAGGGAAGCAACCCTAAGGTGATGAATGCAATTGGATATAACTCCAGTAAAGGGGCCGTTATTACGTTTACTAAGGATTTGGCGGTAAAGTGGGGACCAAAAGGAATTTACGTGAATGCCATTGCGCCCGGATTTTTCCCGACGAAAATGTCGAAGGGGCTCCTGGATATCGGCGGGGAAGCTATTCTTGAAGGGACGCCGCTGCGAAAGTTTGGCTCGGATACCGACATGAAAGGGGTTGCATTGTTTTTAGCATCGTCAGCTTCCGATTTTGTGACAGGTGATGTTCTAGTGGTGGATGGCGGAGCGCATGCGATGTAATTTGCGGATAGGGTATGGCAACTTACGGAAAGTCGGCTTGCATTTGCGGATAAGGAGAGCCAATTTGCGGATAACCGTAATCCACTTGCGTGAGGGGGAGTAATTTGCGGATAGGCTGGGTTAACTTGCGGATCATCGTCTTTTTTTCGCAGATAGCCAGAGCCAACTTGCGTATAGGTTAACTCAACTTGCGTAAGAAGATTCAATAAAAAAAGAGAATAATGAGCGGAAAATAGAGAAAACGGTATTTGGAGGTCGCTTAGAAACACGTTCACAAATCATTCTGAGCGGAGGTCTATTCAACTTATAAAAAGGGGGAGTGTAACTAAATGAAAAGAGATGCCGTCATCGTATCGGCTGTTCGGACAGCGATTGGCAGGCAGGGCAGCGCCTTAGCTAGTGTGCCAGCCCATGTGCTGGGCGCTGAAACAATCAAGGAAGCGGTAAAAAGAGCAAATATTAGCACTGAAATCATTGACGACGTGATATTTGGCAACGTCCTTTCCGGCGGAGGCAATATTGCTAGATTAACAGCCTTACAAACAGGACTATCCATCCATCTGCCAGGAATAACGGTGGATAGACAATGCGGTTCAGGAATCAATGCTATCAATCTGGCGGTTCAAGCCATTCGAGCAGGGGATGGGGAGGTTTACATTGCCGGAGGAACTGAGAGCATGAGCAGGGCCCCGTATTTAATGGACCGCCCTGAAAAACCATATAGTCCGCTGCCGCCAAGCTTTCGTAAATCGCAGCTGTCACCAAAAGAAATCGGCGACCCGCCGATGGGAATTACTGCCGAAAACCTCGTCAAAAAATATGGAATTACCAGAGAAGAACAAGATGCTTTCGCCTTCCAAAGTCAACAGCGGATGGCGCGGGCCATGGCCGAGGGACGCTTCGATGAACAAATTGTTCCGATCACCATTCCAGTCAAAAAGGGGGAGCCGATTGTTTTTAAAACAGATGAACACCCTAGACCGCAAACAAGCTTGGATGCCCTAGCAAAATTGCCGCCCGCATTTTTAAAAGATGGAACAGTAACAGCGGGCAACAGTTCAGGCTTAAACGATGCAGCGTCTGCCCTTGTTATCATGTCCAGGGAAAAAGCGGAAGAATTAAAGCTGACTCCGCTCGCTGTTGTCCGTGACTATGCAGTAGCAGGGGTGGACCCAAACATCATGGGGATTGGTCCGGTACCTGCGGTGAAAAAAGTCATGAAGAAATCGGGTCTCACTTTAGCAGAGATGGATGTAATTGAAATCAATGAAGCCTTTGCTGCGCAGGTATTGGCCTGTAATCGAGAACTAGAAATGGATATGAATAAGGTCAATGTGAACGGAGGAGCCATTGCTCACGGACATCCGCTTGGGGCCACGGGTGCCATCCTGGTAACAAAAGCCGCCTACGAGCTGCAGCGAACAGGTGGACGATACGCATTGATTACTGCTTGTATCGGTGGAGGGCAGGGAATCGCTACAATCATTGAACGAGAATAATCATGCTGTCTATATGATTCTTAAAAGTATTTCCACTAAAATAGCGCCTGCAATTAATGACTAGGAGAGATGTTCATGTTAACTCTTCATTATCCATTTTGGCCCAAAATCTCTAAATCTTTAAAAGTACCTTCTACTTCGCTATACGATAACCTCAAAGTTAGTGCAGCTCGATATCCGAATCTGGATGCTATTTTTTATTACGGTAATAAAATCACTTACGAACAGTTGGATAGAGAAGTCAATGCCCTCGCTGGATACTTAGAGCACAAGTTAGGCGTTCAAAATGGGGAGAAGGTTTTGCTTTTTATGCAAAACTCTCCGCAATTTGTGATAGGTTATTACGCTATCCTCAGGGCCAATGCTATTGTGGTTCCTATTAATCCAATGCTGGCAGCAGACGAACTAGAATTTTATGTGCGAGATTGCGAGATTAAGACGGCACTTGCTGGGCAGGAATTATATGACCGAATCGCCCCGCTGCTAGGTAAAACCTCTTTGAAAGATTTAGTCATCGCCGCCTATTCCGATTATGCTGGTTCTGGGTTTGAAGGATTCCTGCCAAAGGAAGTGGAAGCCCCAAGGATTAATTTCACTCAGACCCGGCACTATTTATGGAATCAGACTATTGCTGCAGATTTAACCCCTTCAGAACACACAGCCAATGGGGACGACCTTGCCTGTCTCCCTTATACATCCGGAACAACTGGTCTGCCAAAGGGGTGTATGCATACGAACCGGACGGTGAATGCCAACACAGTTGGCGCGTACCACTGGTCTTCCTCTACACCAAATGCCGTTCATCTCATGACACTGCCGCTCTTCCATGTAACGGGCATGGTTCATAGTATGCACATGCCGATTTTCAGTGGAAGTACAATGGTCATTTTGACGAGATGGAACCGTGATGCTGCCGTAGAGTTAATTAAAAAAATAGGCTGTACCCACTGGGTAACGATCGCGACCATGATCGTTGACTTCTTGGCAAATCCAAATTTGAAGAAGGAAGATATGGCTACTTTAACCTCGATTTCAGGAGGGGGAGCGGCTTTACCGGAGGCTGTTGGTGAAAAATTATTTAATCTATCAGGATTACGTTTTGTAGAAGGATATGGACTTTCCGAAACAATCGCTCAAACCCATTTCAACCCGCCAGACCGTCCAAAAATGCAATGCCTTGGCATTCCATCCTTTGACGTGGATGCTAGAGTCATCGAACCAGTGTCAGGTAAAGAACTGGGTATAGGCGAAATCGGTGAAATTATTGCCACCGGCCCTCAAGTAATGGTCGGCTATTATAATCGGGATGATGAAAATAAAAATTCATTTATTGAGATTGATGGGAAAACGTTTTTTAGAACCGGTGATATTGGCCGTTATGACGAAGATGGCTATTTCTTCATTGTCGACCGGGTCAAACGAATGATTAATGCTTCTGGCTATAAAGTTTGGCCAACCGAAATAGAATCTTACCTTTATAAACATCCGGCCATTCAGCAGGCCTGTGTAGTTGGTGTCCCTGATCCAAGAAGAGGTGAAACCGTCAAAGCCTTTGTCATTTTAAATGAAGGCTTCGAAGGGAAAATCAGTGAGGATGAGATTATGGAATGGGCCAAACAGCATATGGCTGCTTATAAATACCCAAGGCAGATTGAATTCAGAAAGCAATTCCCGATGACATCAAGCGGAAAAATCCTTTGGCGCACCCTTCAAGAAGAGGAGAAAGTGAAGGCGCAGAACTAAGATGATTCATGAGGAGCAGCCCTTCAAATTTGCTCTTCATAATGAGGCTCTTTTCGACATAGAATGAGCTGCACGGCTTTGAGGAAGGGAGGGTCTGTTATTTGTTAAAAATTATACCCCTTGTATTAGAAACCGAATTTGCCGAGGGAACAGTCAATACCTTTTTAGCTATTGGTGAGACGATCACCTTAATCGATACAGGGAATCCTGGCCGAAAGTCCTTTCAACAACTAAAGACAAAACTACATAAACATGGCGTAACCTTTCGTGACTTAGACAAAATCGTGCTGACCCACATCCATATCGATCATGTGGGAGGCATTCCGTTTATTCAAGCAGAAACCGATCTTCCTATTTTTGTTCACGAACAAGCCAAAGGATTGATCCATTCAAATATCGATAAATTTGAAAAAGACCAGCAGTTTTTTCAGGATTTTCTTCATTCTTGCGGGGCAGATCCATCTAAACATATTGTTCAGCGCCAATTTCAAGAAGAAAACTGGAGAAATGTAAGGTATGTAAAGGAAGGTGATACAGTTTTAATTGGGGGCAACCGGTTTGAAGTGATTCATGTTCCGGGGCACAGCCAATCTGACATATTAATATGGAACCATGAAACGGGTGATTCGTTTGCAGGTGATCATTTAATAAAGGCATTTTCTGTTAATGCCTTTATTGAACCACCGCTTTTAGACGGAGAGAGCCGGCCTAAGCCGTTATTGCAATATCGCAACTCACTGGAAAAAGTTAGCCGCCTTCCGCTCCACACCGTATATCCTGGCCATGGTGATTCTTTCACTGATCATAAAAAATTGATTCAAACAAGACTGCTAGAGCAAGAAAAACGCTGCGAGCAGATTTTAGCCATCCTTGCTGATAATCAAAAAAGTATTTTTGAGATTTGCCAGGAAATGTATCCCCGTTTACAAGGACAAACCGTCTTCTTAGGTTTGTCGCAAATCCAAGGTCATTTAGACTTACTGGAAACAAGGCAGAAAGTCAGCTTTAAACGCAATGGTTCACTGGTGGAGTATTTTTCTTTATAAATTCTTCTATAAAGGGAGCGGATTTCGTGAAGCTAAGAGATCTACTGGAAAGAAATATCACGGATTTTGGTGAATATCCGTTTCTATTTTTCAAGGAAAAAGCCTATACAAACGTAGAAACTAAGCGATATGCAGACCAATTGGCAGCAGGACTTCGAAGAACTGGGATTGAAAAGGGTGACAGGGTGATCGTTTGTTTGCCGAACTGCCCAGAAGTCCTTTTTGCCTACCAAGGGATAACGAGAGCGGGGGCTATTATTGTACCAGTTATGTTTACACTACATCCAAAAGAACTTCATTATATTGCCCGAAACTCTGGGGCTAAAGCAGTCATAACTTCCTCGTATGTCCTTCAAAATGTCGTAAAATCATTGGAAGACCTGCCGGAAAGGCCAGCAGTCATTGTATCCGATCTCTCATCGAATGAGGAAATAACCAACTTTTACGATTTGTTGGTTCCAGTTGAAAAAGATTTAGTAGACGACGGGAAAGCCAAGGATACAGCGGTGATCTTGTACACTTCAGGGACAACAGGAAATCCTAAAGGAGTCATGTTAACCCATAAAAATTTATTTTCAAATGCTCAGAATTCAGCAAAGCACAATGACACAGAGCGGGGCACCACCTTGGGGGTCCTGCCTCTTGCCCATGTCTATGGCTTAACGGTTTCAAATGTATGTTACATCACAGGCAGTGCGATTGTTGTTTTTTCAAGCTTTGATGTTAAAGAGGTTTTTAAAGCAATTGATACTTACCGGGTAAGGACATTTTCAGCGGTACCAGCGATGATTCATGCCATGGTTTCCTATCCCAATACCGATCACTATGATACTTCGAGTCTGGAATCCGTAGGATCGGGTTCTGCACCGCTGCCGGTTGCCCTGTTAAATGCCTTTGAGCAAAGGTTTGGTGCAAAAGTGCTTGAGGGCTATGGATTATCAGAAGCTGCCCCGGTTGTGACGGCACATAGCAGACGAATCGAGATTAAACCGGGATCTGTCGGTGTACCCATCCCAGGGGTCGAAATCAAAATTGTGGATGGAAACGGGGCTGAAGTTCCAGCCGGTGAAGTAGGTGAATTAGCCGTCCGCGGTGATAATATTACGCCTGGATACTATCAAAATCATCTAGAAACAAACCGTGTGTTAAAAGATTCCTGGTTATATACCGGAGACATGGCGCGGGTGGATGATGAAGGCTATGTGTATATTGTCGACCGTAAAAAAGATCTAATTATTCGCGGCGGTTTTAATGTTTATCCGCGCGATGTGGAAGAAATCTTAAATGGTCATGAAGAAGTGATTGAAGCCGCAGTGGTCGGTATTCCTGATGAACGAATGGGTGAGGAATTGGTCGCCTGTATTGTGAGAAAACCAGGGTCTGCTCTAACAGAGGAGGAGTTAATCCAATTCTGTCAGGATCATTTGGCGAAAAACAAAACACCAAGAAGAGTCGTTTTTCTTGAGGCACTGCCACGGAATGGTGTCGGTAAAATTTTAAAGACCCATTTACGGAAAACAGCCGCAGATATGGTAATGGGTTAAAACAGAGTGAAGGGAGATTTTAGGATGGAAAAAAGGACTATTTTAACGACAAGCACAAGGGGATTGCTGGAGGATTCTTTCCCATATCGTTTATATCAAAAAGCAAAACGGGTGGGAAATTGGAATCCGGCAGATATTGATTTTACCCAGGACCAAAAGGATTGGAAGTCGATGACGGCTGAGCAGCAGGAGGATATTCTCCGCCTAATTTCTCAATTCCAAGCTGGCGAGGAGGCCGTCACTTTAGATTTACTTCCTCTCATCATGGCGATTGCCAAAGAAGGCCGGTTAGAGGAGGAGATGTTTTTAACGACCTTTTTGTATGAGGAAGCGAAACACACGGAGTTTTTCAGGCTTGTATTGAACGCAATCGGCGAGATAGGAGATTTGTCTCATTTTCATACGGAAACCTATCAAAAGATTTTTTATGAGATCCTGCCCACAACAATGGCCCGGCTTGTAACTGATCAATCTCCTGAGGCGATAGCTGAAGCGTCGGTGGTATATAACATGTTTGTTGAAGGAGTTTTAGCCGAGACTGGATATTTTTCCTTCTATAACACGCTTGAAACAGCCGGAATCATGCCGGGTCTATTGGAGGGAATAGGTAATTTAAAAAGAGATGAGTCACGTCATATTGGTTACGGGACATTTCTGTTGCAGCGATTGATTTGTGAACATCCGCATCTGTTCGATTTTGTTTCCGCCAAGATGGGGGAGCTGACCCCATTAGCCATTAGACTCAATCAAGAGGGCATTGCAGGAAGGGAAGTTAGTGCATTCGGGGGGAATCCTGATGACGTTATGAATTTTACGCTTAAACAGTTATCGGTCCGAATGGAAATTTTAGCAAGAGCGAAGGGCAAAAAAATCGAAGAGATTTATAGATATACAGATAGTGAGTTAGGTGTGTTGTAAATATTTTTTAAAAAAATAGCAGAGGAGGAAGAAATCATGACAGTAAATGTAGACGTACAAACCTTTCCGCACTTTATCAATGGAAAGTGGGAGCAAGCGGGCAGCGGGGAAACTTTTGATGTATTCAATCCTGCAACCGGAGAACTGGTCGCAAAAGTAGCAAAAGGAACTGAGGCGGATGTCGACCGTGCCGTCAAAGCAGCTCGTGCCGCTTTTGACAAGGGCGACTGGAAAAACATGAAGCCGAAGGATCGGGCAAAGGTACTATTTGCTATTTCTTATAAAATTGCCGAGCACGCTCAAGAACTAGCATACCTAGAAGCGATTAGCTCAGGCGGAACCGTCCGGCGTATCGGCAATAGTGATATTTTACAAATGGTCGACCTGTTCCAGACACTAGCAAACTTTACACTAGAGTATCCATTCTCAGAAACGCTCCCAGTCCCGCCATTCCCGGGACCTGCTCACAACTTCATATGGCGTGAACCGATCGGCGTGTGTGCGGCGATTACCCCTTGGAACCTGCCAATGGTGATTGCGACTTGGAAAATGGCACCAGCGCTCGCGATGGGGAACACGATAGTGATTAAACCGGCCAGCTACACCCCGCTTTCAACCCTAAAATTGGCTGAAATTATCTCGGAAGTGGTCCCTCCGGGTGTCATCAACGTGGTTACCGGAGCAGGTACAGAAGCAGGGGAAGCGTTAGTGAACCATCCACAGGTCGATAAGGTTGCTTTTACCGGCTCAATAGAAGTTGGCCGAAGAATCATGAGCCTTGTCGCCGGCACAATTAAAAATACAACCTTAGAGCTTGGCGGAAAGTCACCAAATATCCTCCTAGAAGATGCAGACCTAAATATTGCTTTACCGGGAAGCCTTTTCGGCGTATTCCTTCACTCCGGTCAGCTGTGCGAATCTGGAACACGGCTGTTTGTACCGGATAAACTCTATGATCAAGTCGTTGCAGGACTTGTTGCGCTTGCCAGCAAATTAAAGCTAGGCAATCCGCTAGACCCGGCAACCGATGTCGGACCAGTCATTTCGAAAAAACAAAAGGAATCGATCCTCTCCTATATTGAGTCCGGTAAGCAAGAAGGGGCAACCCTTGTCTGCGGCGGAAAGGCGGTTACTGTCCCAGGCTGTGAGCAAGGTCATTTTATCGAGCCAACGATTTTTACAAATGTAACCAATGATATGAAAATTGCCCAGGAAGAAATCTTTGGACCTGTCCTATGTGTGATTCGTTATTCGGAAGTTGAAGAAGCGATTCAAATGGCCAATGATACGATTTATGGATTAGCAGCAGGTGTCTGGACACGTAATGTGAATAGAGCCTATGAAGTCGCAAGGAAACTTCAAGCGGGTGTGGTCTGGATTAACGACTGGCATATGCTCCGCAGTGATGCACCGTTTGGCGGCTACAAGCAAAGCGGCATCGGCCGGGAGATGGGCAAGCATTCACTTGATGCCTATACACAAGTAAAGCATGTTCATACCTCCATGTCGCCTGAATTGGAAAGACGCAGCTGGTATGGAATTCTATTTGGCCAAAACTAATGAAGAGGTGAGAAGATGATGAAAACAACTCTATCACAGTTTATGTTGCGTACAGGTATTTACAGCGGTTCAAATTCCAGGGCGATGGTACCAAGTTTATTTGCCGGTTTAGGTGCCAAACGGGTCCTGCTTTTAAGTGACCGCGGTTTGGAAAAGGCAGGGATCGTCGATAAGGTATCTTCGATATTTGAATTGACGGGCCACGGGTCTGGACCGCAGCTTGTTGGAACCTACTTGGATATAGCGCAAGATGCCGAAAGCCGCTGCATTAATGATGCGGTCCGCTATGCCAGGGAAGTAGGTGCTGATAGTTTACTAGCTGTAGGCGGCGGCAGTGTACTGGATACTGTTAAAGGGGTTAAATATGCTCTTCATAAAGGCTTAACGGATATTAAGGAAGCAATTCCAGGCGGCTTATTATATGAGCAGTTTCCGAAAGCAAACTATATCCCTATCCCGCATATTGCGATCCCGACCACTGCTGGTACAGGTTCTGAAGTATCACCAATTGCAGTTATCTTTAATGAAGACATTCAAATGAAGACAAATATTATTAATCCATTTATAAATGCCGATATGGCGATATTGGATCCTGATTTAACAGTTGGCCTGCCGCCTGTGATTACCGCTTTTACAGGTTTTGATGCTTTAACACATGCGATTGAAGCACTAGCATCACCAACAGCGACTGGTCTAACGGATGCCTGTGCCCTTCATGCGATCAGATTGATTGAAAAAAATCTTCCGGTGGCTGTTGAGGATGGCGGCAATCTAAATGCCCGAATGGATTTATTGCAGGCAAGTCTTATGGGAATTACCGCGTTTAGCTTTGCTCTTAATGCGATACCGGTTCATAATTTGGCTCATGCCTACGGTGCCTTGTTCCGAATCCCACATGGATTAGCGAATGCCGTTTTTTTACCGGTGGTGATGGAGCTTGTACCGCAATTGTATTTGCCAAAGGCTGCTGAACTCGCTCAGGCATTGGATGTCGATGTGAAGGATGATACACCTGAAAATGCACTTGCTAAAGTGATTGGAAAAATTAGATTGTTACAGCAAAGTGTCGGCCTGCCTGCCGACTTCAAGCAATATCATATAAGTGAAGAGGCATTAGCGGCAACGATTCCGGCGGTTATGAAGGACCCTGCAGCACTCAGTTTCCCAATGCCGCCAGAATTAATAGCGGCTATTGGGCAGAGGGTTGTTCCTGTCACCGTAAAGTAAGGAATGTTTAGAAACAAAGGTACTTAGGGAGAATGCCTTTGTTTCTTTTTGTATTTTTGCTTTGTATCCATAAACATCTTGATATATAATTTCAAATAGGGTCATTTTAGTTTAGGATTGATCTACATAAAATTTTTGATGAGTAGGAGTAGTAAAAATGGAAAAAGTACTTATTTTCGGTCATAAAAATCCAGACACTGATACAATCTGTTCTGCAATTGCATATGCAGATTTGAAAAAACAATTAGGCGTAGACGCAGAACCAGTGCGTCTGGGTCAAATCAATGGCGAAACACAATTTGCACTAACAACTTTCAACGCTGAAGTTCCGCGTTTAGTGGAAGCAGTTGCGTCTGAAGTAAATTCTGTAATCTTAGTTGACCACAACGAGCGCCAGCAAAGTGCAAATGATATTGCAGATGTTCGTGTATTAGAGGTTATCGACCACCACCGTATCGCTAACTTTGAAACAAGCGATCCTTTATACTACCGCTGCGAGCCTGTTGGCTGTACGGCAACCATTTTAAATAAAATGTACAAAGAAAACGGTAAAGAAATTAAGAAAGAAATCGCTGGTCTAATGTTATCTGCGATTATTTCCGACTCTTTATTGTTCAAATCTCCAACTTGCACACCTGAAGATGTTGCAGCAGCGAAGGAATTAGCAGCCATTGCGGGTGTAGAGGCTGAAACTTATGGCTTGGAAATGTTAAAAGCAGGTGCAGACGTTCGTGATAAATCCATTGCCGACCTTTTAAGTCTTGATGCCAAAGAATTTGAAATGGGTTCAAGCAAAGTTGAAATCGCCCAAGTGAACGTGGTGGACACAGCTGATGTTCTAGAACGTCAAGCTGAAATAGAAGCGGCTATTTCTAACATCGTGGCAGAAAAGAACTTAGATTTATTCTTGTTTGTTGTTACAGATATCTTAACAAACGATTCTGTTGGTTTAGCAATCGGAAGCAAAACGGCTGCAGTGGAAAAAGCCTACAATGTTTCACTAGAAAACAATACAGCTACTTTAAAAGGTGTTGTATCACGTAAAAAACAAATTGTTCCTGTATTAACTGATATCTTTAATCAAGGTATCTAATAGGGAGCAACATTGAAAACGTTCATGCTAAGGCATGGACGTTTTTTTTAGGAAGAAATAACGGAAACGATTATAAATAGGATCAGCAAGAAATCTTTTCGATCGATACGATTAAGAAATTTTTAAATGATCGTCTAAAAAGTTTTTAATTGAAATTCTTATTTGGAAAAGTTTACACTATTATTAAAATGTAGGAAAATAAATATTTGGAGAGGGGAAGTCGTATGTGGCCTTTTGTAAGCAAGAAAAAAATAGTCGAGAAGGTGGAAAGGCCATATCATATATCACTAAAAGAATCTACAAAAGAGAAAAAGATTGAAAAATTGGCGGATAAATTAACAGAAGTTCTTAGTAACACACAAAAAGAAGTCATTTTTTTGGGTGTGGGATCAGACCGTTCTACAGGTGATTCCTTTGGACCTATGGTAGGGTCGATGTTAAAGAAAAAAGAAATTCCTTTTCCTATTTATGGAACTATAGAAGAACCCGTCCATGCTTTAAATCTTAAAAAAATCCTACAAGAGATAACACTTCAACATAATGGGCCCTTTATTGTCGGAATAGATGCTTGTTTGGGGGACGAAAGTCAAATTGGATTAATTATTTTAAACGAGGGGTCCTTTATTCCAGGTAATGCTTTGAATAAAAGGTTACCTAGTGTAGGGGATTTTCATATGAAAGCTATTGTTAATTATCTTGACCCCATTTCACCAGTACAATCTTTAAGCAGTACTAGGCTGCATACAGTAATAAAACTTGCTGAAATTATGACAAAAATTATTACCCAAAGTATCTTAACGAAGAAAACTCCCAACAAAGTTTAACCCTAAAAAATAAAATCGGTATGAAATGTGTGAAAAATGTAACATTATTATTTGAAGTTCTCAAAAGCGGTGATACTATGTGGGCATGTAATAAACATATGAAAGAGGTACTTCCATTTTTAGAAACTCCTCATATTAGCAAAGCTTCCTACTATATCAAATGTTCCCTTTGCAGCAATCAAGCAGTAGCAAAACTTTACTATGCTCACCGGCCATTACAATTTAACAAGAATAAAAGAAAACTAGTAAGTGGTTTGAATCCGTAGTGCAATTCTATTAAATTGATTACAATGTATTCAAGTTTTTCTCAAAAATTTGATGATTCATGTCCGTTTAGATAAGAAAGGTTCACAGTTATATCGGCTGTGAACCTTTATTTATTAATCAACTTTTTCTTGATGAGTTTCCTCTTTTTTATTATTCATTAGGTAAAAGGTCAGCGGCTGTTCAGAGCCGGTCATTAATTTATAGACATATGATGAGGTGAGTTTATAGCCTTCTTCTATTTTTCCTGCCAGGTAATTAGTCCGTTCAAATAGAATGGAACGGATATGATTCATCTGACGAGCCAGTTTATCTAATATTGCATCCTGATGGTCCAGCCGCTCAAGCATCCCGCCGTGAATTTCCTCTTGCTTCGTTAGCTTCTCAGCTGCCTGTCTTTGCATTTCAAGCTGTTCATGCATTTGCTGAGTAAGTTGTAATTGGTTTTCTTCATTCTTCTCTAAACGATCCGCAATACTGTCACAAGTCTTACTAATTTGATTAATTTGACCAGACAGGGATTCCCGTACTTGTGTTTCTTTTTCAATAATTTCCTCTAAATGGACATTTTTCTCATGGAGGGAATGTAAATGGGTGACTATTTCGTTTTCAAATTTCTGCTGTCTAAACGTATTATTCTTTAAATCACTCAGCTGATAATCTACCTGTTTCCAGTGGGTGTTCTGGGCATCTGTTTGCTGCTGATAACGCGTTTGCAGGTCTGCTAATGCCAGGTTCAGAGCCGTATTCGCCTTTTGCTGCTCCTTCATTAGTTCAGTGAGGAAATCCTGCCTTGATTCCACTTGATTTGATACCTTCAATTGACTGTTATTTTTAAATAAATTCGGGTGTTCCTTTTTATTTATGAATAGTCCCATACCTCTCTCCGCCTTTTATTGGTTTTATTTGTGATAGTTTATGCAAAGAAATTGGAACTGGGGACATGATTGGGCTAGTGTACATTACGAATCGCTTTAATAATAAAACAAAAAACCGCTTGGAATATCCAAGCGGCTGGAATCAAACAGTGACGGGCGTATTCAAAACAAATTTTTCTACAACCTTTGCTACGCCATCATTCATATTGGTGTCAGTCACATAATTTGCTTTTTCCTTTATATCTTGTGGTGCATTGCCCATAGCAACTCCAAGTCCAGCAAACTCAATCATCGCTAAATCATTGTAGCTGTCGCCGATGGCAATCACTTCTTCGCGCGTAATGCCAAGTTGTCCAATCAGATGATTAAGGCTGGTTCCTTTTGTTACCCCTTTTTCTGTAAACTCTAAAAAGAATGGTTTAGAACGCATGACGCTTAGTTCTTCAGCTAGTTCTTGCTGCAGTTTACTTTCTACTTCGACAAGTCTTTCCGGAGCATCGACCATTAGTACTTTAACAACCGGTTCATTGACTGACTCAACAAAACTATCAACCTCGAACACATCTAAACCGGTAATATCCGCTTCAATATTGGTATATTGATTTCCTGCTTCGGTAACAATCACATCACCAACATAGGTGTGAATAAACACATCTTCACGACGACTTAAATTGTATAGGCGGTGCGCGGTTTCAGGTGATAACGTGCTGCTAAAAAGCTCTTCACCTGTTTGGCAGTTAGTGATTTTTGCCCCATTAAACGAAAGAATAAAGCTTCCATATTTCTTTAACTCTAGTTCATCGGCAATTTCATACATCGCAGACGTTGGGCGCCCTGAAGCTAATACAACTTTTACACCTGCCTCTTGTGCATCCATTAATGACTGTTTCGTACGAGGGGAAATGGTATGGTCGTCTTGCAGCAGGGTATCATCTAAATCAAGTACAATCATTTTATATGACATTTTTCTGTTCCTTTCTCTAGTTAGTTTCTTATCCCATCTTACTATAATTCTAGGAAAAAAACTTATTACAAATGAATCCAATTACCAAATCGACTAATATAATAGGATAAAAAAGAAATTGAAGGTGACTAAAAATGTTTATTTTTAATATTTTTAAAAATAAATGTGCGATTTGTAAAAGGAAGGTTAGTCCTTTGAGGAAGTATATAGATGACAAGGATGAAGTCGTAAAGGTGTGTATCCCTTGCTCAGAATATGCTGAGAGAAGAGCATTTCGAAAGGTAAAGTAGTGGGAGCTCCTTTTAAGAGACACCGGATGCAAGGTATTTAACGAAAGATCAAAAGAGTATTTTTTAAAGGAGCCTGATTGAAGGGCACGGGAAGCATCAAAACCCCTAAACAAGGAGCAAACCATGACCTGCTAGTTTATAAAAATTAAAACCCCCGAAGGAGGAGCAGCTCTTGGTCTACGGGGGTTATGAAAGCATTAAAACCCCCGAAAGAGGAGCAGCTCTTGGTCTTTAGGGGTTATGAAAGCATTAAAACCCCCAAAGGAGGAGCAACTCCTGATTTTCAGGGGTTATGGAACAATTTTATTAAAATATTAGAATGGGTAATGACGTTTTGTTGTCTGCACAGAAACCCATTTAGTTACCGTAAATTCATCCACAATCCATGGATTACCAAAACGCCCTAACCCGCTCGCTTTATTTCCGCCAAATGGAATATTTGGAGCATCATTAACTGTTTGATCATTGATGTGTGTCATCCCGCTGTCAATATTCAGTGCTAATTCTTCGCCGCGAGCCAAGTCACTTGTAAAAATAGATGAGCTTAGTCCATAAATGGTATCGTTGGCCATTTCTATCGCCTCATTATCAGTTGTTGCTTTAATAATTGTGGCAATTGGAGCAAATAGCTCGGTTTGCGCTAGTTTACTGGAATTGTCTACATTGGTAAACACAAATGGTGTAACGACATTCCCAATACGCTCCCCCTCTAAAGCAACGGTGGCTCCTTCTTGTTTAGCTTCTTCAATATATTGAAGCGCTTTTTCTAACTGCTTTTCGTTAATTAATGGGCCGATCACTGTTTTTGGGTTACTTGGATCACCAAAAGCGAGATCCTTGGCGCGGGCAACAAACTTGTCTACAAATTCATCGTATAGGTCTTGATGAACTATTATCCGATTAATAATCATACAGATTTGTCCTTGGTGGATAAATTTACCGAAAATCGCGGCATTAACTGCTTGATCGACATCAGCATCGGATAAGACAACAAATGGGCTGTTACCGCCTAATTCAAGAGCTACCCGCTTTAAGTTTTGGCCTGCAATGGCGCCGATATGCCGTCCGACAGCAGAAGAGCCTGTAAAGCTGATCAGCTTTGGATTAGGATTCGTTAGCATTCCATCGCCAATTTCTTCGATATCCGTTAAGATCACATTTAAAACTCCCTTTTGCAGGCCAGCATACTCAAATGCCTTTGCAATAATGGAACCGCCCGAAAGACCAACCTGTATATCCGGCTTGTGAACAACACTATTACCTAATGCAATGGCTGGAGCAATGGTTCGCATTGATAGATTCATAGGGAAGTTGAAGGGGGAAATAGAAGAAATGACTCCTAAAGGCAGCCGATAAATGTGATTTAATTTTTCCGAAGACCCTGCAATCTCTCTTACTTGATAGACTTCGTCTGCATATTTTATCGCTTCCTCTAAAAATTCTAACGTCAGGTGAAACTCAACATTTGCTTTTAAAATAGTGCCGCCCGTTTCCCGCACTATTGTTTGAACACATTCTTCACGATTATCCTTTAAGTATTCAGCTGCTTTTTGAAGAACGTGTCGTCTTTCTTTTACGGTCGACTTGGCCCAGAGTTTTTGTGCATTTTTAGCTATTTCAAATGCTTCATCCAGCTGCTCCTTTGTAGCTAAACGGATATTGGCAATTACAGAGCGGTCATAAGGATTTAATATATCATGGGAACGGCTGCTTTTTCCTTCGGTCCATTCACCATTAATATAACTTTTATTTATAACACTAACTGTTTGCATAAACAAACCTCCTTATAAGGTAAAATTGGATAACCAAAAATGATTACGCTTACATAAAAAGCGCAGCCAACATTAACAATATTCTGAATTATATTAATAAAATGCTAGGTTGTATATCCAACAGTTGCTCTATATGAAACAAATGAAAAAAGTTTCTAGATTTTATTTCACAAGGGAAATGAAAAGTCTGTTAACCTTACATAAGGAGGGGGAGTAGATGAAAAAAGCAGCAGTTTCCTTTAGTGGGAAGGATTCGACTTTGGCTTTACATGAACTATTAGATTCAACAGAATATGAGGTCAAATTATTATTTTCAACGGTCACCGATGGAGTTAATCGGACCAGTATCCATGGTGTAAGAGAGGAATTGTTAGAGGCCCAAGTGGAGTCTATCGGTCTTCCATTGAAAAAAATCAGAATCCCCGAACAGTGCTCAAATGAAGAATATGGGGAAGTTATGTTGAAAGAAATAAATGCCATGAAGGAACTAGGCATTGATCATATTGCTTTTGGCGACTTATTTCTTGAGGATGTGCGCAAGTACAGGGAGGATATGTTAAAGCCTGTAGGGATCACACCAGTATTCCCTTTATGGGGAATTAACACATCGGAATTGATTCATCGCTTTCTTTCCCTAGGCTATCGGACGATCACGACTTGTGTAGATTTGACTCAATTGCCCGAGGATTTTTCAGGCAGGGAGATCACTCAACAATTTTTGGAGGGACTGCCAGTTGAGGTAGACCCTTGTGGGGAAAACGGGGAATACCATTCCTTTGTTTTTGATGGTCCAATATATAAAGAGCCTATTCGTTTTAAATTGGGACAGAAAAAGTTTACAAACGACATCTATACGGGTCAAATAAGATTCTGTTATACCGATTTAATGCCATGTAAAGATTGAAGCAGGGGGGCCCTGCTTCCAATTTTATCTAAAATAACTTTTAGAAATATTAATCGAGTAATGAACGAACGGCTAATTCTTGATTTCCTGTGGGCGGCCAGACAGATAGGTCAAATGGATAATCAGAACCAGGAACGACTCGTTCCTCCCCAACTGTTTTGATAAGGAAATCTAAACTATCTTGATTCCATAACACTGTATCATACCAAAAGCGTTTCAAGTATTCCGATGGTTTGGCCTTTAACTTGGATGAAACGAGCGGCCATTGATCAAAACCCTTGTCCAACCTGCCGATCTGATAGGGAAGGAAGCCGCCGCCATGTGCAAATAATATTTTTACATTCGGAAACTGATCAATCAAACCACTTAACAAGAGGTCGGTAGCACAAACCGTAGTTTCCCAAGGAACACCAATCAAATTAGGCATCATTCTTCTCTTTAGGCGAGAGTCTTCACACAATAAAGGATGAATAAACACAATAGCATTTAAACGATTCGCTTCTTCAAAAAAGGGCCTGAAAAATTCATCCGATAACATTTGATTTTCCAGTCCAGGTCCGATAATGACCCCCTTAAGTCCCAAATTCACGGCATCTTGCAGGACCTCGGCTGCTTTCATAGGATTGGTAAGAGGAACTGTTCCTAATGCTGAAAGTCTCTTTGGTGACGTATTGGACCACTCGGCTAATGAACGATTGTAAACAGTGGATAGTTCAAGCGTGATGTCTTCGGGAAAATCATACATAAAAAGCTGAGGAATGGGTGAAACAACAGAATGCGCTACGCCTGCCTTGGCTTGTTCGTCTAGGTATAAACTGCCATCCGTAAACGCCTTCTTTAATTCAAAGCCCCATTTCTCGTTAACTACTAAAAAATCGTCTTTATTTTCTTCTTTTTTTATCCATTTTGCATTTACTGTTCTTTGATTATCTTTCAACCAAGTTAAAACGTCAGATGGGATAAAATGAGTGTGAAAATCATACAAACGAAACAGCCCCTTTTTTACTATGTTTAAAATAATAGACTAGTAACCTCGATAACCCATTCTTGCTGAGACCTCTTTTGCTGCATTCATCACCTTTTTTGCTAAACCTTGTATTTTATGTTGTTGGATTCGTTGGTTTGGTCCGACAACGGAAAGCGCGGCAATCACCTTGCCTCTGTAATTAAAAATAGGGGCGGCGATTGAGGTTACCCCTTCTAAGATTTCTTCTGTACTACTGGCATAGCCGTTCTCTTTCACTTGTGTTAAATGAGTTCGAAGCTTCATTGGATCTGTGATTGTATTCTTGGTGAATTTTTTTAGTCCCTTTTCAATAACTTGGTTGAGGAAATCTTCATGTGAGTGAGCAAGTAAAACCTTGCCGGAACTCGTACAATAAGGAGGGTTTCGTTTACCAATATGGGTTAGGAAACGTACAGGATGATTACATTCTACCTTTTGTAGATAAATAACGTCTACATGATCCAAAACCGAAATATGTGCGGTTTCCCCTATATTTTCAACTAAACGATTTAAGACGGGCTGCGATTCTCGGTAGATATCCATCTGACTGCTGACGATCCCGCTTAATGAAAGAATGGATAAGCCTAATCGATATTTTTTTGTTTCCGGATCTTTGGAAACAAACCCTTCACTTGCAAGCGTTGTCATTGTTCGGCTGACGGTACTTTTGTTGAGACCGAGCGCGGCGGATAGCTCACTGATCTTTTTTTCAGGTTCATCCATGGTAAAGCATTGTAAGATCCGTAATGCATTTTTTACAGAAGAAAGGTGACTTTCTTTCTCTATATTTACATCCACATGAAATCCCTCTTTCTGAAGTGTTTCACTATGCTAAACAACGTTGCTCTATAGTGGGCAATATACCAGAAAAAGTGGAAGTTGGAAATAGTATTTTTAAATATTAAGAATTTTTTTAAAAATTCACAAAAATATTTATGTTGTTGCATATAGCGCAACAGAGGCGTTGTATGTGAAATTCGGAAGCGTTACCATAATGTTAAGAAAATATCAAAATATCAATTATTTAGTAGGAGGAATATCGACATGCAAGTAGAAACTAGAGTAAGAGCCATTAATTGTTTACACTTTATCAACGGCCAATTTGTTGAATCTCAAAATCACAAGACCTTCGAAAATATCAACCCAGCAACTGAAGAAGTGTTAGGAACCGTGGCCGAAGGAGGGAAGGAAGAAGTTAATTTTGCAGTAGCAGCGGCCCGCAGAGCATTAAACGGGAAATGGAAGACTATGCCAATTGTGGAGCGTTCAAAAATTATCCGCCGGATTGGTGATTTAATTCTTGAAAGACAGGAAGAGCTCGCACATCTTGAATCAATGGATACGGGGAAGCCATTTTCTTTAGCAAATAGTGTAGATATTCCGCGCGCAGCCTTTAACTTTCACTTTTTCGCTGATTATATGATTTCTGTTAATACCGATTCGAATATGCAGGATGATATCGCCCTTCATTATTCTTATCGCCGCCCTGTCGGCGTGGTTGGGATTATTAAACCTTGGAACCTGCCGTTACTATTGTTGACTTGGAAGTTAGCGCCATGTTTAGCAATGGGGAATACAGCTGTTATTAAACCGGCCGAGTGGACGCCAATGACCGCAACGGTATTAATGGAAATCTGTAAAGAAGCAGGGGTACCGGATGGGGTGGTAAACCTTGTTCATGGATTTGGCCCAAATTCCGCAGGTGCTGCCATTTCGGAACATCCGGATGTGGATGCGATTTCATTTATTGGTGAGCCAAGAACGGGTACTGCAATCATGAAATCAGCAGCCGATTCCTTGAAAAAGCTTTCCTTTGAACTGGGCGGGAAAAATCCAAACATTATTTTTGCCGACTCTGATTTAGATGAAGTGATTGAAACCACGATTAAATCCAGCTTTGTGAACCAAGGAGAAGTTTGCTTGTGCGGTTCACGGATTTACGTCGAACGTCCGATTTACGAAGAATTTTTAACAAGATTTGCTGAACGGGTTAGGACCTTAAAGGTTGGCCACCCGCTTGAAGCAGATACGAATGTAGGTGCACTGGTCAGCAAAGAACATTATGACCGGGTAAACAGCTATATTGATATCGCCCGCGAAGACGGTGCAACTATCTTGACAGGCGGAAAACGTCCGGATGGATATGAAAAAGGTTACTACTTAGAACCTACTATTTTAGTTGGGCTGGATCGGAATTCTCGCTGTGTTCGTGAAGAAATCTTTGGACCAGTGGTTACCGTTATGCCGTTTGATATGGAAGAAGAAGTGGTTATGCAGGCAAATGATACCCATTATGGCTTAAGTGCAACGATTTGGACAAACGATTTAAGAAGAGCGCATCGGGTCGCACATCAGCTTGAGGCAGGAATCATTTGGGTTAACACTTGGTTCTTACGCGATTTAAGAACCCCATTTGGCGGTATGAAGCATAGTGGAATCGGCAGAACAGGCGGTATGCATAGTATCGATTTTTACTCAGAACTTTCCAATGTCACGATCAAACTATAGGCTGATTGAAAAGTACATGTAAGCAATGTTGATTGGAGCGGAAGGCACGAAGACTCCTGCGGGAGTACGGGGCTGGGGAGACCCCACAGGCGCTAAGCGCCGAGGAGGCTCCCCGGCACGCCCGCGAACCGCTTGTGCCTGGAGTGGAAATCAACGGTCCAATTAACATAGTCAAACTAAGAAGGGAAGTAAATACTTTGACTAGTAAAGTAACACAATTTGCAGAGCAGTTAGCGGAAGCAGAATCGACAAAAGCAGGGATAGCTCCATTAACATCAGTTGATCCCGAGCTTACAGTGGAAGAAGCTTATTATATTCAACTTGAAAATATAAATAAAAAAATAGCACAAGGTCAAAAAATCGTTGGGAAAAAGATAGGCTTAACATCGTTAGCGATGCAAAACCTGCTCGGAGTGGATGAGCCGGATTACGGGCATTTACTAGATAGCATGGTAGTGGAAAATGGCGGTTCTATTTCAATAGAATCCGTGCTGCAGCCTAAGGTAGAAGCCGAGATTGCTTTTATTTTAAAAAAGGATTTACGTGGGCCGAATGTGACCGCTCTTGATGTTCTTCAAGCCACAGACTATGTCGTGCCAGCACTTGAAATCGTCGACAGCAGAGTTCAAGACTGGAAAATTAAACTGCAGGACACGGTTGCTGACAATGGCTCATCTTGTCTATACGTGTTAGGTGGAAAACCTACTAAAATAGAAGATATTGATCTTGAGTTAGTCGGAATGGTTTTAACGAAAAATGGTGAACTTGTGAATACTGGTGTCGGCGCAGCTGCATTAGGAAATCCTGCAACGTGTGTGGCATGGCTGGCCAATAAACTATCAGAATTTGATATTTCGCTTCGTGCAGGAGAAGTAATCTTGTCTGGCGCTTTGTCCGCAGCAGAAGTGGCTAATAAAGGAGATTCCTTCACGGCAAGATTTGCTCATCTTGGCCAAGTAAGTGTGCACTTTTAATTTGGAGAAAAAGAGGGGAACACAGTGAGTCAAATAAAAGAAATCGCTAATTATCTAGTTGCAGCCGAGCTTGAAAAACGTGAGGTTGTAAAGGTAACTGCCAACCTAAAGCCTGATTTAACCGTAGAGGAAGCTTATCAGGTCCAAGAAGAAATCGTCCAAATGAAGCTGCAAGAAGGCAGAAGAATCGTTGGGCCGAAGATGGGTTTAACTAGTTTTGCCAAAATGAAACAAATGGGGATTGATGATCCCATTTATGGATATGTGTTTGATTATATGTTAATCGAAAATGGCGGAAAACTGCCTTTACATGAGATGATCCATCCAAAGGTGGAAGCGGAAATTGCGTTTGTGATGGGCGAAGATATCGAAGGTCCGGGGGTGACCGGTGCTCAGGTTCTCGCTAAAACGGAATATGTTCTGCCGGCATTAGAAATCATCGACAGCCGCTATGAAAACTTCAATTTCACCTTACCGGATGTCATTGCGGACAATGCTTCAACCTCAAGGGTTGTGTTTGGGACAACGTTAAAGAAACCAGAGCAATTTGAATTAGATTTACTTGGCTCAACTCTTTCTATAAATGGTGAAATCAAGGAACTGGGAGCAGGTGCGGCAGTATTGGGGCACCCAGCACATTCCATTGCCATGCTGGCCAATATGCTTGCGAGAAAAGGAGAAAAAGTTCGCAAGGGTGACGTCATATTAACCGGTGGAATTACCAGTGCCGTGATGTTGAAATACGGAGATGTTGTAAGTGGCAAATTTGATGGACTTGGCGAAGTTACCTTTACGGTAACGGATTAAAGATTTTTTATAAAAGGATGATAGAGTATGCCAATTATTAACGTACAGATCATGGAAGGAAGACCTCCTGAAAAAGTAACCGAATTGATCCAAAATCTCACTTCTACTGTTCAGGAAACTTTAAGCGCCCCGAAAGAAAGTATCAGAGTAATCGTAACGGAAGTACCAAAAACCCATTGGGGGATCGCAGGCATACCTGCTTCGGAAAGATAAGGAGTTTATAAATGGGAGCATGGGGAATATCAATGCTCCCCATCATATTTCTTTTTTTGTAAGCGTTCACTTTGCTTATTAAATTTTATAGGAGGGTATTATGACGATTGAATTTAGTATGATAGTTCCCCATGTCCCTAGTATGTGTCATGAAGATCAAGTACCGGATTTTCAAATGGATATGGCTTCATCCATGAAAGTAGTAGCCAAGCAAATAAAGGAAATAAAACCAGATGTGTTAGTATTAGTGTCTTGTCACTGGCCATCGACCTTTTTCCATTATGTTGATTGTACACCTGTTCATAAAGGGATATTAACTGCCTTTGAAGCCCCGGACCTAATTAAAGACCTCCCTTACAACTATCCAGGTGATGAAGAATTAGCAAACCAACTCGTAAAGGCTGGAGAGGATGCAGGCCTTCAAGTCCAGGGGGTAAATGATCCTTTTTATCTTTGGGATTACGGAAGTGTTGTTCCATTGCGATACCTGAATCCAGATGAAGATATTCCGGTTATTAATTTATCCGTTACATTGGCGGCCAGTATCGAAGAAACCTATAAATGGGGTCAGCAAATCGCAAAAGTCTTACAAGAGACGAGTAAAAAAGTAGTCTTTATTTCAAGTGGTGCTTTGTCACATAACTTAGTGAGAGGCAGACATAATAAACCAACTATCACAGAACATGCAATGGATAAGCAATTCCTCGAATTTGTAATGAACAAGGATTATCAATCCGCGTATGATATGCTTCCAGAATACGCAAGGCTGGCCAGAGTCGAGTCAGGAGGCCGCCATCTTGCCATGCTTTTAAGCATGCTTGACGAAGAAAGTAAACCAACTTTCTATGCAGATGGGCAGTCTTCAGGCAGCTGGAACGTGCTGATCACCTTCCAAAAAGTCACAGTACCAGCCGCCAATTTCATTGCCGAAAATGAATACGCCAAATAAAAATATAAAGAGCCGGAAACCTGCCGCTGGGGGTCCGGTTTTTGGATTGTAAGGATACCTTTTTTTGAAAAAATATGTGATACTTAAAGATCATGATGACATTTAATTAGGAGATTTAGCAATGAATGATAAAGAAATAAGATGCGGATGGGTGAACCAGGATCCACTCTATATCGATTACCATGACCATGAGTGGGGGGTGCCGGTATATGATGACCGCCTGCTTTTTGAATATTTAAATCTTGAAGGCGCTCAAGCAGGACTCAGCTGGTATACGATTTTAAAAAAGCGCGAGAACTATCGTCAAGCCTTCGATCATTTTGAGCCAGCAAAAATTATCGGCTATGATGAGAACAAAATCGCTGAACTGCTGCAGAATAAAGGTATTGTTAGGAACAAGCTGAAAATAAATGCAGTTAGGACAAATGCAAAAGCTTTCTTTAAGGTAGTGGAAGAATTCGGTTCTTTCCAGGCCTATATTTGGTCCTTTGTGGACGGAAAGCCGATTCAAAATCATTTCAGTGAAATGAGTGAGGTCCCGGCAACGACAGAAATTAGTGATCGGCTTAGTAAAGATTTAAAGAAACGAGGCTTTAAATTTGTGGGTTCGACCATTTGTTATGCCTTCATGCAGGCAGTGGGAATGGTGAATGACCATATAACTACATGTATGTGTTACACACGTAGGAACTCTGATGACCATTAGTAAAAAAAGGCCCCTCATATGTGAAGGGCCTTTTAATATTGCTTACTTTGATGGTTTTTCCATCATAAAATCAGAAGCTGGAATGGGAATAATTTTTCCACCGATTTGGACATGAACGGTATCGTTGAATATGGCTTTGACAATTCCTTTTAATGAAATGGTGGAATTTACAGATATTTTCTTAGATTCAGATGAGTTTGCCAAATGATCAACACCTTCCAATTGTTATAAAACTGTATGGTTTTTTAGAAAATCAAAAATGGATACTTTAAAATATTCGCATAAAAACGGCAAATTCCTGCTTTGCAGAATAACTTTTCTTTTTATAAGAAGTAGTGATAGAATGATAACATGAACTCCAGTTCAAGTATCACACAGCGCATTATTTCTGTCAATTTAAATATGAACTATGGTTCAAATTATTTGATGGTGGTATGATATTATCGAGGTGAGAACATGTCAGATGATGAAAAGCTTGTAGGCGAATTTCCATTTTTGCCAAAACAGGAACGGGCTCAAGCTAAAAGAAATGCATTAATTGAAAGTGGATATGCGCTGTTTCATGAAAAGGGATATGAGCAGACAACGGCAAAGGAAATCGCTGCACATGCAGGAGTTGCGACTGGAACCTTTTATCGATATTTTTCCGATAAACGGCAACTGTTGATGTCACTGATTGAGGATAAGATTGAGACGTTTCTTCCTCCTGAAATTAGCTGGTTATCGAGCAATCCAGAGGCAGCATTGGCGTCATCTTTAGAAATTCATTATAACCGAATCCATGAGTTTGGACTTCGTCATGTTCTGCCTGAGCTGTTATCAAAAGATTCCGAGCTTGCAGCAGTACTGAACAAGGCTAGAAAAAGAATCCATACTAGGATTATTAATGGTTTAAAAATAGCAAGAGAAAAAGGGTTGATTTGGGACGATTTGGATTTGGATACTCTTTCTTGGGCGATTATGTTGATGGTTGAGAACGGGCTTGATCAGACAAGCCAGTTTGAGAAACCATCTGCGTATCAGGACGTTGCCAAGCTGATTTGCCGGATGGTGTTCCCACCTAAAGTCTTAGAGCAGCTGTCCAATAAGAATCCGGAGACCGAATAGTATTCTTTTTCATTATTTATAAAAAATCGGAAAATAATATCTTGAAAGATGGAATTTATTATATTCAAGATAAGATAAAAAAAGTACAAAAAAATGAAGAAGAATAAATTGAATTTTTGATTTTGATTAAATGAAAGCGGTGACCATGATGAAAGTTAGAGATTTTATGGTAAGAGACGTTATTTCAGTTAGCCCGGAAAATACGGTTAGAGAGGTCATGTCTGTATTTGTAGAAAATAAAATTGGCGGTGTTCCTATTACAAAAAAGGACGGGACATTATGCGGCATGGTAACAGATGGGGATATTATCCGTGCTATTAAGCCTTTAGATAAGCGGATTCATGATTATTTTAGTTTTATTACGTATATCGCAGTGGAGGAACGGGATGTCCACTTAAGTGAAGTCATTAATAGGGAGATTATTAAAATTGCGAAAACACATGGTATCGTAACGGTCCAGCCAGAAGATGAAATGGAAAAAGTGGTCGATCTGTTATCAAAACATCATTTTAAAAAATTGCCTGTCGTCAATGGAGTGAATCGTGTAGTAGGTGTCATCAGCCGCGGCGATGTAATTCGCAATATCCAGCAAACGATTGTTGAAACGATGTAACTTGTGCAATTAGTAAGAATAGGCTGTTGATTATTAAAAATCATCGGCCTATTTTTTTTCGTTGTATGGAGTAAAACTGCACAAGTAGAATCCTCTAGTTTTGCCCTTCGCTTTACGATACGGGGGTATGATATACTATTGCTAAAAAGGGAGGCGTGTTCATGTCTCAGGAATTAGATCAGGAGTTAACCGAAGAATCCTGCTGTGAAGATGGGGGGAGCCAACGGAAAAGTCATCATCCAGATAAAGTGAAAAATAATCTTGTTACGAGGTTAAACCGGATTGAGGGGCAGATCCGCGGGATTAAAGGCTTGATTGAAAAAGATACGTATTGTGATGATGTTATTAACCAGATTTCTGCAACACAATCGGCGTTAAACAGTGTAGCGAAAATATTGCTTGAAGGTCATATGAAAAGCTGTGTCGTTGAAAGAATCCAAGAAGGTGATTTAGAGGTCTTGGATGAAGTTCTTGTGACGATTCAAAAATTGATGAAAAAGTGAGGACGTTAGAATGGAACATGTTACGTTAAATGTGAGCGGAATGTCTTGTGGACATTGTGTTAAAGCGGTGGAAGGCAGTGTTGGTGAACTGCAAGGGGTTAAAAAAGTGTCAGTCGACCTTTCTAATGGCAAAGTCGATGTAGAGTTTGATACCAACCTTGTTTCACTTGATAAGATTAAAGAAACAATTGATGACCAAGGATATGACGTGAAATAAGTGAAGACACCCAGGTTTTAATACCTGGGTGTTTTTGGTGGTCCAGCTCCAGGCGCCTTGCGTTTGTTCTTTTAGCTGACTGTAAACATCCAGGTTACACCATATTTGTCTTGCACAGAACCGTGCAGCTTGGCAAAAAAGGTTGGTTGCAAATCCATATAAACGGCCCCGCCTTCTTTAAGGACTTTCCATGCTTTCATAGCACGTTCCTCGGAGTCAAGTTCAACACTGATGGACACTTTTGCACCATCTGGTAACTCTCGATTCGAATCAGAACCATAAATAAGACCTGATTCTGTTAATTTCAATTGTGCATGCAAAACAAGGTCTTTTTCGCTGTCAGATACAGGGAATTCAGGATTAGGAGGCATGTCGCCATATTTCTGCATGGAAACGACTTCTCCATCAAAGGCCTTTTGATACAATTTAAACGCCTCATCACATTCTCTGTTAAACATTAAATACGGTGTAATCATTTAATCGACTCCTTTATTTTTCCTTGTTTTGTTTATTTTCCTAGAACAAAGATGTTATACTTTTATTATAACCGAACGTTAG
>NZ_JBALPZ010000114.1:0-9444 GCF_036965645.1 Neobacillus drentensis
CACGGGCGGTGCCTGTCACTTTTTTTACTTTATCTGTGTGCTAAAAGTTAATAAATGCGTCTTCTGCTTTTACGTTGTTTTTAATTACTTTGTTTTCTTTTAACCACTTTGCGACTTGATCCCATGTTTGTGGGTCTTGGTAACCGAATGATTTGTCTTTTGCGTCCATGAGCGGCAAGAGGATTTGTAAGCTCTTTGTCTCAATGTCTTTCTCTAATGGAGATGATTTGTCCTCATGCTTCAGTAATACCGCTAATCCTTCTTCCGGGTGGTCCTGGACGTATTTTTGTCCCTTCCCAATCGCTGTCATAAACTTTTTAAATACTTCCGGCTTGGCTTTTAGTTCCTTCTCACTGCCAACTAATACTAATTCATAGTAATCCGGTACACCATAGTCCGCAGGGTTCAAGGTACGCATAGGATGCCCCTCTTTATCCAGCAATAACTTTTCATGATTGATATAGCCGCCAATGAGAGCATTTGTTTTCTTTGTTGCCATTGCCGGAATCAAGTCCCAGCCTACATCCACCATTTTAATCTTTGAAGCATCTCCACCGTCAGACTTTACCATTGATTGTACGATCGCTTCATCCAAAGGAATCGATGGGTAACCAATCGTTTTCCCTGCTAAGTCCTTAGGTGATTTAATTGAACTATCTGCTGGCACCATTAGTTGATTAAGCGGATGTCGTACAATCGCTCCAAACGATTGAACAGGGATATCTTCCCCACGGGCCACCAATACTTGGGGTTGATAGCTTAGCGCCATATCGACTTGGTCAGCCGCCACAAGTTTTAGTGGATCATTCGTGTCTGCCGGCATTTGAATCTCTACATCCAAACCCTGCTCTTTAAAGTAGCCCTTTTCCTCTGCTGCATAAAGGAAAGAGTGAACAGCGTTGGGGTACCAGTCTAACATTAAAGTCACTTTCTCAAGCTTCTCGCCGCCTCCTGCAGTGTTCTTTCCAGTAGTACCTTCGTCGTTTTTCCCACACGCACTCAAGATGAGCAGCACAAGACTAAACATGATTATCGCACTTTTCTTCATAAATAATAACTTCCCCTCTTAGATGTGATATTTATTTTTCAATAATTGTTTTTCAATTAAATTAATGATTAAAAACAAGATAATTCCTAGTAATGATAAAAGAAAAATAGCCGCAAACACAGCATCTGCCTGTAAGCTTCCGGACATGCGCCGGCTAAAGTAGCCGAGTCCTTCACTCGCACCGAGCCATTCCCCGATCGTTGCCCCGACCACACAATATACAACCGACATTTTCAATCCTGATAAAAACGACGGCAGAACAAGCGGTACTTGTATTTTCTTAAAAATGGTCCAGCGGTTCGCCCCCATTGTTAACAGTAATTCTCGATATTCCTGACCACCCGACTTCAACCCATCATACGTGCTGACCACAATTGGAAAGAATGCCGTCAAAATGGTTACGGCAATCTTACTCCAAATCGAATAACCAAACCACATGATAAAAATCGGCGAAATCGCGATGAGCGGAATCGTTTGGGAAATGACTAGAAAGGGATAAAGAACCTTCTCCAATGAACGGGAAAAATGCATGCCGACACCAAGTAAGGTCCCGCAGGAAACGGAAATCACAAACCCAATCAGGACTTCCTTTAAGGTCGCCGGAAGATGCTCTTCAAATAAGAGCTCGCGGTTTTCCATTAATGAACTCCAGATGGCGGATGGGGACGGCAAGATAAAGGCTGGAATGATGCCACGCTTCACAACCATTTCCCAGACGCTGACAAGAAGAATGACGACGATAAAAAATAATCCGTAATCACTCGTCCATTTTTTTAACCTAGTTGTTTTCATGTTGAATCAGCCACTCCAGTTCTTTTCTCATCCGGATAAAATCCTCTTCGTAGATTAATTCAGAACTTCTCGGTCTCATCAGGTTGACCTGCCATTCTTGAATACCTTGCCCTTTAAGGATGTAAATCCGATCGCTCAGCAAAATCGCTTCTTCTAAATCATGCGTGATAAACAGGACTGTCTTCTGGAGCTCGCCCCACAATCCCAGCAGCCAACTGTGCATATTCCGTTTCGTCATGGAATCGAGTGCACCAAACGGCTCATCTAATAATAAAAGATCTTTCCCTGTCATAAGGGTCCGCAAAAAAGCGACCCGCTGCCGCATTCCTCCTGACAGTTCATTTGGGAAGGAATTTTCGTAGTCAGCAAGTCCAAACCGAGACAGCCACTCCCGCACTTCTGGTAATTTTGCTTTCTTATTTTCCTTCGTGACCTCAAGCGGAAGCAAGACATTGTCTAAAACATTTCTCCATGGTAAAAGCAGGTCCTTTTGCGCCATATAGCCAACACTGCCTAATCTCTTACCCGTCGCTTGTTCCCCATTAATCAGGATGTGTCCCTGATCAGGTTCGAGTAACCCTGATACCAGCTTAAAAAGGGTGCTTTTTCCAGAACCACTTGCCCCGATGATGGAAACAAATTCTCCTGGTTTTACATCAAGTGATAGGTTTTCAAAAATCCGTTTTTCGACACCAAAAGTATAAGAAAGTTCGTTGATCTGTAACATCGATGAATTAGACAGGCCACTCGCCCCCCTGGTAAACCATGTCCCAGAACATGTATTCGAAACGTGAAGTGGTCAGAAAATGTTCTTCAAGGATAGCTAACTCCCGTTCCGGCTTGCCCTCCGTTAATTGATCTAATAAATCGATCAGCCACTCGGCCAAGGCACCAAATTCAGCAGAAGAGTACATATTCACCCATTCACCATATAGATAGTGACTGCTAGCACCTTGATAGTCTCTTGCTAACATCTTGCCGATTTCCCAATAGCTCCACATACAAGGTAATAATGCCGAAATCAATTCCTCTAATGAACCATTTTGTGCGACATTTAACATGTAACGGGTATAAGCTAAGTTCATCGGAGTTGGCTTTGTTTCTTCCAGCTGTTTATTGGTAATACCAAATCTTTCCGCATATTGCCGATGCAAATCCATTTCCCCGTGTAATGTTTCATCAAGGAGCTTCGCGAAAGCGGCCATTGTCTCGATGTCCCGTGCTTTCACAGCACCAAAAGCAAATAACTTTGAGTAATCAATTAAGAACACATAATCTTGTTTCATGTAGCGGATAAAGGATTCAACCGGAAGGTCCCCTTTTCCCATCCCGGTCACAAATGGATGCTGATGAGTCTTTTCCCATATCTCACTAACTTTTTGAAAGAGTCGCTCAGAAAATTTCATGGTGATTTTCCTCCTTCTTGGTATTGCACCACTCAGCGATAAAAATCGCTAGTACCTTTGTAAAATCGAGCAGCTGCTGGATTTCCAATTTTTCGTCGACTGCATGAGCATCCTCTAATTTTCCTGGACCAAAAATGGCCGTCGGAATTCCGGCCCGGCCTAGCCAGCCTGCATCGGTAACCGTTGTGGACATGCCAATATTCGGCTGTTCGTGGAGCATTTTTTCAAAGGAGTCCGCTAACAGCTTGGTACCAGGATGTTCAATGTCTATTTCTAAGGAAGGAAAAATTTCACCGCGGTCGACAATCATTGACTTCCCTCCCCAGACAAATTCAGGTGGGTTATACCTGAGCCACGGATCAGCAGCGGCAACGGCATTGATATGCTGTTCAATTTCTTTTATTACTTCTTCGTAATCCTCATTCGGGTAAAAATGAACCGTTACCCATAATGCGCAGTGATCGGCTACAAACGCTGCATGGCGTCCTCCCTCAATGACTGCCGGATTAATCGTATTGGTACCGGGCGGGAATCCTTCGTAGCTTTTGGTCACTGCCCAATGGCGTTCCAGTTCCTGAAGCCCGGCGATAATCTTCATCATTTTCTCAATCGCACTGGCCCCTTTAACTCCGCCGCCGGCGTGAATCATTTTCCGGCGTATCCCATCATGGTACGTTTCTTTGCTTTGAATCGTAATCCATCCTGTGATGACGCCGCCCTGCCCTTCTATATGTAAATCACTCGTATCGACCACCACCGCATAGTCGGCGCTATAGCCCCGATCGACACAGGCCTGGGTCCCAGCTTCACCGACTTCTTCCCCAATGACAGATTGAAATTGAAGGTCGCCACTAAGAGTAATATCAAGTTCTTTTAATAGTTTAATCGCAAAAAGGGATGCGGCAATGCCCCCTTTCATATCGGCAACGCCTCGTCCATAAATATGGCCATCCTGTTGGTAAGCCTCAAACGGGGATGCTCCCCATTCTTTCGTGTCACCCACTTCGGCAACATCGACATGGCCGTTTACAATTAAACTATTATATTGTTCTGCAGATTTACCTGGTAACATACCAACCACGTTCGGATCTCCAGGATAAACATCCCACTTATCCGTCGTGAAACCTAATTCTTCTAAGTACGCCTTAATAAATTCCTGAACGCCGTCCGTATTCCGGGCGGGAGGGCTGACGGTTGGATAGGCAACGAGCTCGGTCAACAGACCAAGTAATTCCCCTTTTCTTGAATCTATCTCACTGTTTATTTTTTCTATTAAATCCGCGTTCAATTTAAACACACCCTAGTTTTTAATTGCTGGTGATTTACTTTCATCCATCACGACTAGTTTCTTTCTTAAGAATACGACTAAAAGGACAAATCCAAGAAGTGCACCGGCAAACGAGCTGAAGATAAATAAAGGAATGAATCCAAAAAGGGTTGCTTTTTGTCCAAGTAGGAAAGTAGCGATTGGATAGGATAACAGTGCACCAAGGATCCCTGTTCCGATTACTTCACCGGCAAATGCCAGGTATATCTTTTTTGTTTTTAAAAATAAAAGCGATGCCAGCAAGGCTCCAACCATACTGCCGGGAAAGGCAAAAATAGAACCCGTTCCCATCAGATTACGGATGAGCGACACACAAAAGGCCTGGGCAACTGCGTAGTACGGCCCCAACAGGACGGCTGATAAAACATTTAAAAAATGCTGCATCGGGAAAACCTTCGTAAATCCTATAGGGATCGCGACCAGGTTGCTCGTAATGGTCCCTATTGCGATCATCATTGCGGTTAATGTCAACTTATACGTTTTATTCACGATAATCAGCCCTCCACATTATTTTTTAATGCCCTTGCCGCTTTAAACGGTGATTCTGCTTGACTGATAGCCGTTATAACGGACACGCCATCGGCTCCGGCCTTCACGACTGCCGCTGCGTTTTCACTGGTGATTCCACCGATTCCAACCATTGGAGTAGTAAAGCCTTGTTGACGAAGAATCTCGATTAGCTCTGTACCCCTGACTGGCTTGGCATCATCCTTTGAATTTGTAGGATAAATAGGTCCAATACCGAAATAATCGGCTCCATCATTGAGTGCCGTCTCGGCTTCTTCAGAAGTATGGACGGAAACCCCAAGGATTTTATGGTCGCCAATCCTTTTACGTACCACCTTTACTGGCTCATCCTCTTGCCCGATATGGACACCGTCCGCATCCAGCTCCATGGCCAGTTCAATATCATCATTTACAATGAAGGGGATTTGATGTTGTTTGCAAATACTCTGTAATTCCTTTGCTAACTCGTATTTTTCTGTTCCCGTAAGAGCCCCTTTCCCTTTTTCACGGAATTGAAAAAGGGTGACACCACCATTGATGGCTTCTTTCAATACTTCTGCCGGATCTTTAAGGCAGTTAGGACTGCCCATGATAAAATAAACCTTTAATGCCTCTTTCAGGGTTCTCATCGATTTCCCAGCTCCCGTCTCTTCCGAAATGCCCCATGGTTTGTTGGCCCATGCCCATGGCCAATTTCAATGCCATCCTCAATGGCCGCCTGGATAAATTCTTTCGCTGTTATGACTGCATCATATACTGATGCCCCTTTCGCAAGTTCCGCTGTTAATGCTGCCGAAAAAGTACATCCGGTCCCATGTGTATTTTTGGTCAGAATCCGTTTGTTGGTAAAAGTATGAAACTCCGCCCCATCGTAAAGTAAATCTGTTGAAACTGATTCATCTTCATCGTGGCCGCCCTTAATCACAACCGTCTGAATCCCCAATTCAGCCAATCTTAAAGCAGCCTCTTTTTTATCCTCAGCGTTCCGAATGGTCATACCCGTTAGAACCTCTGCTTCTGGGATATTGGGTGTAATCACCTTTGCGAACGGTAATAAATAGGTTTTCATCGCAAAAACGGCTTCCTGCTGCAGTAAAGATGCACCGCCTTTAGCGATCATCACGGGATCCACAACCAAATTCCCCCATCGATATTTCCGCACTTGCTCTGAAACAGCTTCAATAATCTCTGAGCTGAACAGCATCCCTGTTTTTACAGCATTCGCACCGATATCTTCACCAATTGCCTGAATTTGCTGTACCACCGCTTCCGGTGTCATCGGATAAACCCCATGGACTCCCAATGTATTTTGTGCGGTCACTGCGGTGATCGCCGACATCCCGAAAACCTCTAATTCTTGGAATGTCTTTAAATCCGCCTGGATTCCTGCTCCACCGCCGCTATCTGAACCAGCGATCGTTAATGCTCTTTTCATCAAACAAACCTCCACTATAATCTTTTAATAGAAACATTTGCTGTAATATCCTCTTCAGTTACTAGAGCTAATTGATTTAAAAATTCGATTTGAAAACTGCCCGGTCCCGCTTCCGCTGTTTTTTTGGCCGCCTTTTCTGCAGCAACTCCGTAATAAGCCATTGCGGCTGCCGCTGCTTGGAGCAAATCTTTTTCCACTCCGGTAAAAGCACCAATAACGGAAGTTAATAGACAGCCAGTACCAGTTACCTTCGTTAAAATGGGGTGTCCACCCGATAGTACATAAGTGGTTTCACCGTCTGATATAATGTCCTCTTTTCCAGTAATAGCAACAACACTGCCAGTTGTTTGCGCAGCCTTTATCGCAAGCTCAACCTTGTTTCCGGTTCCCTCACCTGCATCAACGCCCTTTATTTCCCAGTTTTCTCCAATTACATTAGATATTTCAGCAGCATTTCCGCGAATCACCGACACTTTGACCTCACGAATAATGTTGTGTGCTGTTTCTGTTCGATATGGAGTTGCTCCTGCTCCTACTGGATCGAAAATAACAGGTACTCCTTGCTCATTAGCCGCTTTTCCAGCGATTATCATGCTAGCTACGTTTTCTGCATTTAATGTGCCAATATTCAACACAAGCGAACTAGCAATCCTTGCCATATCTGCAACCTCTTCCTTAGCATAAGCCATGACAGGAGATGCTCCCAATGCAAGCAGCCCATTTGCGGTAAAATTTGTCACGACCACATTGGTGATATTATGTACTAGCGGGCTAACTTCTCTTACTTTCTTTACTGTTTCGTACACGAAATTTGTTTCCAACTTAAACTCCCCTTTTCTTTTTTTTAATAAGTGCTTTGTTGATTGGAGCGGAAGGCGCTCGACTCCTGCGGGTGTACAGGGCAGGGAAGACCCCACAGGCGCTTTCAGCGCCGAGGAGGCTCCCCGGCACGCCCGCGGAAAGCGAGCGCCTGGAGCAGAAATCAACAGCCACATTTAACAGGTAAAAAATAAAAAAACCAGATCCACAAAATGGACCTGGTTAGCTTTGAATGCGAACAAAAAAATATCTCACTCGACTACTTTCCTACGCTGGTATTACCCAGATCAGGTCCAAAGGGTTAAAAACTAAATCATTTTCTCTCAGCCTGACACACAGGGCACCCCTAGTAGATCTTCATTTATTAAATTACACTCATATTAACGCTAATTATCACCGATGTAAAGAAAAATTGTTTGATTCCTTAGCTCTTGGCTAAGTCCATAATTTCCTTAAGCTCATTAGTAAATCCCTTAACAGCCCGATCGTGGAGGACTGTAACTGGCACTCCAAGAAAGCCGTATTGCTCGACTTCTTTTTGGAAAGCAGGATTTATTGAAATATCCCTCACTTCAAATGGAATCCCTTCTTCAGTAAGGACTTTTTTGACCATTGTACATTCAATACAGTCATTGGTTGTATAGACGATTACCGTTTTTTTATTCATTCGTATCTCCTTTATACTCAAAAGATATGCTTTTTCACTATCGTATCACCAATTTGCAGAATCCCAAAGGAATACAACTTCTTACTTTGTTTTAAGCTGCTGATGCGGGGTTAAAAAGCAGGAAACAGCCACCACCGTTTGACAAAAGAAATCGAGAAATGTCTGTTTATGCGCTTTCCCAAGCAATAATTAGACTTATTTCCCTACCCAATGAAAATAAATGATCCTATCCAACATCAAAAAGGGCAATTTGTCCACCTGCAATGGACAAATTACCCTATATGTCTTTTTCTAGTGCCTGACACCTTTTTACTATTTCTTCTAGATGATTCAATACTTCTTGGCGGATGTCTGGTCGGTTGAGGGCGTGGTCGATGGTTGCTTGGAGGTAACCAATTTTGTTGCCGATGTCGTAGCGTGTGCCTTGGAAGTTGTAGCCGAGGACAGCTTGCTGGCTGTTTAGTTCATTGATGGCATCGGTTAATTGTAATTCGTTTCCGTGTCCGACTGGGATTTGTTCAAGGATGGAAAAGATCTCAGGCACTAGCACGTATCGCCCCATAACTGCGTATCTTGAGGGAGCCTCTTCGATGTTAGGCTTTTCTATCAAGGACTCAATGGCTAGCAGATTGTTTTCGACTAAAGCAGTTCTGGGCTTAATAATCCCGTACTTCCTTACATCCTGTTCTGGGACTTCTTGGACTCCTACAACTGAACAATGATAATAATCAAACATATTTATCAGCTGTTTTAAACATGGCACTTCTGAGGTAACGATATCGTCCCCAAGCAACACAGCAAACGGTTCATCCCCTACAATATTTTTGGCACATAAAATGGCGTCGCCTAATCCGTTTGGTTCCTTTTGCCGCACATAGTATATTCGGGCCAGGTTTGAAATGGCCTGTACCTCATTTAACATGGCCAGTTTATTTTTCTTAAAAAGTGTATCTTCGAGTTCATATGATTTATCAAAATGATCCTCTATGGACCGTTTTCCCCTGCCGGTAACAATAATAATTTCCTCTATTCCCGATGCGACTGCCTCTTCGACAATATATTGTATGGTCGGCTTATCAACTATCGGCAGCATTTCTTTAGGCAATGCTTTTGTAGCAGGTAAAAAACGGGTTCCGAGACCGGCCGCTGGAATAATCGCCTTGCGAATTTTCATATTCGGCCTCCTTTCAGTAAAATCCCATTCTCTTGTTAAATCAATAGTTCAGCTATCTGTCACGCAAGTTGTCCGATTTATTTGTCCGTGTATTTTAATAAGGCTATTTTCACATAGATTGTTATTTTTCGTATAAGTTCATCAACCCGGATAACTAGATGATTAGTACTCTTTCAATAAAATTCATTACGAAATCGTTTATGAACCTTATTAAGGTCCGATAGCAACAAAGTTTACGAAAAGAGCGTTTCCAAATAACAATTCTAAAA
>NZ_JBALPZ010000114.1:9483-11483 GCF_036965645.1 Neobacillus drentensis
TAATTACTATTTTATATTTTTTGGACGAAAGACCTTTTTTTTAAATTTTTCCATTAACTGAGGCAGGATTTTTCTGCGTCTAGTTACCAATGTTGTGACAATAGCTTTCTTCTCCGCTGCTGAAACCATCCATTCGTCCGGGATAACAGAAACTATTTCCTCTATTAAATAAATCGGCATGGTTTCGATAAGATCAAAATATTCCCTAAAGCATTCTTCATCTTTAATATTTTTCGCCAATATCCAGTGTGTTGCACTTTTCAGCACCTCTTCCGGCAAAACCTCTAAATCCGTATGGAGCCAACTATTTGATCCAAATATCTCTGCATGATCAATTATCCACAACTGAAAAGTATCCTTTCCTGCTTCATTCAATAAAATGTTTTTCCGCGTCCGGTCCTGATTGTAAAGCCAATAGTCTAGTAAAATGATACCTGCTAGAGGTTGATGATTCTTAATTCTAAAATCATCTTCAACCTGATGTCCGTTTTTACAATCTTTTATATATAACGAAGCGAACTGATACTGGGTAGAGAAGAGTTCATCAGCCAATTGGGGTTCATTTGCTAGGAATTCAGGAGGTATATCTACTATCCGAGCAAATGGAATAGGAAGTCCTAAATAACGAGCGAGGCAATAGCCTATCCATTCATTCGGAAGTGTTTTTTCCATACCGGGTTGAAAAAACTTTACCACATATTCCTTTCCATCATTAAATGCGATTAGATGCGCATTTGATTTTCCATCGAGTTTTTTCACGTAGTTAACCGGTGTGATCACCCTTCCACCACCTCCGATTTTTTGCTAAGATTTTTTAATAATTGGATATAGTCATCGGCCACTTTTTCAATAGCAAAACTCTGCTCAACCCGCTTAATAGCTGCCTCAGACATTTCCTTATATTTCACCGGATTATCAAGGATACTGTATATCTGCGTGACCGCATCATCGACATTTTGTCCACGAAAAAGCCGGCCCGTCACACCATCTACAACCAGTTCGGTAACTGGCATCATTTTTGAAGCTACAACGGGTACCCCGCAAATCATGGATTCGATAAAGGTATTTCCAAATGATTCTGTTTTGGTTGTCGCAAGGGTGCAGCCGCCTGATTGCCTGATTTTTGCATACACATGCGGCATTTGCTGATAAGGGATGACCGGAAACCATTTGACGATGTCAGGAAGCTGCTCTTCTTCCCACTTTGCCTTGAACTCTTCACGTTGAACACTTTGAGCTCCACCGATTACCCAAATTTCAAAATCGCTGCGCTCCTTTTTCATTTTTTTCGCTATTTCAATCAGCATCGGCCAATTCTTACGCTTGTCTAACCTGCCAATCCATCCGATAATTTTTTTATGATCAGGAAGGATGGGGTCGGACTTATAATCGGTTTCTTCTGGAGCAAGCGCCCGAAAAAACGATGTGTCGACTCCATTGTATATGACGTGAATAGGAATTTCGTCCGTAAGAATAGAGACTAACCGTTTTTGATAATGGGAAGGTACGACAATTAAATTGGGCTGGATCCCTTTAAATGATTTTAGATGTGGAGTCAGTTTAATAAGTTCCGGAGTTCGGGCTTCAATAATGACAGGACCCTTGTATTTCGCCTTTCTTATCCATTTATAAGCCGCACTAGTATCGACTACAATAATAGCGTCATAGCCATTTTTCTTAATAATCTTAATAATCTCTTTTTCATCCTTTGTTAGATACACCTTGGCGATATCCTGCATAATATGAAGCCCGCCATGGTCCGTAGTATAAAGAAATTCTGTCTCGATTCCTTGTTTTTTAAAATAAATCGAGCGATTCCGCCAGCCGGCATTTACTCCGCCGACAGTTAAAAGACGCCAGATTACGAGAACTTTCATTCAACACTCTCCTCCTTTTCTATGTTTCAAAAAAGGTTAATTATGTCTCCTCTTTTGGTTCCCGCCTTTTGCATCCCTTCTATAATTTCTTTCATCCCGATTATGATTTCGTTCATCTTTATT
>NZ_JBALPZ010000114.1:11622-26797 GCF_036965645.1 Neobacillus drentensis
ATTACGATTTCGTTCATCTCGTTTGTTATTTCTTTCACCATCATATTGCTTCTTTACTTGCTGCTTACCTGAATGACTGTTTGGCACTTCCCAAGAGAAGCGGCTGACTGAAGAGTAATCTGATTTTTTATTAGGTCCAGAGGTTTCTCGGGTTGTGTTATTTTCCATATACTCATCAATTTTTTCCATAACTTTTTCAGGGTCGGCACCGCGGGCAAGCATTACCTTCACCCACTCCTCTTTAAAAACCTTTTGTACTAAGCCCTCAAGCTGATTGATATACTTTGCCTCATCGTTTGTAGATAACAATTGTTTGCTAAGCTCTTTCACTTTTTGTTTATCATTATTTTCCGGGAGAAGGTTTTGCATGATCGAACGGGACATGTCTTCCATTCGCATATAGTGCTCCCATTCCGCATACAACTCTGGTGCCATTTCTTGCACATGTACTAAAAATATGTCTTTATTCTCCTCCCCCAGAGATGTTAATAATTTACGAGGGTATGGGTAGACGCGGTCACGCCAGACTGTCCTTGCAACATCAATCACCTTTAAATTCCCGTCAGGCTGAATGAAAATTTGCCTTTTATGATGGTCAATACGCTGAAACCCAATCTCTTTAAACGTAATAAGCATCTCTATTAATTTAGAAGAAAGCTCCGGGGTCAGAGGCTGCGATAATAAATATTCTCGTAGATCGACACCCCTAATTATGTCCATAGCGACATATAGCCGGCCTTTGGCATGAATCTGCGGGAAAAGACCTGTCTGCTGTCCAAGGGATAAGGCGTAATGTTCTCGGTCACAATCCTCTTCATTGCCGAAGACTTTCACGCAGATATCGTCTGTTATTTGAAAGACCGCCCCTTGTCTCCCTTTTCCCAGCATCACTAACGGAGATTTATTTTCCACCTCTACATCTGCATTTTCCAAATTCCTTACTTTAATTTTTTTAATCCACTTCTCTAATTGATTTGTATCCACATTTTTCCTCCTATCTCACTAATATACTCTCACCGGCTAACAACAGCGGTTGATAGCCAGTTTATCAACCTATTAATCCCGTTCTTCCATTCATAGGTGCTTGTCTAATAGATAGCTCTATAAATTCGACAATGCTAAAAACCATATCTTTTAGCGACTACTATAGTTAATTCAAGTAGCCGGTAAATGGTAAAGGCATCTGTCCAAAAAAACGAAAAAAGAATGGCCAACCACTTCCCCTCCTAAGGAGTGGGAACTATAGTTGGCCATTCTTGATTATTTGTCAGTTAGTTAAGTTGTTTATCTCCTTATCGGTGCCTGTCACCTTTCGGAGCATTATCCCTGTTAGAAAAGTTAAAAAGACGTGGGTGCCAAGTTTCACGGTCTGCTGGACATGGGTGTCTTTTAGTGGATCGAGGCAGACGATGTCGATGGCTTTTACTTTTGGATGCATCGCAGCTGTTAGGACACTGTCAAGGAGTTCCGCTGTTGTCATTCCGCCTGGTGTTCCAGCCGGGACCCCTGGGGCATAGGCAATATCGAGGACATCCATGTCAACGGTCAAATATATGATATCAACTTTACCAGCAAGCTCATTTAAACACTGACTTACTGTTGCTTCGATTCCTCTCTTTCTTGCCTGGCGAAGGGTAAAAAAATTCACCCCTTTTTCATCTGCATACTGCTTTAATTCTTTCGTATTAAAAAAGCCATGTAAGCCAATGTTGTAAAGGTTAGAACTTTCCACCATGCCACTTTCGATCAAGTTCCGCATCGGTGTTCCATTAGTCGGCCCATTGTCAGCCAGACTCCTTAAATCGAAGTGCGTATCCAATTGAAGAATTCCGATTTCCTCACGCGGTTTGGCCCAATGTAACCCCTTTACCATCATCGCCGTAATCGAATGATCGCCACCCACTGCCACCACAGTTGAAGTTGTAAAATTCCGATGGATCGTTGCCGATGCTTCCACAATATTGTCATGACAGCGGCGGATGTCGGTTACGTGCATCGGAACATCCCCCACATCCAGCGCCGTCATTTCTGCTAAATCGAGGTCTTCATCGACGTTATAAGTTGTGAATCCCTTCCAAGCACGCCGAAATGCATCTGGAAATTCCGAGGCACCGGAGGGACTAATGGATGAACGAGAGAGCGGTACTCCTACTACAACAATATCCGAATTTCTGGTTTGTTCTGGATTAGAATCCGTGGTGAGCGGACGAATCCATTCATGAATCTTCGTTACTTCGGTGGTTTCTTCAGACTTTACCCATATAAAACTTGGCGGATTCAATTTAGGATAGAGAAAGCTCTTCAACCAACCGCCCTCCCTTTACCACGACTTTGCCACTTTTGACTACTGTATCTGTATGATTCATCCCATAAGAGTATTGGAGTTTCATATAATTCTCCACGTTAAAAATGGTAACATCACCTTTTTTGCCCACTTCTAAACTGCCAATTTCCTGTCCACGTCCAATTGCATGTGCTGCATTGATGGTTGCAGATGTGATCACCTCTGCTGGTGTCAGCCCCATTTTTAAACATGCTAGATTCATAATAAATGGTAAAGAAACGGTTGGGGAAGAGCCAGGATTACAATCGGTTGATACCGCTACCGGAACCCCTAGGTCAACCATTTTACGGCCATTTGCCGACTCCGCCATTAAAAAATAGGCGGTCCCAGGCAGCAGGACTCCGACGACTCCTTTTTTTGCCATTGCTTTTAGGCCCTTTTCTGATGCTTTTAACAAATGGTCAGCTGAAATGGCCCCCACTTCAGCCGCAAGCTCCGCCCCTTCATAAGGTTCAATCTCATCGGCATGAAGTTTCGGAATTAACCCATAGACCTTCCCTGCTTCAAGTATTGTGCGTGCTTGCTCTGGAGTAAACACCCCCTGCTCACAGAAAACATCATTAAACTCTGCCAGTTTAAGTTCCGCTGCCTTTGGGATCATTTCTTCCACTATTATCTTTACAAATCCTTCTGGATTGTTCTTATATTCAATCGGTACCGCATGCGCCCCCATAAACGTCGACACAACCTCAATAGGATGCTGCTCATTCAGCTGTTTTGCTACTTCCAACTGTTTGCGTTCCGTTTTCCATTCCATCCCATATCCGCTCTTTGCTTCCACCGTTGTAACGCCGTGGAGTAAGAATTGGTTTAAGCGAGTATAGCTTTCTTGAAAAAGCTCCTCAGGTGCGGCTTGCTTTGTCCGTCTCGTTGTAGCATGGATGCCTCCTCCAGCATTCATGATTTCCATATAGGCGGCACCCTTAAGCCGCATGTTAAATTCGTCTTCTCTGCTGCCAGCAAAAACTAAATGTGTGTGGGGGTCGACGAGTCCTGGTGTGACAAGCTTGCCTGTCGCATCAACTACATCAGCCTGATGGATCTGTCCAGCAAATTTTTCAAAAAGCACTTCGTCCTTGCCAACTGCTTGAATCATTCCGTTCTCAATCCATACGCTGCCGTTTTCAATGATGCCTAACTCAGACATACCCTCTTTAACAAGCGGAGCACCAGAACTTCCCCTTAGTGTTACGAGTTGAGCTGCCTTCCTTATAAAAATTGCCTTGCCCATCGGCTTCACCAACTCTCTTTATTTAGTTGTGGTCGAGCATGGGCATTTTGATGCCCTTTTCCTTTGCAGTTTGGATGGCTAGTTCATAGCCGGCATCGGCATGTCGAACGACTCCCATTCCCGGGTCAGTGGTTAGTACCCGTTGCAGGCGGATTTCTGCCTCCTTGGTGCCATCTGCGACAATGACCATCCCGGCATGCTGTGAGTACCCCATTCCAACTCCTCCGCCATGGTGAACGGAAACCCAGCTGGCGCCGCCAACGGCATTCATCAGAGCATTTAAAATCGGCCAGTCGGACACGGCGTCACTGCCATCTTTCATGCCCTCTGTTTCCCGGTTGGGCGATGCGACAGAACCTGCATCTAAATGATCGCGTCCAATCACGATGGGTGCGGAAACTTCACCGGATGCCACCATATCATTAATAAGCTTTCCGAATCTGGCACGATCCCCATAGCCTAACCAGCATATTCGAGCCGGGAGTCCTTGGAAGCTGATTTTTTCTTGGGCCATCTTGATCCATTTGCATAAATGTTGATCCTCTTTAAATTCACGTATGAGGACTTCGTCAATTTTCCGAATATCCTCGGCGTCACCAGAGAGGGCAGCCCAACGGAATGGTCCTTTTCCTTCGCAAAAGAGCGGGCGGATGTAAGCCGGCACGAAGCCTGGGAAATCAAAGGCATTTTCGACGCCTTCGTCTTTGGCCACTTGACGGATGTTGTTGCCATAATCAAATGTAACGGCACCTTTTTCCTGCATTTTCAACATTGCCTTTACGTGTGCCGCCATACTTTGTTTAGCTAGTTTTACATATTTGGCAGATTCTCTGGCTCGCAGTGTTGCCGCAGCTTCGAGTGTAAATCCTGCCGGAATATAGCCATTTAGCGGGTCGTGAGCAGAGGTTTGGTCCGTTAATATATCGGGTGTGAACCCTTTTTCAATCAATAAAGGCAAGATTTCGGCAGCGTTACCAAGAAGACCGATCGAGATGGGCTTTCCTTTTTTCTTGGCTTCTAGTGCTAATTTCAAGGCCTCATCAAGGTCTTTAGATTTTATGTCAAGATAAGCGGTTTCGATTCTCCGGTCAATTCTCGTCTCATCAACATCAATCGCTAGGCAGACCCCTTCATTCATGGTCACGGCGAGCGGCTGTGCCCCACCCATCCCCCCAAGACCGGCCGTTAGTGTAATCGTATGTTTTAATGAACCGCCAAATGACTGCCGCGCTAATTCAGCGAAAGTTTCATAGGTTCCCTGGACGATTCCCTGGCTGCCGATATAAATCCAGCTCCCTGCAGTCATCTGGCCGTACATCATTAGCCCCTTTTGGTCTAGCTCGTGAAAATGCTCCCATGTTGCCCATGCAGGAACAAGATTGGAGTTAGCAAGTAAAACACGAGGTGCATCCTTGTGGGATTTCCATACAGCTACAGGTTTACCGGATTGGATGAGCAATGTTTCATCATTTTCTAATTCTAATAGTGTTTTAACGATCGCATCATAGGACTTCCAGTTACGTGCCGCCTTGCCGATCCCTCCGTATACGACCAAGTCCAGAGGCCGCTCCGCTACCTCTGGATTCAGATTATTCATTAGCATCCTAAGAGCTGCCTCTTGAATCCAGCCCTTCGCATGCAACTGTGATCCAGTAAAGTTCTGAATCACTCGGCCTTTCCCCGTGTTCGTCTCCATTTCCCTCACTCCCTCAACATATCCATCTATCTTCATTATAAAAACAAAACCTTCTGAAAAATACGGATAAATTTCTACATTATTTTTTTGGTGCCCTTTTGCTATCTTTTTTGGTGCCTTTTTTGGTAACTTTTTTTGGTGCCTGACACCAAACGTGGACACTGTCCATTCCCTGTGTACACTTGATCCGCAATCCAGGAAAACTAGTTTAAAAAAAAAGGATAAATACCCGCCGCAAAAAATCGGGTATTTATCCTTTTGCTGTTTTAGTTATTGACCTGCGGCCTGGAAAAGAGAATTGCAAACCCCATACCGATGACGACGGCGAGAAAATGGACAGTTCCAGTGGATAAGGAAAGGAATTTAATAATACTTCCATAACTTTCATTGGTTATTCTTAATAAAATTTCCTGAAAGATCGGCTTATAAAGTAGAAGATAAGAAATTAGGACTAATAGAAGAGCGGACCAGTTTCTCCCCAGCAGATACTTTGTTAAAACAAAATAAATTACGGCTAAAATAATTGCCAATCCAAACACAAATGAATTTATGCACCGGAGGGCACGGTCTGGCTGATCCAGGAAAGCTAAAACAACTAAATAAACAATCCAAGAAAATGTAATTAATATGGCAAATATTTGTGTCTTAAGCAAATACTTCATCAAACAGTCACCTCTAACAGCTGATTCACTAACTTATTTACCATACCACAATCTGACACGTTATGACTAATAACGAGGAACATTTTGCCGCGAGCGATTATTGGCAGCCTCTAATGGTGCCTGTCACCATTAACACTATGAATTGAGTAGAAACAAACCATTAAAAAGGACAAGAAGAATTTTTTTCTTCTCGTCCTTTTTTTGTGAGATAAGTATATAAGGTTTTAACTTCGAGGAATGTCCAGCTCCAGGCGCCTTGCGCTTTTCTTATTAACCTACATCCAAGCCAAAGTCAGTAGCAATCCGGGCGAGTCCGCCTTGGTAACCTGATCCGACTGCAGAGAACTTCCATTCACCGTTGTGGCGGTAGAGTTCTCCTACAATAATCGCCGTTTCGATGGAGAAATCCTCCCCTAAATCATACCGAATAATTTCTTGATTCGTTTCTTCATTGACGACACGGCAGAAAGCATTAGAAACTTGTCCAAAATTTTGGCCTCTTGCTTCCGCATCATGAATGGTAATCACAAACGAAATCCGTTCCACTTGGGCCGGAACAGCGGCTAAATCAACTTTTACCTGCTCATCGTCGCCGTCTCCTGCACCAGTACGATTATCACCTGTATGTACAACGGAACCATTTCCGCCTTCAAGCTGATTATAGAAAACAAAATCCTTTTCAGAAGCGCACTTACCATTGGCATTTAACAAAAAGATACTGCAATCCAAATCGAAATCGTTCCCGCCATCATAACGGTTGGTATCCCAGCCCAGACCGACAATAACCTTCGATAAACCAGGATTCGTTTTTGTTAAATCGACCTTTTGACCTTTAGACAATGAAATTGCCATACTAACACCCTTTCCACTATTTAATATGAAACTGAAACTCAGGCAAGACGATTGGAACCATAAAAAAGTTCCAATACCTTCCTTTATTCTACAAAAATTAAATAGGTTTTACTACTTTTAACACATAACAACCGACACAAAAAATCGGTTTCAAATTGAGAAAAATGGTTAAATTAAGAAAGTCGAACCTAAACTGGCAGGATATGCTATAATGAACTCTTGGCTAAACTTTTAGCCGTTTATATTTAAGCAGGGAGCGAATCATCTTATGATAAAAATTGAAATACCAAATCCAGATATCGTCATTACAAAAAGCAGACAAGTCGGCGAAAAAGTCGAAGCCCCACTAAGCAGTGTCTACGGTTTTACTGATTATAATAAAATCCCCCGTGACAAGGGCGGCATCATCCTATTTTTCAACGCCAATGATGACCTGCTTTTTGTAGGCAAAGCAAGAAAGCTGCGACCTCGGGTAAAGCGCCACTTTGAAGATACAGTTTCACCAATCAAGGCGTATCGCGACGAAGTCTATAAGATTGCTGTATTGGTGGTCGAAGAACCGATGGAACGGGAAATCTATGAGACCTACATCATTAATACACTTCATGCTAAATACAATATTGATAAAGTTTTTTATAAATAAACAGATAGAGCAGGTTATCGCTTTTAGAAGCAGACCTGCTCTTTGTTTTAACTAATATCGTCATATTTTAAAATCATTTCTTTTTCAAGATGACTTGCCCTAATACCAAACCTCGGCTTTAAAGGATGAATTTTCTCCCCTAATAAGATCTTAATAGCCATGTACGGAAAATTAATCCCAGAAAGACAGCTGAAATGCAAGCCTCCGCTCATTCGCGGATTGATCTCAAGCAGTTTCGGCACCCCTTTGCTGTATTTCACCTGTATATTAAATACAAATGGTAATCGGTACTCATGGTGAAATTTGTGTGCTAACTCAATCAGTTCTACACTCTCAACAAGTTCCCTGACACGTCCATCCCCTTTCATCCGCGGAATGGCAGCGTACAATTGGTCCTGTGATGCCACGCAATCAATACTATATTCCCTGCCTTCTAAGTACTCCAATAGCATTAAATCAGGAAAAGCCTCCTGCTGCCCTAGGACCTCACAGGCATGGTCATAGGAGATTCGATAGCCGCCTCCACTGTGGAATAAATGATGGATGGATTCCATTTCTTCCTTGATAACCCGAAAACCCATTGCCCCTTCCCCAATTGCTGGTTTAAAGCAAACTGTGTGCCCCTTTTCCTTAAGCGATGTGTAAGCCAGCTTAAAATCATGAATTGTATTAACGATTTCATAATCTGGGATCGAAAAAATAGGAGCGCCGTTAGTGAAGGTTTCATAGGCCGCAGCCTTGTTATCCATGGTTTCCATAAGAGCTGCATCAGGACAAACTAGGACCTTCACTCCTAACGCCTCAAATTCCGCCAATCGCTTTGAAATCAGCACATTTTCTTTGCGCGGGATAAAAATATCGATTCCATGTTTCTCGCAAAAATCAAGACAGAACTCGATATACTCATCCCCTGAAATGTCAGGCTCGACAAAAGCGTAATCACAATTTTGTAAATATAGGGCATCTTTATTCGGGCTTGTGCCATAAATAGTAAATTTCCGATGGTCCTCATTGTCGCGAATCATATCCATATAATGCGTAACGGTGGTAAACCATCGATTAAACCAAATCTTCATTGTAAACCTCTCTTACATTAAAATTGACCTTTCCATTATGGACAAAGAGGATACATTTTATAATCAATTCCTGCAAAAAAAAAACGTCCTCTCCAATAGCAAGAACGTTTTCTACCAAAATGGGCTTCCTAAACCTAAACCATTATCTTTAGATTATTAAACCGTGAAGTAAACTCCCTTATGGCTTCAAAATCTAATTTGTATTGATCAGCGGTAATCCCATCCACCTTTTTCACTACTTGTCTCTCAAAAAAGTTCATCTTCGAAACAAGGAATTCGCCGCCGAACAGACCGAGCGCAACGGAATTCTTCCGCAAGTCCTGCGGATAGGCATTGTTAAATTGCTCTACAGCCAAATCACCCTCACGCATGCAAACTAGAAACAAACCGAGTTCCTTGTCTACTAGTTTCTCATGAAAGGCATGAATAAACTTTTTAATTCTTCGTTGAATCATTCCGGCATGGATGGAGCCGCCTATGATAACGGCATCATATTTTTCTAGATCAATATTATGGTTATCCTTCTTTAAATCTACTGAAACCACTTCTCCTGCAAGATACTCGCTTAATATTCCAACCACCTTTTCAGTAGTCCCATGGGACGAGCAATAAACAATTAAACTTTTCATGAGTATTAGCCCTCCTTTTATTTTCAAGAAAACAACCGTGATGACATGCTGGAACCAAGATGCGAATATACTAATTTCATTATAATTCCAATAATGCTAAATGCTCATAAAAATATTGGCAATATTATTACAAACTATTTCCATTGTACTGTGATGAGAAATGGTGCCTGTCACCAATTACAATCTGAGGGGGTGATTTAAGGTGGGTTTGATTCCGTTTCCATTTGTTTTGGCTGGACCCATTGTGAGGAGGGTGGAGTGTGGTGAGGTTTATATTTGGATGGCGACTAGCAGGGGTACTATGATTGATGCCAGCATTTATGAAATTGAAACTGTAAGCAATCAACTATCGTTCGCCTATCATCTGATCGAAACCAACACCGAAACCAGTACGATTAGAGCAGGAAAACAACTTTACTTTCATTTAATTAAAGTGACACCTGCACACGGCCCCTTTCCGACAGAAACCCTAATTGGCTATAATTTGCATTTTACTCGTGGCAGTGACTCCTTATCGGACGATTTACAAAGTCTTCACTACCTATCCCCTGAAAACCAACACTCTATTGTATACGGAAACTTAAAATATCCTGCCTTTATGATAAAAAACGGAACCAGCCAAAGTAATATCCTATACGGTTCCTGCCGAAAGCTTCATGGCGAAGGGCAGGATACACTCGCTCTAGCTGATCAGATTCTAGAAAGAGAGTATCAGAATACCGGCTCCCGTCCTGATTCCCTTTTCTTAATGGGAGACCAAATCTATGCTGATGACGTTGCCGCTCCGCTTATTCTAGCCATTTCAATCATAGGCCGGGAATTAATCGGACACTCTGAACCACTGGCTGAACAGGATGTCCGGCTCGGTCAAGTGCCCTATTCTACCACTCTATCCCAAATCAACGGAAGGCAATTTATTATGGAAAATATCGCTCAATTTACATCCTCTCAATCCCAAAATCATTTAATTGAACTCGGTGAATTTGCTGCGATGTATCTCTTGTCTTGGAATCCCGAGCTGTGGGCAATCCTTCAAAACCAGCATTTGCTACCGTCTTTTGAGGAAGCAGAAGAACAACAGCTCATCCATTTCACCTTCCCTAATAACCATAACTATAAAAAAGAGCATAAATTAGAAAGGGAAAAGCTGAGGGAACGCTACCTTGAGCAGCAGGAGGCACTGATTACCCTTCAGGAATCGCTTACCCGTGTAAGAAGATTGCTAGCAAATATTCCAACCTACATGATTTTTGATGACCATGACATCACCGATGACTGGAACCTCTCGGCTGAATGGAAAATGACCGTCAACAGCGCTCCATTGGGGAAACATGTGGTAGCCAACGGTCTTTGTGCCTATTGGCTTTTTCAGGGCTGGGGAAATGAGCCAGATAGCTTTGACAGTGATTTTATGAGCACCATGACATCCTATTTTAAACTGTTACGCCGGGGTTACACCCATCGCAATTTTTATAAAAATTGGCTGGATATACTCTGGAATTTCAATTCATGGCATTACGTAGCCCCCACCCACCCAAAAGCCGTTTTTCTTGATACCCGGACAATGCGCGACTATGATACCGCCCCAAAGCCGATTAATTTTGGTCATATCATTAAAGAAAGTGAAGGCTGTCCACAGCTATTAAACCAAACTGGATGGTCACTCATCACCTCCAAGCTCGAGAACAGCGGCTGGAAAAATAAGAGCCCCTTACTTGTCGTTTCTGCTACTCCCGTTTATGGAATGGGGCTAATCGAATCCTTTTTACATGATTTTGTTTACCCTTTTCAAGTGGTTGGCGTAAAGGTACAAACCTCGTTTGATTTTGAAGCTTGGAAATACAACGGCAAAGGATTTACCGAATTTCTGACTCACACGTCCACTTGGAATCCATCCCCGCTGATTATTTTATCAGGAGATGTTCATTACGCTTCAGCGGTTAAAGCAACGGTCACATTTGCCAATCAAAAAACACTGCCCATTTACCAATTTACAAGCAGCCCTTTTAAAAATATGAGCTTTTCCGGAGTCTGGGGTTTATTAATGAAAATGGTCATCGCCATCAACGCCTACAGTAGAAAAAGAGGCGATATTTTTCGAACTTGTACCACTGACTACACCATCACTCACACCAACGCCGATTCAGAACTATCACCATTCCTATGGAAGGATCAACTTCGCTATCAATCAATTGAAAAAAGCTCCATCATTGAAACAACCAATAATCTCGGTCTTGTTTCCTTTACTGAAGAAACAATCCAAAACCAGCTCATAAGAAAATAACGTGAAGGCCAGCATTCTGACCTTCACGCTTTCATAATCCGCTTAATAAATTGGCCAATTTCCCTAGTTGCCCTTCTTGCTTCTGGCAAGTGATCACCACTAATTTGCCAAACATGCCACATGCCATCCCAAACCTTTAACGACACATTCACACCATCAGCCTTCGCTTTAGCAGCAAGCGATAAGGCATCACTTTGCAAAATCTCATGCGTCCCTGATTGAATCAGAATAGGCGGCAATCCGGTAAGGTCTGCAAAAACAGGTGAAATCAGCGGATGGGCGAGGGATTCCGTTCCCGCATATATTCGGGCTGCTTCCTTTACAGCCCTCACACTTAAATAGGGATCCACTTCACCATTTTTTTGATAACTTTCCCCGCTGCTGGTTAAATCTACCCATGGCGATAGACAAACAATCCCAGCCGGAAGTGGCTCATTTTGATCCCTTAAGACAAGTGCCGTTGCCAGACACAAACCGCCTCCTGCCGAATCACCTGCGAAAATAATGTCCTTACTTTCATATCCCTGCTTTAATAGCCAATGAAAAACGTTGACCGCATCTTCAATCGCGGCCGGAAAAGGGTGTTCGGGCGCCAAGCGGTACTCAGGGAATAGAATCTTTACTCCAGCTTCTTTCCCAATTCTTGCAGCAAGCGGCCGATGCGTGTTTGCAGAGCAAAGTGCATAACCACCACCATGAAGATAAAGAATCACCTTATCAGGCAAAGAAGTGCCAGTTGTCAACCACTCTGCATATACCCCTTCAATTCGAAGCGAATCTACCTGACATTCCTTCGGGAGTCTGCCGATTTTACTGGCAGCCGCATCGAGCAACTCCCGTTGTTCCTCAATACCTTTTTGATGTACGCCTTTTTTGGCAGCCCGTTTCACAGAAAGTTTAATTGCTTTTTCAAAAAAATAACTTTGAAAACTCGGCATGATTCCAATCCACCTCTTCATCCAATATCTGCTAATTTCATTATACTAAAAAAGAATCATCTTGAGGTATTCTATCAGCAAATTTATCTACTTTCCGAAAATTTTGTAAATATTCTGTAACAATCCGCCCTGCCATAGTACAATAAAATTAACAGGAGGTGTAATATGAAGCGTCTCACCGACCATTTAATCATAATTTCCTTTGACTGTCTTTCGGCTTTAGACCTTCCCATCTTAAAAGACCTAAAACACTTTCAAACCATCCTTACCAAAGGGGCACTGGTGGAACGTGTCGAATCCATCTACCCTTCCGTCACCTATCCTTGTCATGCGACAATCGTGACCGGAAACTACCCAAACCGGCACGGGGTCATCAATAATACCCTCCTCCAGCCTGGTAATGCGTCACCCGATTGGAACTGGTATCGGAAATGTATCCGGGGAACGACCCTTTATGATGAGGTTAAAAAGGCCAACCTGTCAACGGCAGCCATCTTATGGCCCGTAACAGCAAAAGCTGACATCGATTATAACATGCCGGAAATCTTCGCAAACCGTCCATGGCAGAATCAAATACTGGTTTCCTTGTTGAACGGAACACCCCGTTTTCAATGGGAGATGAACAAACGCTACGGTCATATCCGCAAAGGCCTCAAGCAGCCAGAATTGGATCTCGTCCTTGAGTCAGCTGTCGATACGATAAAAACAAAGAAACCTAACCTATTATTGGTCCACTTTACCGATTTAGATACCCACCGCCATGAACATGGCTTTTCTTCAGAAGAAGCGTTACAAGCCCTGCATCGTCATAACCATCGGCTCGGGAGAATACTAGATGCTTTAAAAGAAGCCCAGATTCTTGAACAATCCACCATCATCGCTTTAGGAGATCACAGTGCCCTTGATGAACAAAAAGCGATTAACCTCAATGTCTTATTACATAAACAAAACTTAATCACCACAAATTCAAATGGGCAGCTAATAAATTGGAAGGCCTATTGTAAAAGTTGTGATGGCTCCGCATATATTTATCTTAAAGATCCCGAAGATGCGGACACTTTTCAAACGGTTCGCAATCTCTTAAATTTATTAGTGGAGGAACCGGACTTCGGAATTGAGACATTTATTACCGGAGAAGAAGCAGCAGCAAGAGGGGCAGACCCTGCCTGTGCCTTTATGATAGAAGCAAGCCGTGGATTTTTCTTTTTAGAAGACTACAAGGGGGACTTGATCAAAACCATTACAAAAGAGGATGCCAGGGCAGATAAAAAATATACGTTAGCCTGCCATGGCTATTCACCCGAAAAAGAAAACTATGGAACCATTTTGATGGCAGCCGGGAAAGGCATTCAGCAGGTCATCTTGCCTTCCATCCGTCTCATCGATGAAGGTCCCACATTTGCTAGACTTCTAGGTGTCAGCTTAGGTAATACCGATGGAAAAGTGATCGAAGAGCTGTTAATGTTAAAGGAGGAAGTTACATGAGTCGGATGACAAAGCAAGAAAAGAGCTGGGTATTCTATGATTGGGCTAACTCTGCTTATTCCCTCCTGATTACTACTGCCATCTTTCCATTATATTTCAAGGCAGCGGCGAATTCAGCAGGAATTGCCGCTTCTACCTCTACAGCCTATTGGGGTTATGCCAATTCGTTAGCTACACTGTTAATCTCTCTTTGCGCCCCAATTTTAGGAAGCATTGCCGATTTCAAGGGCTTCAAAAAACGATTCTTCACCTTTTTCTTTGCCCTCGGAATAATCTTCACCCTATTACTTGCCGTTGTTCCAAGCAGCCAGTGGCTGATTCTCTTAATCTGTTATATGGTGACGGTCATTGGCTTTGGAGGAACCAATATTTTCTATGATGCTTTTCTGGTTGATGTGACGACCGAAGATCGGATGAATCAAATCTCCTCTAAAGGGTATGCAATGGGTTATATTGGGAGTACCATCCCGTTTATATTGGGCATAGCGCTGATCCTTTTATCGCAGCAAGGGATCCTTCCAATCTCTGTTGCGGCTGCAAGTCAAGCAGCGTTCGCCATCACTGCCTTATGGTGGGGGTTATTTACAATTCCCATGCTGAAAAACGTGAAGCAGATTTATTATAAGGAACGCGTCTCAAATCCAGTTACAAATGGGTTTCGACAGCTTTATTTGACTTTTAAAAAAATAAGACTTTTCCGTCCGCTCTTTTTATTTTTAATTGCGTATTTCTTCTACATTGATGGCGTTAATACCATTATTACCATGTCTACTGCCTATGGCTCTGATCTTGGTATCTCCTCTACCAATCTGTTAATCATCTTGTTTGCCACGCAAGTAGTCGCCGCACCATTTGCGGTTCTATATGGAAAGCTGGCTGACCGGTTTAAGGGAAAAACGATGCTGTTAGTGGGAATCTTTGTTTATATTGTGATATGTATCTATGCTTATTTTTTAAAAACCACACTTGATTTCTGGATTCTGGCCATGCTAGTCGCCTCCTCACAAGGAGGTATTCAGGCATTAAGCCGTTCCTATTTTGCTAAACTGGTCCCGAAAGAAAGTGCCAACGAATTCTTTGGCTTCTATAGTATTTTTTATAAGTTTGCTGCGATCCTGGGTCCTTTTTTAGTAGGTTTTACGGCCCAAATCACCGGGAATACCAATAGCGGGGTTTTTAGCCTAATTGTTTTGTTTATCATCGGCGGCCTGCTTCTGATTAGGGTGCCGGAGCATGAGACCATGATTAAATCTAATTCCATTTCACAATAGAAATTTAAAAAAACAGTGTGATTTGCAGGTGAAATCGCACTGTTTTTTTATTTTGATTGATTAT
>NZ_JBALPZ010000115.1:0-9420 GCF_036965645.1 Neobacillus drentensis
AGAGGGTTCCCTACTTTATTTATTGAAGTAACTGTGCAGTTTAGTAAAAAGAAGGAATCATAGGTGATGTTGTGGAATAAGCTCTAGGAATGAAAAAATAAGAGGGGTATGAATAAAAACCATGGCAAGCAGTTTAACTGTAAATTCAAGAGGGATTAAATTAAATGCTTTAGATTATGGAGGGAATATCTCACGAGATATATTGCTCTTACATGGGTTGGCAGGTCGAGGCAGAGAATGGAATAATACAGCGGAGTGGCTTACCCAATTTGGAAGAGTAATTGCACTTGATCAACGAGGTCATGGGGAAAGTGCAGAGGATACAAGTGACTTTTCAAGGTTGGCTTACGTAGAAGATGCAATAAATACAATTGAACAACACTGCAAAACACCAATTATTCTCATCGGTCAATCTATGGGAGGCATTAATGCGTTTCTCGTTGCTACAAAACGCCCCGAGTTGGTACAAACTCTTATTATTGTTGAAGCAGCTCCTAATCAGTCTCGGGGTATACAGACAGGGATAAGAAGTTGGTTGGAAAAATGGAATGTTCCTTTCAAAACATTTGATGATGCATGGGAGTTTTTTGGTAAAGGTACTTTTCGAGGAAAAACGTTCGCCGAATTGTTAGATAAGCGGGAGGATGGGTATTACCCTGCATTTAGAATCGACAGCATGGTTCATTCGATGGAAGACCTCGAATCTCGGGATTATTGGGAAGAGTGGAAAAAAATAAAGTGCACTACTTTGGTTGTCACTGGAGAAAAGGGATTCATTTCTAAAGAGGTAGTAAACGATATGGTTAATACGATACCAAATGGACAGAGTGTTTGCATTTCAGAATCAGGACATGAATTACATTTGGACCAGCCAAGAGAATGGCGTCGAACTGTTGAAGCTTTTTTAAGAGATACACTTAAGAATCTCTAAACTCATAGTTTAACTACCGTGAAAATAAATTTCTTTAAGAACAGGAAAATGACAATACAAAAGGAACCCCCACTTTAACGTTAAAAAAGGCATGCAACAATACTCATTCGCCAAGCAGGGTTAAAACTTTTTATGGTTTATGGACCTCCAAAAGCAGATTGGATTCACTTAGGCGTAGAAAATCCACTTCTTTAATAATTTTCAGTTAACGGGTAGCTTGAGTTTACGAAGGATTGTTGCGGCGATCCTTTTTTTCTTATTCACCTAAATGAGCAGGTTAGTTCAACAAGGAATCTTAATAATAAGGATTGAATTATATTAGAAATCCCATAAGGAGTTAAGAAAACAATGAAATTCAATACAATTAACTTTGAAGATTGGTTTTCAACAGATATACCCGAAAAGTGGGAGTTTGAAGAAGAAAACGATTTAATTACATTCTATAATACAGTAAACTCAAAAGGTAGCTGCTCTATTAGTTGAACTGGTTTGATAATCTGTGCATCCCGGCCAAATCCAAGAAAGTATTCGGCAAAGAAGTTGACAATTTGAATTCTAATAATATAATAGTCATATGACTTTAGAACAAAACGATACGCGACGAATAAAAATATTTAATGCCTTAGCAGATGAAAAAAGGATCGCAATCATCCGATTATTGTATTACGGAAACAATCGCCCGATGTGTACGGATATAGGAAGGAGTTTAGGTGTAAGTAAGTCCAATGGTTCTTATCATTTAAAAATTTTATCTGAAGCAGAGCTGGTGAAGATTGAACGTGAGGGTGTCATAAAATATGTCTCATTAAATGAGGAGACATTCACCCGCTATTTACCTGGGTTTTTGGCTACACTTTAATGTAGCCTCCTTTTTTGGTTATTAGTTCTAAAGTTTTATGACTTTGATATAATGGAGGAGAAATAGATGAATCAAAAAGAGAAAAGGTTGATTATCACATTATGTTTAATCGTTTTATCCGGGGTAGCCAATTCACTTCTGTTTAATGTTGCCTTATTTGATATGATGAATGGGCTTGAGGTGACAGCTTCCAAAATTAGCTGGGTGGTTATTTCCTATACTTTAGTGATTGCCTGTGGTTCGATTACTTATAGTAAGCTAGCCTCTTATTTTCAAATTAAAAGTTTGTTGATTTTTGGGATTAGTTTATTCGTTACAGGTTCCCTTATAGGGTACACGACGAATGATTTTATCGTTGTGGTCTTGGCCCGTATTATTCAAGCAGCGGGTGGTAGCTCGTTTATTGCATTATCAATGATCCTGACGAATCAGTATCTCACCTTCCCTAAACGCAATCTGGCTCTAACATTAATAGGTGCCTGTCTATCACTTGGTTCAGGAGTAGGATTTTTGCTCGGAGGCTTCTTTACTCATTTTTGGGGCTGGCACTCCCTATTTTTATTAATGAGTATGGCTATTTTTACGTTGCTAGCAATTATTTTGTTTGTGCCCTCCGGATATGCCAATCATAAGAAGCTTACCCAACCGTTTGATTTTTTAGGCTTCCTTTATTTATTGACTTTTGTCGTGACGTTTATTTTAGGAGTCAAATTAAATGGTTATTTGCTAATCATTACAGTGATATCTGTATTTTTTATGGGGATCCATGGCAAACGTCAAGATGTCGGGATATTTATGGATCTGTCAGTTTTTCGATTCTATGCCTTTAATCGTTTCCTTTTGCTTAGTTTTATTAATAGTGCTGCCATGGTGGGAATTATTTTTCTTTTTCCGTTATTAGCAGGACAGCAGTTTCATGTCTCTGCCTTGAAAACTGGCTTTATTTTGGCGGGGATATCAATCTTTTCCTTTTTGTTGAGCTTCGTAATAAGACCAGCTATAACCCGCATCCAAGGGAATGGTCGATTGGTCGTTGCTGTCGTCCTTCAATTTATTGGATTTCTGCTATTAGCCATCTTTGGAGTAAACCAATTTGCAGTGGCTAGTGTTGGAGTTGCCCTTATTAATATAAGCTTTACAATCCTTACCATTGTAATCAATATTGATATTCCCCACACGATAAAGAAGGAAAAAAGTGCAATGGGGCTGGGGATCTATAACTTAATCAACTTTTTAGGAATGTCATTTGGCCCTTCAATAGCGAGCCGAATCCTAAACGTGACATCAAGTTTCAGCCTGAGCTTTGGATTTTTCGTTAGTCTATTACTTGTAGCATTGCTTTTATCATGCGTGAGCAGCATTCCAGTCTCTTCAAGGAAGATAAAGCAGTCACGTCAACTGTAATCTTAAAAACTGGTTAGATATTTTCTAGCCAGTTTTTTAGTGCTTAAAACCTTTTGAATGGTTCTTTTAGCTTGGACGACTTTCATTTGTACACGGTCACAATAATTCCATCCATATTGTCACCTGAGATAGCCCTAGAAGGCATTTATAGACTTATTATGAAGTATTTTCCTCTTGTTATAGCTGCCTGTAAAGTGTATTTTTCACTCCATACCATTATTTAAAAAATTAATAACGGTTGCCCATAATTCCTCAGATACATCTAATTGAAAATCTGTAATTCCTGTTCCATACGCTTTTAGCCCCTCAAATAGTCCATCTTGTGTTACAAAAAAACGTTTTATTGCATGGTTAAACTCGTTAATCCGTTCAATGACAAACTCACCGTTCTCTTTGTAAATTTTCAATTTCTTACTCATGGACTTTCCCTCCTAAATCTTATTTCGATTCCAAGGTAATTTCCAATGTTCTCTCAACACTTCTGGAAAACACTTTTTGCAATATCAATTACCATACTCGCCACCTGGAAGCTGCTGCATTTCTGTTTGTGGAAACCACTTTGCACAGTAAGCACACATTTGTTTTACTTCTGATTCTCCCAATGCTTTTCAATCTCCAATTTTTCTTCAATCATTCTTTTTAACTGTGATTCATATATTTTGGACCTTTAATTAAAACATTTAAAGCTTCTCGATAGGTATAGGCTGTTTTAAAGGATGGACAATCAGAAAGCTTTTTTTTTTCTTCTTTACATTGGTTTTGAGGTCATTTTTGTGGATCTATCTTGGAGTAGGCATTGGTGTAATCTCAAATAATCAGTCAGATGTTATGAGGTTAGTGACAGAGATTCCCATGACTGCTGGAATTGCCTTTTTGGGTATATTTGCACTGCTTTTGGTCATACGTATTCTCATTTCTTTCTTTGAACAGATCAGACTATTTAAAGAAGATAATATCTTTTATATGGTATAGGTGTAGCTGTTGTATATGGGTTTATTGGCATAGTTGCGTTGGGATATGGTTTAGGATGATTTTTATGTTTTTGGAGTAAATGAATAGTAAGATTACTATTTAGGTAAATGAGTACGGATTGACGGAACAACGTGTTCAATACGTACGTCTAATGGGGGACACGCTCTTCATAATTCTTAATGATAGATTTCTATATGTCCATATTTGAATAGTATAATTCGCCAAAAGTTACTTAAGAAAAGGGCGCGTTTCTGAAATAAGCAGGAACGCTTTTTCCTTATTCAAGTAAATGGCAGTTTAGTTCAATAACAACAGGAATATCCTTTGAAGAGAACTATTATCGTATTAACTTAAATTTTAATTATGACCCTTATTAATTCCATTATGGAATTAATAAGGGTGTTTTTATTTATTAGAACAATAAAATCTTAAATGGTAAAATTAGTTTATTGAAAATCGGAATAAATACAGGGAAGGGGAATCAAGTTTGGATACAAAAATGGCTCGAAATCGTGCTGAATTATCTGGAAAGTTAACAAATGTATTAGATTCCAGAACGTTAACAAACTCAAACAAAAGGCTAGCAGAAATTATTACGGAAGGCATGGCAATTCTTGATGTTGGATGTGGTACAGGGGCAATTACTAGAGGCATAGCAGAAGCTGTGGGTCCAAATGGACGTGTTGTGGGAATTGACAGTAATCCAACCTTAATTCAAAAAGCACGTCAATCATATGGCAAAATACCAGGATTATCATTTGAAACAGGTGACATTTATAATCTTCCTTATGAACAACAGTTTGACATTGTTACCTGTTCACGGGTTTTAATATGGTTATCCGACCCATTAAAAGGATTGAAAATGATGACATCTGCTGCAAAAATTGGAGGTCGCATTTTAATTGCGGATTATAACCATGATAAGATTTTATGGAATCCCCTGCCACCTTCAAGTATGCTCAACTTTTACGCTGCCTATTTGAAATGGCGTGCAGAAGCAGGTATGGATAATACAATTGCCGATAACCTTCCTGAACTTTTTCGAAAAGCTGGTATAGCAGATATTACTATAACCACCATTCATGAGGTAACAAACAGAAGGGACCCTGATTTTCAAACTCGCATTGGGATATGGGCTGATACTGCTTCAAGCAGAGGAGTTCAAATGGAGAGAGACGGTTTTATTTGTGAACAGGAATATGTGAGTGCTGAAAACGATTATCGAGAATGGATGATGCGTGATGCTGAATCTTTAACGATGTATATGTTAGCAATTGAAGGAGTAAGGCTCTGTTAAAGCCTCACTCAAAATTAGCAACTATTTATGCTTATATATGTTGTTAATCAACTATCTGGTGCGATACTTCAAGAAGGAGTACGCATTTTTTCTTTTTGCACAAAAAAGATTGTGAAATGTTGTACTTAAACTATCGGGCAGGATAGTTTAATAAGATGAAAAGAATCAAGAATTGAATTAGAATAGGTAAACAACATTGAGAAATACGTAACTGTGTGGAGTGTAAAAGTAGTTTTTTGTAGATATAAGTTCAATGAAAGATACTGGGGTGAGTTTTTGAATGGTTGATTTTGAGTGGTATAGAAGCTTTATTTATATATATAAATATAATTCGGTGTCGGAAGCTGCAAAAACACGCATCATGACACAACCTGCTATGAGTCAGCATTTAGCTTCTTTAGAAGCTGAAGTTGGGGAGCCCCTATTTATAAGAACCGCAAGGAAAATGGTGCCCACTGAAAGGGGAAAGGAATTATATTCACAGTTGGCTCCTCTTATTGAATCATTAGAGGCAGCTACATTAAGTTTTAAAGGTGCTTCATTACCAACTCTTTCTATAATTAGAATTGGTTCAGCAATTGAGTACTTTTATGAAAATATTCTAAATCAGCTAGAAGAATATAAAACATGTACGGTTTCTTACTTTGGAACTGCTGATGAACTGTTAGAATTACTAAAGGAAGGTACAGTAGATGTAATAATTACTTCAAAAAAGTTTCACGCTTCAGGTATTGAATATGTAACGTTATGTGAAGAGGAATTTGTTATTGTTGCCCCAAAACAATTAGAAATTGAAGAGGGTACTAACTTTAAGTTAAAAGAAAAATGGCTTTCGTCGCAAAATTGGATTAGTTATGGGCTAGACTTACCGATTATAAGAAGATTTTGGAGGGAGTACTTTAAAAAACGTCCAATCATTAAACCTATTCACGTAATTCCTAATTTGCATTTGATTCTTAAGGCAATTGAAAACGGTGCTGGAATAAGTTTAATTCCGACATATATATTAAGAAATTCAATGAATGAAGTAAAATCCAAAGTCATATTCAAAGATATGAAGGTTAAAAACGAACTTTATATAGCTTATCAAACGAAACATAAACATCTTCCCGAAATTAATAATTTGATCCAAGAAATTGGGGGAAACAGATAAAGTAAATGTGCTAATGTCTATTTTTTATTCTATCATCCATATATTTTGGATGATTTTTTTATGATGTTTTTCGTTCCAACTTAAATTATTATCTATAAATATTTTTATCATTAATATATAAAAACATAATTTGTTTTATATATTTTCAGGTAGTAGAATAACGTTTGTAACAAACAAAGCTTATTTAGGAGGTAATGAAAGTGTCAAAAAACATTTTAATGGTCGTTACTAATCATACAGAAATAAAAGAAGGCAAACCGACTGGTATTTGGTTATCGGAGTTTGCTGAAGCATATATTGAATTCACACAGAAAGGTTACGAGGTGACAGTGGCAAGTCCTCTTGGAGGAAAAAGTACAGTTGATCCTAGCAGTGTAGATGAAAATACACCACTAGAGATTTTAGATACAGTAAAATATTTGCAAGACACCCTGAAACTTGACGATGTATCCCATGAACGTTTCGATGCTATTTTCTTGCCAGGTGGTCATGGAACTATGTTTGACCTTCCTGATAATCAAAAACTTCATGAATTGTTACGTGATTTCTATGAAGGGAACAAGATTGTTGCTGCTGTTTGTCACGGTCCAGCAGGATTGGTTGGTGCGACTTTATCTAATGGTCAGCCGCTTGTTGCTGGTAAACGTGTCAATGCTTTTACTGATAGAGAAGAAGCTGATACAGGTTTGGGACAATTTCTACCGTTCTTATTGGAAAGTAAGATCCGTGATTTAGGGGCTGTTTTCGTCGCTGCTCCAAATTGGTCAACTCATTATGAAGTTGATGGTAACTTGATTACAGGTCAAAATCCTCAATCCACTATAGCAGTAACCAAAGCAGTAATTGAAAAATTAAGTTAAGAATTATGGAGGTTGATAGAGGAAATATCGGCCTCCTTCTTTCAGTAATTCACCTTTCGTAAAGAAAGGTTGTAAATATTAATAAGGAGGGTTCAATATGGGCTCAATTAACATAAACCAAGATTCATCAAATATTGCGACTCAAAAAGGCTCAACGGCAGCTTTATATGCCCTCACTCTAGGAGCATTTGCTATTGGTTTAACTGAATTTATTATCATGGGTTTACTTCCAGAGGTGGCATCTAGTCTAAATGTCTCAATCTCAATGGCTGGAATGCTAGTAACAGGTTACGCTCTTGGGGTTGCTATTGGTGCTCCAATTATTACAGTAGCTACAAATAAGATGAAACGTAAGGAGCTTTTAATTTTTCTAATGATTCTCTTTATTGCAGGAAACTTGTTAGCTGCTCTAGCACCGAATTACACAATACTTATGATCGCACGTATATTGGCCGCTTTAACGCATGGCTCATTTTTCGGAGTGGGGTCAGTTATAGCGGCAGAACTAGTCCCAAAAGAAAAACGTGCAGGTGCAATTGCTATTATGTTTACAGGATTAACATTAGCAAACATTTTAGGCGTACCAATTGGAACATATATAGGACAAGCATTTGGATGGAGATCTACATTCTGGTCAATTACAATGATAGGTATTATCGCTTTACTTGGAATCTTTTTACTGGTGCCAAGGGTTGAAGGTGCCCAATCCAGTTTGAAACAGGAACTTGGTGTATTAAAACAACCTGCTGTTCATATTGCACTTTTAATGACGGTGTTTGGGTTCGGAGGAGTATTCACAGCCTTTACTTACATTTCACCAATATTGGTAGAAATTACAGGCTTTGCACCTAAATCCATCTCATACATTCTTGTATTATTTGGTGTTGGGATTACAATTGGCAATATCTATGGAGGAAAATTAGCAGACCGAAAACTTCTGCCATCACTTCTTGGAATCCTTGTTTTGTTGGCGATCATACTAGCTGTGTTCAGCATTACTGATCAATATAAATTTCTCACTCTGATAATGGTGTTTATTTTTGGTATTGCAGCATTTGGTACAGTCCCTGGGCTACAGTTGCATATGCTGAATACTGCTAAAGAAGCACCTACTCTAGCATCTACGTTAAACATTGCAGCCTTTAACCTTGGAAATGCACTGGGGGCATTTATAGGGGGATTAGTAATTGATCTCAGAATTGGCGGAGGACTTCCTGCTGTTCCTTGGGTTGCTTCACTGGTCACGATTGTTGGATTTCTTCTTACCTTATGGGGTGCACATAAACAGAAAAGAGAAAATCAAGCTTGATTGCAAATTGGGCAAGGTACATCTTGCCTAACTTTTAATATATTTAAACTGTTTCCTTAGCCTATGCATCTTATTGTAGAGAGCGTAATAGTTGAGTTAATAAAACATCGCAAAAAAAGGACTTGTACACCTGAAAACTGAATTATATAAATAAATATATATATGTTTTGAAGGGAATGAAGCATACATGAATTACAATATCATCTCAACACTAGATGAACAACAAATCATAGAACTCTACGAATTATACCAACAAGAATGGTGGACAGATAACCGAAAGTTTGAAGACGTGTTGGTAATGCTTGAAAACACAGACATCCTTATTGGAATATGTGAAAATAAAACTAATAGACTCATTGGTTTTATACGTGTTCTTTCAGATTTTGTCTATAAAGCCTTAATATTCGATGTTATTATCCATGAAGAGTATCAAGGTAAAGGTTTGGGACGAATATTGTTAGATCAAGTAACGACACACCCTAAACTTCAATCTGTGCAACACTTTGAATTGTATTGTAAATCTGACAAAATATCTTTTTATGAAAAATGGGGATTTAATAAAGAAATTGGTGATATTAACTTAATGAGAAAAACGGTCAATTAGCAAATTTTCACTTCCGATAACGGAGATTATG
>NZ_JBALPZ010000116.1:0-13043 GCF_036965645.1 Neobacillus drentensis
CATGAAAGTTGATTAGCTCATTTTGTTACGTTGGCTTCATTTCAAAAGAAATGAATATTATTGTTTGTTGACGTTTTTGTTTGTTTAGTTTTCAAAGAGCATTTTTTTATCTACTAATCTATCGATTAGCGACATTCGTTATCTTAACATAGCATTCAAAATTTGTCAACTTCTAATGAAATGTTGTTTATTACGTAACTATTAATGCATTTCGTCGAAGCGACATTCATAATAATACTATTTTCCACTACAATAGTCAACAATCTTTTTAGATTTTTTTAAAATAAATGTCCTTGTCTAAATAAAATTTAGACTAGTACAACCAGGATAATGAATAGTTTAAATAATCAATCGCTGGTTAAAATATGGTAGTAAATATTTCTTAAGGAGATGTTGTAATAGTGAACGTTAATGATTATAAAAAAGATGAGGACAATCAGCAAGTGGACCAAGAGCAAATCGAAGATTTACAACAAGAGGAACGAATCCCTGAGTTTGACGAAATCGGAACGGCCCTAAACGGTATATGACTTACTCAAAAAACCCTTCGCGCTAAGAGACTATCTCTTTTTGCAAAGGGGTCTTTTCTTATTTTTTTATTGCCCTCAGTACGATGGCTTCTCCCTGAAATGATATTACTTGACTCTCTTCGGTTGTGATTTTAAATTTATCTTTGATTTTTCCGGAAGTACTTATGAAATACTCGGTTAATTTTTTCTTTTCATCTTTAGACAAGTTCATTCGATTACACCAGGAATCAAAATAAAAGTTTTTTTCAAAACGATGCCATTCAACAATTTCGAAACCAGCAAATTCAAGCATCCGAATCCACTCACTCTTCTTCCATGCCCTAAAGTGACTGTAATCCCGCCATTTTTCTATTTTATTATAAAAATGATCATACTGATCATCTTCTGGAACGACATTATCATCTAACAAAAATTGTCCGCCTTGTTTAAGGACACGAAAGACTTCTTTAATAAACTCATTTATATTAGGAAAGTGGTGCGGGGCAATCCTGCACGTTACCACATCAAAAGTACCGTTTGAAAATGGTAAGTTTTCAGCATCCCCTTTTATGAACTCCACATTTTGATTTCCATTGCCTTTTACAAATTTTTCTGCAGCGGTTAACATCTCCTGAGTTAAATCAACCGCGGTTACCTTCTTTACTAGCGGAGCAAACGCGTTAGCCGTATGCCCTCCGCCCGTGGCAACATCAAGAAGTTCTTCTTTCCCTGTTACTTCAGCCATTTCTATTAATCTTTGCAAGTCCTTTCCATCTTTATGAATCCGACTGCTCACATAAGATTCCGCACTTTTTCCAAATTGCTGCTGTACATCCTTTTTGAGATCCATCATTATCCCCCCGAGAATTTCCTTATATATACTGACTATAAGATGGCTTCTCGTTAAAGAAAATTACAGTTTTTCAATATCCTGTAATAAGAAATTCTTATTGAACAGGGAGTTTTAATTAAGTTCTAGAACAACTGGGCAATGGTCACTGCCCATTACATCACAGTGAATTTCAGCTTCCTTTAGTCGATCCTTCAGAGATTCTGAAACGATAAAATAGTCAATCCGCCAGCCAATATTCCGTTCCCTTACCTTGTTCATGTACGACCACCATGTGTAGGCACCTTCCTGTTGCGGGTAAAAATGACGGAAGCTGTCAACGAACCCAGCGTCGAGCAGTGATGTCATTTTACCTCGTTCTTCATCCGTAAATCCCGAGTTTCCAATATTCGATTTAGGATTGCGAAGATCAATCTCGTGATGGGCTACATTTAAATCTCCGCATAATATAACCGGTTTCTTTTGATTTAAATCCTTCAAGTGCTGATAAATGCGATCTTCCCATTCCAAACGATAACTAATTCTTGCTAGGTCTCTCTGTGAATTTGGTGTATAAACATTGACCAAGAAAAAGTCGACATATTCCAGAGTCAGAATTCTTCCTTCATTTTCTGCGTCTTCTTCCCCAACACCATACCTAACCGACAAAGGCTCCTGCTTGGTAAACACAGCTGTACCAGAATAACCTTTTTTCTCAGCATAATTCCAATATTGGTGGTACCCATCTAACTCCAGACTAATTTGTCCTTCTTGCAGTTTTGTTTCCTGAACACAGAATATATCCGCATTTACTTCTCGAAAATAATCTAAAAATCCTTTTTTCACGCAAGCTCTAAGGCCATTTACATTCCAAGATACCAACTTCATATTGTGGACTCCCTCTCCCTAATTAATTTCTATATATCAACCAATGATTCATGATTTCATAATTCAGGTGCCATTTTACCAGTTTAGCTCGCATAGTAAAAGAAATCTGAACGGCCATTGTTTTCCAGCTATAAAAAAAGACAGCCTATTGGCTGCATTTTTCAGGGTAGAAATTGTTTTTTTGCTAATTCACCAGATAAGAGTTCTGAAACGGGAACTATTTTTATATTCCGTTTTTTAAATTCTTCCATTGCTTGAAAAATCCCTACGGAACAGACCTTTCCCGTTACTCCTACATGTCCGATTGCAATACCGCTGCCTTTTATCTCCGTTACCTTGGCGAGTCTTAGCATTTGTTTTCGGACATAGGAAGAGGAGGAGATATCATCAAGGAATACATCGCGCTTTAATAGCGGCACCCCTAGTTCTTTCGCAATTTCCGGAAACTTTGTTCCTGGACTTGTCCCACTGTCAATAATAAATAAATTTTTTTCCTTAGCAACTTCCACGATGATCCGAACAATTTCTTCGTTTTCGACCGCGCGCGAACCCATATGGTTATTAAGACCAACCGCATATGGGACACTATTTATAGCTTCCTCTACCCGCTTCCTCACTTCTTCTTTCGAGAGGTCAACTGTAATTGGTTTTGGTCCTAACCATGATCTTTTTCCTCGTTTTGGTTCCATTGGTAAATGAACCATAACCTCAAAACCATTTTTATGTGCCCATTCAGCATGGGCCTTAGAACTTTCTGTAAAAGGCATAACGGCTGCGGTGATTGGAATGTCCCCTTCTAAGAAGTCACGCACACCACCGGTCCCCCCACCAAAATCATCGATGATTATAGCAGCCTTCAGTTCTTTTTTCTCCAGTTTTTTTTCTGCAGCGTTTGCATAAAAAGGGAATAACAAGAATGACACAAGCACGAGCATTAAACTTTTCATATCGCCCCTCCAATTGATGGCTTCAATGTTAATGTGCCCGTTTGTTTTCCCTTTACTACTTCTTCATAACTTTTTCTGCTGCAAAAAAAAAGAGAGCGAATCCGCTCCCTTTATCTTACCTATTATTCCTCATCAAATACTTTAACTTCAACCATTTTATCGCCATTTCTCATGTTTTTAGCTGTCTCTAGACCAGAAGTTACTTGGCCAAAAACAGTGTGAACACCATTTAAATGTGGTTGTGATTCATGAACGATAAAGAATTGGCTGCCGCCTGTGTTTCTTCCAGCATGCGCCATTGATAATGATCCGGGAACATGTTTATGTGGATTTCCTTCAGTTTCACAGTTGATGGTATAGCCTGGTCCACCCATCCCTGTACCTGTTGGATCGCCTCCCTGTGATACGAAACCAGGGATTACACGGTGAAAAATAACTCCATTATAAAAGCCTTCATTTGCTAACTTTTCAAAGTTTTCTACTGTTCCTGGTGCCTCATTTGGAAATAAATCAAACTCAATTTTTTCGCCATTTTCCATCAATATGTATCCTTTTTTAGCCATGAAAAACACTCCTTTATGTAAAAATCATTATTATCATACACTTTTCTATCGAGAAAGGAAAGTTTAGCCACTTATTATTTTCACTGCAAATGTGGTATAATATAAATACCCCCCTCCGAACATTCGCTTGTTGCGGGACACTTAACCACTGTACGGACGGAGGGGGAGGTGCCGCAATGACGGCATCAGAAAAGCCGAGACTGCGGTCTCGGCTTTTTGTTATTCCCGCATTCTTTTTCCCATCCACTCATGGAATAGCACCACAATAGATAAAAACAGTCCATAACCAAAAAAAGAATAAAGATGGTTCCAGCTATCAGAATGTGTAAACAAGCCTAATAATTCGGCTAACCTTTCAAAAATCGGCATTAGCAGGCTCACTAAAAGAATAACCCCTGCTTTCCCCCACTTCGTTAACGGCGAAATACACCGTAAAATAAGGAGTGTCATGATCGGCAGTGCAACTAACGTAAACGCAAGATTAATCGTAAAAATCCTAGAGAACGGTCTTAAAGGAAAGCGATAATATCCCTTTCCAACAAAATATAAATCTGAATAAGTCCCTAACAAAGAAGCAAGCACCATACTGCCAAGTTCATACTTAAAAGGTAATCGCCTTTTTGGCAAGGGCTGCAAGTTCGAGTCGTTCGAGTGTTCTACAATATTCATCTTTTATCTCCCCATCAATGAGTTCTTCATCTTCTACTAAATAGTCCACCACACGCCAATCTGTAAACCAATCCCCTTTTTCTGCTTCCTTATGACTTACATTTTTCCAAGCTATCTCAAGCATTGGGCTAAAAATCCTTTTTGCACCTGCCCTTAGCTGACAGGCTTTCAAATGAAGCTGATAAGGAAATCCAGGTGTCCCTTCATTCACACAATTAAAAATTTGCGGCCAATAATCCTTCCTTGAACCGGTATGGGAATGGCTTTTCGCCCATTCAACTGCCTTTTGGTGAATTTCTTTATTTTTAAAAAGAATTTTATACAATTTCTTACCAAGTAAAATCCTCTGATGGAATGATTCAAACTGATGAACTGTTTGACCGGCCAAATTCTTATTTCCATAGGGGAAAAGAATATGATTAAAAGAAAGCCAATCTTGAAGCAAAAACTCAAATTTACTTAGAACATCTTTTTGTTGCTGCGGATTTTGAACGACTCTTTTTTCTATATAATTTTGTTCGTTAATCACCAATGCTATCGTTAGAATATACGTGTCATTGGTTCTCCAAAACTGATTCCAAATCGTTTCCATAAAAGTGGAGATATTTAGATGAGCAAACAAATGGAACAGAGGCTTACTAGATTTTAAGCTTTCTTCATAAAGTAAAAACTGAGGATAAACGTCTTGAAAAATCAGCCAATTGCCCCGCTCTAAAAATTGAAAGAATAACTGACGATCCTTCTTCGTCATCAATCGGTTTAGAAATTCCCCTTTTAAATCGGTCATATTCCAGCCGCCATTTCGCGAGACCATATGGGCAAGAAAAGCCCAGTGGATATCCGGATAGCGAAGATAAAAATCAAGATAGGCATTCGTTCGTGTAATATTATTTAGATTATATTCCTTGGTTTTCTGCCTTATTTTATCTAGAAGAACCCCCTCACTCTTGGTAATTGGAGGCAAAGACAACGGCGATTTACTCTTTTTCTTTAATTCTTCCGAAATGATTTCAAGCGGAGACCTCTCACGATTCCTTATAAAAAAAATGGCACATTCCCTCCCTTACGAATTCTCTTGTAATGATGAGAATATGTATAGATAGATGAGAAATTTTGGGAGAGGAATGTGAAGATACGATGACTGATACAAAAAAAGGCATGGATTGGATTATTGAGATGCTTCGCAAAGACCAATCTCCCAACGGCTCTTGGGACTATCCATTTGAAACAGGCATATCCACAGACGCTTATATGATCATTTTATTACGGTCATTGGAATTACATGATGAAGAATTAATTCAGGGGCTCACAAAGAGAATTCTCAGAAAACAAGAGAAAAACGGGGCATGGAAGCTTTTTTATGATGAGGGAGAGGGTAATCTGACGGCTACTGTAGAAGCCTATTATGCTTTGTTGTATTCGGGAAACTACCCTAAAAATGATAAACGCTTACTCGCCGCCAAACGATTTATACTTGCTAACGGCGGTATCGAACAAGTAAACATGTTTACAAAGGTCATGCTTGCCATAACTGGACAGTCCACCTGGCCTTCCTATTCTCCGCTTCCCATTGAACTTATCCTCTTGCCGCTGCATTTTCCGATTAACTTTTATTCGTTTTCCGTTTTTGGCAGGGCTAATTTAACCCCCATCATGATTTTGGCTGATACACAGTTCACAATTAAAACAGACAAGAGCCCTGACCTTTCTGATTTAAACCTAAACCGTGAAGCAGAAAGCCATTGGAACCGCTCAGAGGACTATCGTTCCTTATTTTCTTTTATTAAGGACGGGGTTGAAAGTCTACTAGGGTTACCAAAACAGCTTCATCAACTAGCGATTGAACGGGCAAAAAAATATATGCTTGATCATCTTGAGCCGGATGGTACCTTTTACAGCTATTTCAGCTCTACTTTTTTAATGATTTTTGCCCTATTATCACTTGGATATAAAAAAACGGATCCCGTGATTACCAAGGCACTCGATGGTATCCTATCGATGAAGTGTGAAATTGACGGGTTTCCACATATCCAATATACGACCGCAAATATGTGGAACACCTCTTTAATTTCCTTTTGTTTACAATCAGCAGGTATTTCGCCCGAGGATTCCATGGTAAAGCAGGCCAATCAATATCTGTTTGAGAGGCAGCATCGAAAATTTGGTGATTGGGTGATTCATAATCCGAAAACAATGCCAGGCGGCTGGGGATTTTCTGATATTAATACCATTAACCCCGATGTAGATGACACAACCGCCTCGCTTCGTTCTATTTCTCATATGACGCCGACTGAAACTCAAGTATGGGACCGTGGCATTACATGGCTTTTGTCGATGCAAAATGATGACGGTGGATGGCCGGCATTTGAAAAAAACACGAACTCAAAACTACTGAAATTTTTGCCTATCGAAAAAGGAGAATTTATCATCGCAGATCCTTCTTGTGCCGATTTAACCGGGAGGACGCTGGAATTTTTGGGTCGATACACCAATTTGTCAAAGGATCATACTGCAATAAAAAAAGGAATTTATTGGCTATTAAGGGATCAAGAGAGGGATGGCTCCTGGTATGGAAGGTGGGGGGTTTGCTATCTTTATGGTACTTGGGCTGCAATAACAGGCCTAATGGCAGGTGATTTTTCAGCGCAGCACGCCTCGATAGAAAAAGCAGTTCAATGGATCCTCGATATACAAAATAAAGACGGTGGCTGGGGAGAGTCCTGTCACAGTGACAGTAAAAGAACTTATGTCCCGTTACCTCAAAGCACATTAACGCATACGGCCTGGGCTCTTGATGCTTTGATTACCGTTTCAGATAAACCGACAAATGCGATTAAAAGAGGAATAACTTATTTACTTGATAATCTAGAGAAAATGGATTGGACGACAGATTACCCTAAGGGCCAAGGGATGGCAGGGGCATTTTATATCCATTATCACAGCTACCGTTTTATCTTCCCGCTAATGGCATTAACCCATTATCATAAAAAATTCGAATAAAATAAAACATCGACGGATTGAAGATACCGTCGATGTTTTATGTTAAAACAAGAAGCTTATGGTAGATCTTCACAATTTCAATCATCTTCATTCTTACTAAACCACTGGAAGAAGGCGCTACAAAATCAATCACATCTGGGACAACTGGTTCCGTTTGTTGTCCCCATGGTGCCGACTTTCGACCACTATACTCTTGATAGACACCTTTGCCAACAAAACAAACCACTTTTGGCCGATATCTCTCAATTTTTCGTTTCAGTATCTCTCTTCCAGCTTTATATTCTTCCTTGGTTATTTCATCAGCGGCCTTCGTTGGTCTCTCAACTATATTGGTAAACCCATATCCAGCCTCTAATAACTGGGCATCTTCTGCAGCATCATATTTCCGCTCTGTTAATCCAGCTTCATATAAAATCTTCCAAAATCGATTGTTTGGATTTGCGTAATGGTGTCCTAATTCACTAGAGCGGATACTTGGATTAAAACCGACAAATAAAATCTTCAAATTCTCTGCTAAATGATCATCAACTGGATTCACCCTTCTCCTCCTCTTTCCTTTTTATTTTATTATACCCGTTTTCAAGTTACATGCTTACCCGTCGGTATGATGTAATAATCGTTGCCAACATACCAATAATGGAGATGATTAACAAGGAATATAAAAGTCTCACATCCTGTAAGAGGAACAGTCCTGTAAGAATAATCACGGCATCAAGGGCTATCATAATCACTCCCACATTCACCTTTGTCCATTTTGCAATTAATAGAGCGAGCAAGTCCATTCCACCTGGACTGATATGATTACGGAGCATCACCCCTACTCCCACTCCAATAATGACGGCACCGATGATTACACTGCTGATAATAGGTAAATTCAATAACCCGTTTAATGGCAGTAGTAATTCTATCAGGCAGCCGGAAACAACCGCACCTAGTATTCCATTGTAAAAATAAATCGGGTCGTTTTTAAGAGCAAATAGATAAATAGGAATATTCAGCAGGATAAACATAAGGCCCACTTTCAAACCCCATAGATAATTTAACAATAAACTGATGCCAAAGATCCCGCCGTTTATTAAATGAAAGGGAAGAATAAACATATTGATTCCCACGCTAATCATCGTACTACCGAATCCGATTACTAGTAATTTTTTCAGCATCTCATCATTCCTTGTCCAATTACTTTATTACCACTTATATGATAAAAAAGCGGACTTCATTCAACTAGAAATTTAGGGCTTCGAAAAAGAAAAAAACAGAGCCTTGATAGACCCTGTTATTAAGCGGTGGCCATACGATTTCTTTTTGAATTACGCACTCCCCTATAGAAAGATACCAATATCGTGATAATTGGTAAAACCCATAAAAACAATGCATATGGCAAATACTCAAACATCGGAATTCCTACAATGGTACTGCACATAATCGCAAGCACGCTCCATGGGACAACCCCAGGAAATAGCATGGTCGAATCGCCCATCACTCTAGCTAATTCTTCCTTTCCATAGTAATGAGACCAATGGGGGAGAAACGATCTCCCGGTTAAAATAATTGGAAGGGTCTGATTGGCAGCAATTAACGTAATGATTAGGGTTGTCAGGAGTGTTTTTAAGGTATCCACAAGTAAACTTTGCGAAGACTCCAGCCATTTATCCAAATAGGGCTGAATCACATTTAACTCTTCCAAAAGACCATTATAAGCTCCCGCAAGGGCTAAAAACAGCAGCAATTGGTACATATGAATGAAACCGCCGCCTAGGCCGTCAATGCCATGCCAAAGAGCTCCAGCCAGCTCTGCCCCTGATGTCCCATTAACGAAGGAGATGACCACGGCTGATAGAATACTAGATAAGAATGCATAAATGATACTCATCCTAAAAAGAACCAACACAATTAGTATAATTGGTGGAATAAACTTCGCCGGTGAAAGCTCGCTCCAGTCCAACTGACTGTTTGTTAAGGATGCCTTGCTGATAAAGTGTGCATCTATTACACCATAAAAACATAGACAAAAAAGAATGGCCGTAATAGTCGTTAGAAACATTGCTTTCCCTTGCCTTTTAACAGGGACCTCGACCGTGTGAGACAGTAATTGGTGTGCGCTAGAGAAAGGTGAAGTTCGATCACCGACAAAAGCCCCGGATACTAATGCTCCCGCTGCAACAGGAATAGGCAGATGAAGTACCACGGCTGTCCCTAATAAGGGAACGCCAATTGCACTTAGTGTCCCAACCGTTGTACCAAGCAGCATGGAGAAAATCATACTGATCATAAAGGAAAGAATAAAAAAATGGTGTGGATGGATAAAATCCAGTGCAATGTTGACCATTTGCTCAATGGTTCCTGATAAGTACCAGGAAGGCAGTAAGAAACTGACTAAAAATAAAATGATAATGACAATTCTGGTTTTTTGGACACCTAGCAAACAAATTTTTAATGATTCTCTAACCGAGAAATTATTTTTTAATGAAAGAAAAAATAAAAAAAGAAACCCGGGAAGAAAACCTATTACCAGTGGCTGATGATAAATGACTGACATGGTAACCCCGAGTATGGTGATAAAGAGAAGAAACAGGACCTGTGTAATAGAAAACTTTGCCGTCATAGAAAACCCACCTTTAGAAGTAAGAACACTCCTCATTATAAGGAAAATTCCACACTTCGAAAAGCTTAACTCAAAAAAAGGAGAGCCGCACTAATTCAATGAAGGTATCTTTTTCTAGAACTAAACTTTCTCCGATAAACAAACTTCCGCAGGTCCACCTCTTTTAAATTTTCATCATAAATTAAGAACATTAAGGATTGTAACTCCGGATAATATTCCATGACGAAAAGGGCGAACTCCTTCCGTCCGCCCTTCACTTTTATTTTAAAATCTTCCCGTTTCACTATTTCCTTTAGCAGCTTCTCATAATAAGCCTTTGTATCTTCCCACTTTTCTTTACGATTCTCCAAAATATCACGGGCATAGTCTGGTAACTTGTCGATTACCTGATCAATATAACCTTCTGACCACATGACCATTTTATCCTTTTCCGGCAACTCAAACACCATATTCATTAGCTCCAGGTCATCTCCTGGACTACTGACTGCATGTTTCCCGACCCGATTCAATTCTTTCACCTCTTGGTAATTGGGTTATGCTTCGCTACTCAAAGTATTTTTAATATCATAATTCTTCTTCTTACTGTCGATCCATGTCTGATATTCAGAATCCACTTTTTGATCTAATAAGGTTTCTTTTATTTCAGCCTTACTTGCCTCATAGTTTGCTGCTTGTGCTGCCTTTTTATCCTCCACTTTAATGATGTGGTACCCATAAGTTGTTTTTACTGGATCACTAATGGTGTTTACCGGTAAAGAGAAAGCAGCGTTATCAAATTCTGTCACCATCGTTCCTTTCGCAAAATAGCCAAGTTCCCCGCCATTGTCCTTTGTACTGTCATCGGTTGAATATTTTTTGGCTAATGTGGCGAAATCCTCACCATTATCGAGTTTTTGTTTAATTTCCTTTGCTGTCTTCTCATCTGCGACAAGTATGTGGCTGGCTTTAACTTGCTCTGCAGTAGCGAAAGAGTCTTTGTTTTCATTAAAATAAGTTTTCATTTCGTTTTCAGTGATTTTGATTTCAGGTTCAAGCAGTTTCTTAATTAACAGGTAATTTTTCACATCGCTCTTTAGCGCCGCAAGAGTTGTATTATTGCCTACAAGTGCCTGTTTAAAGACATCCTCGCCTCCGTACTGTTCTTTTAACTTGTCAACTTCACTGTTAACTGTACTAGTAGAAATCGTAATCTTTTTCTTAGCTGCCTCAGCTTCTACAATTTTATTATTAATCATTTGACCTACCGTGTCCGAACCATACTGTGCCACCATTTGATCGTACAGTTCATCCTTAGTAATCGTTTCACCATTAATGGTTGCAACAGCATTTTCCTTGTTAAGGGTAAAGGTTAGAAACACTCCTGCTGCGATTATGACCGCCAGTAACAAAGCGGTCAATAATTTATTTTTCTTTATCCAAGTCATTTCTTAACCGTCATCCTTCCGAATTTGCTGTTATTTTTGCTGTTAAAGTGATTTGTTTACCATCGCGGTAAACTCCGAATTTGATTGTGTCACCTATTTGCACTTTTGTGTAAAGATATTTTCTTAATTCTGATGAATTAGCAATTTTTGTACCATTCATAGAGACAATGATATCCTTTGCCTGGAATCCTGCCTTTGCTGCAGCAGAATTAGAGTCAATATTCATAACTAATACACCTGCTGTCACGTTCTGAGGAAGGTACATCTGTGGTACTTGATTTAAGTCTGCTAGACCAACACCCAGATATGGACGGTCGATTTTCCCATTTTTAATTAATTGGTTCACAATTGGGATAAAATCATTACTTGGAATGGCGAATCCCAGACCTTCTACACCTGTTTCTGAAATTTTCAAACTGTTAATACCGATTACCTGACCTTGTGTATTGATTAAGGCACCGCCGCTGTTACCCGGATTAATGGCAGCATCTGTTTGAATAACCGTTGTGTCCCAGTCTCCTGCAGATGTTGATACGGAAATGGTACGGTTAGTAGCACTAACAATACCTTGTGTCACTGTTCTGGATAGATCAACTCCAAGCGGATTACCGATCGCATAAACTTGATCGCCAGGTCTTAATTTTGAAGAATCTCCGAAGTTAGCTGTAGTAGTAACATACTTTGCATCAATTTTTAAGACAGCTAAATCTGTTAACGCATCTGTTCCAACTACTTCAGCAGTTGTCTTTTGACCATCATATAAAGAGATTTCCAGTTTAGAAGCCCCTTCCACTACATGATTATTCGTTACAATATAGGCTGTGTTATTATTCTTTTGAAAAATAACACCAGAGCCGGAGCCGCTTTCTACACTTTCTGAGGTATTAGAATTAGAATCAGAAGAATTTGAGTTACCCCAGATATCAGTAGTTTGCTGCTGTTGTTGCTGATAATTTACAATCCCCACGATCGCTTTAGATAGCTGTTCAACAGTGTCAGCAACAGAATTAGTAGAAACAGAGGTTGGCTGAGCAGTTACCGGCTGAACAGTTTTATTTGTAGCAGTTGTTGCAGTGGTCGTACTCGCCGTGTCTTGATTACTTTGATTAAAATTGCTCATATAATTCGTATGGGGCAATACTGCTAGGGTTAAAACCGACCCGATAACCCCAGCCGCGATTGTTGATACAAATCCTTTCGCCTTCCGTATTTTCGGTTCCGGTTTATAATTGGAACGAGTTTGTACAGTATAAGGAGGAGCAGCCATTTCTACAGGGATACTTGTTTCCTCTTGGTTTTCAGATTCTCTTCCATTGTTGCTGGATTCTACAGAAAAAGTAGCATCCACTGAATTCACATTGTTCACAGAGTGGCTTTCATCCTTTAGTTTTTCAAGTGAAACTTCTTCAGAATTTGTATTATTCATCTCAGATGAGTTAGATTGATAATTTTCCAATTCATTTTCGTGTTTGAAGTCCATTATAATCGATCTCCTTTAATCATTTTCTTACTTGTCTATACTTTACCTCACAAATCTTAACAAATTATTAACAAACTTTAACGAGTTTAAGAAAATATGTAGAAAAAATGATAAAGTAGGGAACCCTCT
>NZ_JBALPZ010000117.1:0-1132 GCF_036965645.1 Neobacillus drentensis
CTAACTCATCTCTATCACTTGCTAGAGGTGGTTGTTCTAACCATCCGTTATCAATCATTATCTTTGATCCATCTGAAGCATATTGTCCGACTTCGGAGATTAGACGACTATACTCTAAACCTAAATCACGTCTGGGACTAGTAGATAAACTAGCACCATAAAAAGCCATTCCAATTGCGTTTAAAGATGTAACTTGAAACATCATTATCTTATCAGAAAACGTAAAGGTAGTTGATTCCGTTATATTAGTATCCCAAGCCATTGGAACTGGTAAATTGTCTTTACTTAGTTTTTGACTAAACACTTCAACATGCTTCTTTGCAATATCTCTACCTCTAATTAAATATTCTTTTACTTTGGCATTATTAGCGACTTGACTGAAACCAATTAGGGTTACAGTTCCAAGTGCATTTCGTTGTATGTCGGAGTAAAGGTTTGTTATTTCTAATGCAGATAATGGTCTCACATCACCAAAAAATCCTGCCAAAAAGCTTTTCTCTTTAACAAACTCCACATTTTTAGGTATTGGAATATATGGAGAGCGTATATATAGACCTTTCGATAATAACATTTCAGTTGTCATAGTATGTAACTTTGCTATTTCCGTAAGGCATTCCGTATAATAACTATTTACATCCGAACGAACAGATAAAGCAACAGCCATACTATAAGCATTTAACCCTATGTTACTTTGTCGTAATAAAAAGCGTAGATAGTAACTATCAGAAAAAAGACGTGGGGCATTTATATCAATGTCTTCACCTTCAATAAATCCATAAGGAATTGGAAAGTTTTCTTTATTAAAAATAGCTGTCAATTTTGGAATATGTGATTGTGATAATTGTAATGCATACTCTAAAACTGGTCGTATTTCTGCGTCGTCAACATTATTTAAGAAATATTTTAAAAAACAGATTGAGAAGCTATCGTTCATATAAGAAATCCAAAGTTGTGAAATTTCTGCTGATGTTAACCTAATGTTATTCTCAGTTTGCATATTGTCATTCCTTCCCAAATCTAGCTGGCTTAAATTATTATTTTCTGTTAAGGGTTATTTTATTTACTATAAATCGAAGTCTCTTCTTTTTATACAAAAGTTAATTACATCTTCAACTAGTCGAGTAGAAGAGAA
>NZ_JBALPZ010000118.1:0-20839 GCF_036965645.1 Neobacillus drentensis
GGATAACGTCTTTTAATTGTGGTAATTACATCTCGTATGGCGGCTCCTGTTGGAGATGTAATCACACCAACTGTTCTTGGATAGAGAGGAATATTTTTTTTTGTTTCAGGAGCAAATAACCCTTCAGCCTCTAATCTTTGTTTAAGTTGTTCATAGGCTAAAAATAATTCTCCAATGCCATCAGGCTGCATTTCTCTAATATAAATTTGATACTGACCGCTCGGTTCATATACACTGACTTCACCCTTAACAATCACCTTCATACCGTTTTCCGGTGAAAATTTCATGAATCGGGATTGTCCAGCGAACATCACTGCTAGAATTCGGGCTTTCTCATCCTTTAAAGTAAAATACATATGTCCGCTTGAATGCTGTTTAAAATTTGAAATTTCGCCTCTCACAAGCACTTCTCTTAAATGTGGATCCGCATCAAATTTTCGTTTTATGTATTTGGTTAAAGCATTCACAGATAAATATCTTTGTTCCTGCATGTGCAGCTCCTTTTGACGAAAGAATAAAACTGTCCTTATCTATTATACATTTAGCAGGTTTTTTTGTCTGTAAAAAACAAAACGGATCTAAATGTGTAAGATAAGGACATCTATTACTTAATTTCGAGCAAGACTTTCAGCAGCAGACTTTACGGTATTGTACATTAGCATAGTAATGGTCATAGGACCGACACCTTTTGGAACAGGGGTAATATAACCTGCCTTTTCTGCAACCTCATCAAACGCAACATCACCACAAAGTTTTCCTGCTTCATTACGGTTGATCCCAACATCAATAATAACAGCATCCTGCTTTACATGTTCAGCCTTTATAAAGTTTGGAATTCCAACTGCAGCAATAAGGATATCAGCTTGATTTGTATGGAACGGCAAATCCTTTGTTTTAGAATGACAGTAGGTAACTGTCGCATCTTGATTGAGGAATAACTGACCTACCGGCTTACCAACAATATTACTTCTTCCCACAACAACTACATGTTTTCCTGGAATAGAAATGCCCGTTTCTTCCAGCAATACCATAATTCCATAAGGTGTACAAGGCAAAAAGGCATTCTGCCCAGTCATCATTCTGCCGATATTGATTGGGTGGAAGCCGTCTACATCCTTTAACGGAGAAATGGACTCAATTACTTTCTTCTCATCAATATGCTTAGGGAGCGGCAGCTGTACTAATATTCCATGTATATCGGGCGTTTCATTTAATTCGGAAATTTTAGCTAATAATTCCTCTTCCGAGACTTCTTCCTGCATTTCAACTAGCAATGAGTTCATACCTAGTTCTTGACAAGCCTTTTCTTTATTAGTCACATAAGTCCTTGATGCATGATTGTTTCCAACTAGAATGACCGCTAAACCCGGAGTTACACCAAGATTTTTAAGTTTCACAACCTCTTCAGCAATTTGTAACCTTTTTTTTGCAGCTATTTCTTTACCGTTAATAATCTGAGCTGTCATCATTATTCCTCCCCAGTCCTAGAAAATAATCTATTAATTGTTATGAAGTGTTCCTTTTATTTTAGATAAAACACCATTAATAAACTTACTTGATTGGTCATCACCATATATTTTTGCAATTTCTATAGCTTCATCTAATATAACATTGCCCGGAATTTCCTGACTAAACTTTAATTCAAAAGCAGCCATTCTTAATAAATTCCTATCTACCGTAGCCAAACGGTCTAAGGACCACTTTTCGAGGTTAGCGATAATAAGGCTATCTATGTCAGTCTTATGTTCGACTACACCTAGAACCAATTTTTGTAGATAGTCATCAACCGGCTCGCCTTCCAAAACATGTTCAATTGCTATTGTTGGTTCGGTGTTACTAACATCAATTTGAAAAAGTGCCTGTAACGCCTTTTCCCTAGCTGTTCTTCTTTTCATTCTACCGTTAACTCCTTTAGCATTTATTACCTTATTTTTAATTAATTTCGTTCATGAACTGACCTTATCACCTGAAACTAGCTTGCACATAAAAAGATAATAGCATAACTAAAATGGAATCGCACGGTATGTCTTATTATTTTATAAAGGAGCAGCCAGCTAAAATGTGGATTCGGACTATTTTTCGTCAAAATATGTATCATAAACTCAAGTAAAAATAGAAGAACCAAAGGATCTAATCCCTTTGGTTCCCCTTAAATTATAGTTCAGCATCAATTTCCAATTCGTTCTTTTGGGTTTCAAATACAATTCCCACAACGTGAATGTTTACTTCCTCTGCATCTAGGGCAGTCATATTTAACAAAGCTTGGCGAATATTATCCTGAACCTTTCCTGCAACTGTTGGAATAGATGTACCGAACTTCATTAAGCAATATACATCTACTTTAATTCCGGTTTCGGTTAGTTCTACCTTAACACCTTTGCCGTGATTCTTTTTCCCAAGCCGCTCAACAACACCCGCTGCAAAATTACCGCGCATCCCGGAGACACCCTCCACCTCTGATGCTGCAATTCCAGCAATCACTTCAATTACCTCAGGGGCAATTTCAATTTTACCATGTCCATTGTTTCCTTGATCCATTTCCAAGACACTAAATTCGCTCATTTAAAACACCTCCAGATATTAGACAGACTTCATCACATCATGCAATTCAAGAAATTTAGTATTAAAATTGCCTTCCACAAATTTCTCATGCTCTAACAATTTTAAATGGAACGGGATTGTAGTATGGATACCTTCCACAACAAACTCACTTAGAGCACGCTTCATTCTTGAAATTGCTTCTTCTCTGGTGCTGCCATATGCGATGACCTTCGCAATCATGGAATCGTAGTACGGCGGAATGGTATATCCCGGATAAGCCGCTGAATCAATACGAACTCCTAACCCGCCTGGTGGTAAATACATCTTAATTTTCCCTGCTGATGGAAGGAAGTTCTTCTCTGGGTTTTCTGCATTAATTCTGCACTCAATCGCCCAGCCTGTAAAGGTAACATCCTGCTGTTTAAGGGTTAGTTTTTCTCCGTTTGCAACGCGGATTTGTTCTTTAATCAGGTCAGTTCCAGTTACCATTTCTGTCACAGGATGCTCAACCTGAATTCTTGTGTTCATTTCCATAAAATAAAACTTGCGATTGCGGTAGTCATATATAAATTCTACCGTGCCGGCACCTGAATAATCAACTGCTTTTGCCGCTTTTACCGCTGCAGTTCCCATTTCTTCACGAATTTCACCATCTAAAGCAGGTGATGGCGATTCTTCCAACAGCTTTTGAAGCCTGCGCTGGATAGAACAGTCTCTTTCACCTAAGTGAATCGTATTTCCATGTTTATCACCTAGTACTTGTATTTCAACGTGACGGAAATCCTCAATATATTTTTCTATGTACACACCAGAATTCCCGAAAGCCGTCAACGCTTCCTGCTGAGTGATATTGATTCCTTTTACTAATTCCTGCTCATTTTTAGCGACACGGATCCCTTTTCCGCCCCCGCCTGCTGTTGCCTTAATGATAACAGGGTAATCGATTTGCTTAACAAGCTCTAGTGCTTCATCAATATCATTAATAATCCCTGTAGAACCCGGAACAATTGGTACCCCTGCTTCACGCATTGTTTCCCTGGCAATGTCCTTCGTTCCCATTTTTGTAATTGCTTCAGGACTTGGTCCAACAAAGGTGATATTACATTCTCGACAGAGCTCTGCAAAGTCTGCATTTTCAGCAAGGAATCCATACCCTGGGTGAATGGCATCACATGATGTCAATCTTGCAACACTAATAATATTTGTAACGTTTAAATAACTGTCTTTTGATGCGGTTGGTCCTATGCAATAGGCTTCATCTGCGAGTTGAACATGCAGGGCTTCACGGTCGGCCTCTGAGAAAACGGCAACCGATTCAATCCCCATTTCCCGGCAGGCACGAATAATCCTGACGGCAATTTCTCCTCTATTTGCAATTAACAGTTTCTTTATCATCCTGTTATCGCTCCTTATTCTGGCTTGACTAGAAATAGCGGCTGTCCATATTCAACCAATTGGCCATTTTTAACAAGTATTTCAACAATTTCTCCGTCTACTTCTGCCTCAATTTCATTAAATAATTTCATCGCTTCAACAATACAAACGATTGAATCCTTTGATACCCGGTCTCCTGCTTTCACATAATTGTCAGCATCTGGAGTTGGTGAAGAATAGAAGGTTCCAACCATTGGCGAAGTGATTTTGTGTAAATCTGCTTGCGCTGCTGCTGGTTCCTTTCCTGCTGCTTTCACTGGTTCTGGCGCTGTTTCTTGGACTTGAGCAGCTGGTGCTGGCTGTGCCGCTGGAACAGTTTGAACTGCTGCGTTAGCAGCCTGTGGTACTATAGCTGGTTGAGAAACAATGGTCGTTTGACTATTTTTCTTCATTTGGATTTTTGAACCATCCATTTCATATACAAATTCATCGATACTAGATTGATCAACTAGTTTAATCAATTCACGAATTTCTTGTACTTTTAACATTGAGTAACACTCCTTGTACAACTTTAATTAGGACTAACTACTAATACTATACGATAATAGCTAGTAAAAGTTCAATCCTCTTAATTGAAAGGACACTGACATTTTCAAAATCCCTCCCTCTATATATTAATCTTTTTTGCTAAAAAAAAGAAATTTTTATCATTTACATCTTTACAAATGATGATTTTTACCTATTCATGGTGGATTTAACCATAAAAAAAGGAAAGCCGAAGACTCTCCTTTTTAGGTTATTTATTTTGCTGGCTGATATTCGACTGCTACATAGTTTGTTTCATCAATCTCTTTTTTCACTTCGAGCATAATCTTATTAGCATCGGAAACAGATGGCTTTTTCTTGGCCTTTACTGTAACGATTACTTTTGGACCATCTGCTCTCACAAGAACATCTTCATAACCCATTGTTTTAATAAATGTTTCAAGTAATTCTTCACTTTGAGCTACTTGATTTAATTTATCCATTTGATCTTTTACCTTACTCTTTTCATCAGGAGTAAGATCAGTGGAGGCTAATTGACTTGTTAATTCTTCTTGTTTTTCACTGCGTAAGTCTTCAAGCTTCATGCGGAGTTCCTCAAATGCTACATCACCGGCTACGCTGGATACGACAGTTTTTCCGCTGTTATCCTTTGTTTCAGTTGTTGTTTTACCTTGATTTTGATCTGTCGCCTTTTGTTGAATAGCTGCTAAATCATTGCTTTTTTGCTCTGGAGATGTAATGTAATAAACCGATAAGACCACGACTAAACTTAACATTGTTAATAACCATACTGTTTGTTTTTTCAAAAGCATATTCTTTTCCCCCTTTATTTTTTAGGCATGACGGCCACTCGGTGGCTAGGTACTCCTAATGCCCTCGTAACTGCTTCCTTAATCCATTTTTTAACTTCAATATTATCCGCGCCCTTGGCAACCACTAGTACCCCGCGAATATCCGGCTTTTTTGTTTCTACAACAATAGGAACCTCTTTATCTCCATTTCGAAGAATAACTAGTTGTTCATCTGTCGATGAATCCACTACCTTACGCTGGCCGCCTTCACGATCTGTTTCATCGGTGGTTTGCGATTTTGTCACTGTATTTTTTTGAAGTATTTTTTTGTCGGTCGAATCAATTGTCACTACCACTGTGACATCATCAACACCCAGCATGGCCTCTAAAGCTTTCTTCATTTGATTTTCATACTTTTCCTCGTAATCGGCAATTGCCTTATTTTCAGATGATTTCTTCAAGCCGAAAGCGGGAACATCTTCAGATGCTGCTTTCTGATTTGTTGCTGCAGGCTCTGCTTGAGTTGTCGAATTACCCTTAAATACAATATTTCCCACAAGCATAAAGGCAGCTCCAATACAGAGGACCAGCAGCATATACTGGTATTTCCCAGGCTTCTTTTCACCGTTTTTTTCCGGTTTAAACAACTTTTTGAGCCATGACAATGGTCCTTGATTATTATCCATTATTCTTTTTAATCCCCCCTTCAATCGAAACTTTTACTGTTTCCTCTGTTACATTCCATTTCTGTGACAGAAATGAAGCAATTTTCTCTGTTTCTACTGTTGTTCCTTCAGATGGAAGAGGTTTTTCGGTATTTATTTCGATTTGTTTAATTGCTTCGACTGTCTTCACGCCGTTGTCTGGTTGTTTAAGAAGAACCGTAACCTTTTGGAGGTTTTCTGGGAATGCTTTGTCACTTTCTTCATTTACAGCTAGGTCAATTTTTTCAATCTCCAATCCGTATTGATTCATCAACTCCTCCTTAACATCCTTTTTTAGCTGGACAGCCATTTCTTCTAAAATATATGCATGTTGGGAGGCTTGTATTTCTTTTTTCTTCAAATCTATTGAATTTTTCATATTTTTTTCTCCCGGGGCTTGATATGAAGGGATGGAACTCATGGTCGTTTCAAAATCTTTGGAGATTAGCTTCAAGACAGGAGTCAGAATGATCGCTATCAAAAGCAGCCCGGTAACCATCTTGGTATATTTCTGCATACTAGAGTTTGGCAGAAGCATATCGATGACAGTAGCTAACAGGATAAAAAGGATAATATTGGTTACCCATTCCTTCAAGAAATCCATGACTTCCCCCCCTTATCTAACCATCATGGTTAAATTTCCTGCCGCAACGATGACCGTAATACTTAAAAAAAACATAAGCGAGACTATTCCGAGAGCTGCAAATACGTAGATAACACTTTTACTGATAATATCAAGACATTTTATAACGGGTCCGCCCCCTAATGGCTGTAGGATGGCTGCCGCAAATTTATAAATGAAAGAAATCATTAATATTTTTAATGCTGGAAATGCCACGATGATTAACAAAATCGCGACACCTGCTATACCAACCGTATTTTTTAACAACACAGACGCACCAACAACAGTATCCGTTGCATCTGTAAACATTCTTCCAATCACAGGAATAAAATTTCCTGTAACAAATTTTGCCGTTCGGATAGCTACTCCATCTGTAACCGCCGCTGATGCTCCCTGTACCGAAATAACGCCAAGAAACACGGTTAAGAAAAGGCCCATTAACCCGATGCTCCAATTTCTCAGCAAAGCTGCTAACTGCGACACTTTGTATTGTTCAGACATTGTACTGACAATACTCAGCAATGTAGCTAAAAAGAGAAGAGGAAGAATAATATATTGCATAATTAATCCGCTCGAATTCATTAAGAATAAAATAACTGGGTGAAAAAAGGCTGCAGAAACCACTCCTCCAGTGGCAGCAATTAATGCGAGCAGCAGAGGAACTAGCGCTAAGACAAAGGAGATCATGGTCCCAATAGCTTCATTGGTGTAATTGATAGCAATATGGAAACTATTTAAGGCTAGAATAACTAGGACCATATAAATAATTGAATAGGCCACTTTACTAATCGTGCTTTTCTCAAAGGCATTTTGCATGGATTGAAGAAACATACTAAAAACGGTTAACAGAATTAAAGAACCCAACAATTTACCATTTGCCACAAACTCATGAAAGGCGAATTTAAGTATGCCTTGTCCCCATTGTTTAAAGGAAAATTGTTTGTCTCCTTTAACAAAATCATAGAGACTGCCCTTTTGACTCTCCGGTAGGAAGCCGCCATATTTAGTGGTAATATCCTCCCAATATTTTTGAAGCTCACTTATGTCCAACGACTCTAACTGTTGATCTACTAAATCCTGGGCCGAGAGTGAGGCTTGAGTGTCCTTAGTTTCTTCAGCAGCTTGTACACTTGGAATATAAAAAAACAAGAATAAGAGAATCATAATAGGAATAAACTGCAGCTTTTGCTTCATAATTACACCTCTTTTAGGAGCTGTTCTCAACTAGGAATAAGTTTTATGATTGTTTCAATTAATACTGTTAATATTGGGATGGACATGGCTAATATGATAATTTTTCCAGCTAATTCTATCTTGGAGGCAATTGCACCTTGACCTGCATCCTTTGTAATTTGGGTGGCGAATTCTGCAATATAAGCTATTCCGATAATTTTAAGGATCGTCTCTACATAGACCATATTTACTTTTGCGTTTACAGCCAGCTTTTCAAGCATATGAATGATCTCAAAAATTTTATCGACTAAAAAAAGAAAAATGACACAGCCTACAAAAACAACTAAGAGAAAAGCAAAGTTAGGTTTTTGCTCTTTTATTATCAAAGCAAGAAATGTGGCGATAAGGGCTACACCGACTATTTTAATGATTTCAATGGCTGAGCCCCCCCTTCTATTGAAACAAGAAAACTGATTTTATTTTTTGGAATAGGTCATCCACAATCGTGGCTACCTGGAACAAAATATAGATAAACCCAAATAATGTTACCCATTGGGCGTATTCTTTTTTGCCGACCTGATCCAAGACAGTATGCAAAAAAGCAACAACGATCCCTACCCCAGCAATTTTAAAAATAATATCCACTTCTAAACCCATTGCTTTTCCCCCTAAAATAATAAAATAATCAGTAACAATCCGGATAAGAATCCCAAACTCTTGAGCATTTTTTCATATTTGGACTGCCGGTCGATGGCATCCGCTTCTTCTCTTTCAAGATGGGAAAGTGTAAGTAAAATATGCTTTTGCTGGGAAATTCGATCATGACGGCCTAATGTTTCCCCAAATTGCTTCATGATTTCGTATTCTCCCTGTTTTAAAGCAGTTAACTTCCAAATCTCTTTTAAACTAGTTTCCCATGCATCTTTCACGGTTGTTTCTGTTTTGGTTAATCTATTCGCAAAGGTTTCAAAGAACTTTGAAAGCGGATTAGTAAGCTGGGCGGCTAATCTCCTTGCAGCCTCATGTAAGGGTGTATGACTGTACATAATTTCAGCCTCCAGTGATTGCAGTGCGGACCGTAATGCCCTTAATTGCTTAGGGCGGTCACTAAAATTACGGGCAGCTTCAAACCCTGTCCAAGTGGTCGCAACAATAATGATGATGGCACCAATCAATTTAATCATTTTATGTCACTCTCACTTTTTGAGGCTGTTCCTTACCATCGGCATCAAGTATGCGGGTAATCGTTCCTGGCCCTGATTCCCTGCTCAAAATGACAAATCGTTCAAATATCTTTTGGTCGATGATCTCCTTTAAGGACGGACGTTTTTTAATTTCTTCTATGTTTGAACCATGTGTGGTCATTATCAGTTTTATTCCTGCATGGACTGCCTCTTGAATCGCCTCTGCATCTTCTCGGCGGCCGATCTCATCAACAATTAACACATCCGGACTCATCGAACGGATCATCATCATCATTCCCTCAGCTTTCGGACATGCGTCTAAGACATCGAGACGATGGCCAAAGGTTAACTGTGGTACTCCATTAACGCATCCGGCAATCTCACTTCGTTCATCAACAATCCCCACTTTATTTGCCTTAATCCCTTTTGTATGATTCCCTGATGAAATAATTCTCGCAATATCCCTTAGCAATGTTGTTTTTCCTGTTTGCGGCGGTCCAACAATCATGGTATGCATCCAATCTTCTTGAAAAATATAAGGAATGATTGTCTCTGCTATTCCGACTTTTTCTCTGGCAATTCTAATATTAAACGAAGAGATATCCCTTATCGCCTTAACCTTTCCCTCCTCGAGAATGACCTTTCCAGCCAAGCCAATACGATGCCCACCGGATATGGTAATATAACCGCGTTTAAGCTCTTCTTCCAATGTATAAATGGAGAATTGACTTATTTTATTTAGAAGATTTAAAGCATCCTCGGGCTGAATAATATACGATAAAAACCTTGGAGCACCCTTTAAAGTGATTTCGATCGGGCGATTAATCCGAATGCGAATTTCCTCTACTTCTTCTTTTTGATTAGGAGGGATTTGGCTGATTAAACTGGCAAGGTTTTTAGGTAAAAAGGTGAGAACTGTTTCCACGTATGCATCCTCCTTCATTTTCATATCTCATTATTTAAAATGTATGCCTGCTTGGACACAAATAGACATGAATGAATGTAAGTTAATTTCATTCTATTTTTTGGTTTCTATTAATAGAACAAAATACTGCATTTACTAGACTTGTGAGGTACTTGGAACATAATTCGAGGACAGCCATAATTTATATAGAAAAGCGTTAGCACCCGTTTAGTGAAGTCCATATGTCACGGGGTGCTGGAAGAGGACAATTTTTAAAGTCAAATCCATTAGAATGTAGGGAGGGTTAATATTTGTATCCTTATCATGTACCAACTCGTAATGGACTACATCCAAAAGGTCAGTTAATAAAGGTGATTGGGGAGGGGGAACTGCTCTTATCACCCGATTCTGCATCGGTGAACTTAGGGGTAATAACTGAAATGAAGGAGCTTATACCTGCTCAGCAGCAAAATTCTGTTGAGATGACAAAAGTGATTAATGCGCTTAAGGCACTGGGAGTTCCTCAAAATTCGATTCAAACAACTGATTTTCGAATTGACACTGAGTATGATTATGAACAAGGAAAACAAATTTTTCGCGGTTATAAAGTTATTCATACTATAAAGGTGAAAATTGATGATCTATCTTTAGTAGGAAAAATAGTGGACAGCGCGGTTCAAAATGGGGTGAACAGTGTTTCTAATGTCCAATTCAGCCTCAAAAATGAAGAAAGTTATTATTTGCAAGCCTTAGCTCTGGCTCTTAACAATGCCAGTGAAAAAGCGAAAACGATTGCGGCAACACTGCATGTTACTTTAAATCCAACACCTAATACGGTAGTTGAAAGCAGTTCTAGCGTGCAGCCCATTCATTTTCCGGTTGAAAGCTTAGCAAAAGGGTTTAGTTCGACTCACCTTGAGCCTGGGCAGCTAAAAGTTAAGGCCGTAATATCAGCAGAATTCCACTATCATACCACCGCATAAAAGGCAACAAAAAAAGGATTGAACCATGTAGGTCTCAATCCTTTTTTAAGTCCAAATTATTAATCGTATTTCTTTGCCCAGTTATATAATTGCATCTCCGTGACAGGGCCATTAAAGTGCTCTCTGATAATTCCTTGTTTGTCAATGACAAAGGTTTCAGGCTGTCCTGTTACATTATACAATTTTGAAGCCTTGGCATTATAATCAAATAAATAGTTCATTCCCTCTTGATTATTTTTGGTTGACTTTTTAATCCGATCGATGGTTTCACCTCGGTTAATCATCAGAAATGAATATTGGTCTCCATATTCTTTTTGAAATGCTGCCAGCTCTGGGAATTCCTCCTTACAAGGTTCACACCAGCTCGCAAAATAATTGATGATAACCACTTTTCCTTTATAATCAGAGAGTTTAGCAGTTCCCCCTTCATATTTTGGAAGTTCGAAGTTATAAGCCTTATCACCAACATCCGTGCTTTTCCCTTTTGTGACTAGACTGTACCCAAAAAAACCAAACATACCAACAATAAGAGTTAGTACGAGTATTTTAATGACTCGCTGGTTCATCGTGTTTCCCCCTGACACTCGTTAGCTTTACAAAGGGCCAGGGTATCTTACCTGAGGCCCTTATTAATTACTTATCAAGTTCCTTTAAAAACTCAATTTCCTTTTTAAGCTTTGTGTGTCTTTTTCCTTGAATTAACATGTAAGCAAAAATAACCACCCAAGCAACGGAATAAGCACCGTACATATATTCATAACCCATGATTCATTCCTCCTATTTTTCCATGTCTGCTCTTAATTTTTCTTTATAACGTTCAACTTTTATTTTCATATTTTCAAAGGTAACACCCTTATGAAGAAGGTAAGAATAGAGAATCGTAAATGCTGCAAGAGATACGAATAATGCTGTCAGCATTGTTCCTTCAATTCCTCCACCTTGCTGTGAAGGCCCACTGCCAAAAACGATAGGATGAAATTTTGTCTGCCACCAGCGAATAGCAAAAAATACAATGGGAACATCAGCAAATCCGATAATTCCAAATACAGCTGCAAGTCTTGCTTTTTTATCCCAAACACCATCCATCTGACGAATCATTATGTAGGCAATGTAGATAAAAAATAGGATTAACGTGGTGATTAACCGTGGTTCCCAAACCCACCAAGTATTCCATGATGATTTTGCCCAAATCGGACCTGTCGTTAGCACAATGATAGTAAAAACAATACCTATCTCTGCAGATATATAGGCATAAGTATCAAAAATTCGTTTTCGCTTAATCAAAAATAAAATACTAAATATAAATGTAACGAAAAAGGCCATAAATGCCAGCCAGGCTGAGCTCACATGAAAATAAAAGATTTTTTGTGCGGCGCCCATTGTTTTTTCTTCCGCAGCATATATAAATATAAAATAGAGGGCAATTAACATAGATAAAACTGATCCACCAAACAAAATACTAGATATATTGTTTGCCTTCGTTTTGGCCAAATCAACTCCGGGAAGCACAGCTTTCTCTCGTTCGAGATTCATACTCATCACTTAAACCTCCAGCACATAATCTATTAAAATGAAACAAACTACAAAGAAAATCACATCGTATGCTGTAACAAGTTGAATCCAAGCTATAGCACTTGATATTTTCTCCATATTCGTGAGAATGATCTTTGTTGCTTGCACAACACCAATTAAGATGGGCGTTGTGATTGGAAAGAGCAATAATGGCAGCAGCATTTCACTACTTTTTGAATTTGCTGCAAGAGCTGCTAAAAAAGTACCAATGGCAATAAATCCAAAGCTTCCAAGAAAGATAACAAGGATAAAATAGTTAAAACTGCCGAGAAATTTAAAATCAAAAAGTAAAAACAAAAAGGGAATTGAAACTAATTCAACAACTAGCATCATGGAGAAATTCGCCAGGAATTTACCTAAATAAATGCTGGCCGCTTGCATCGGAGCTACTAATAAACCTTGCACGGTATCATTTCTCTGCTCTGAAATAAATGAACGATTCAGCCCAAGAATTCCGGCAAATACGATAATTACCCAGATGACCCCTGGAATAACCGCCTTTGTTGTGTTGTTTGCAGGGTCAAAGGCAAAGCTAAATACCACGATTACCAGTCCTGCGAAAATAATTTGTGTAGTTAGAATTTGTTTTGTTTTTAGTTCTGAATATAAGTCTTTTTTTGCTAGTAAGAGGGCCGTTCGAAATAGGTTCATGATACCCCCTCCACTTGAAATTCATATTTTTCCGTCACAAACCCGAGATTGCAATTTTCTATTGCAAAGTCATCAACAATTCTCCCATTTTTTACGATAAGTACCCGATCACAAATTTCTGCTGCTTGTTTAAAATCATGAGTGACCATTAATGTTGTTGTACCTTTTTTCTTCATGGCTAGAATGACGTTGTTTAATATGGATATAGCCCCCTGATCCAATCCAGTATGCGGTTCGTCTAAAAGGAGTATTTCAGGATCATGAATAATAGCCCTTGCAATCGCAACTCTTTGAATCATTCCACGAGAAAAATTCTTAACTGGCTCATTTAAAAAGAAGGATAAGTCTACACCTTTTATAAGCTTTCTAGCTTTTTGTTCAACATCTTTGACACCGTATATATTTCCAAAGAAAACAAGGTTCTCGAACGGTGAGTAATGCTCGTAAAGTAAGCTGGAATGGGGTAAATAACCCAATAAATTTTTAATCTTTATTTGGTTTTTTCGAAGTTCTAATCCATTCACCAAAACTTGACCGGATGTGGGCTTTATTAAGGTAGCTAATACCTTAAGAAGCGTACTCTTCCCCGCACCATTTGGTCCTAATATAGCCACTGTTTCCCCTTTTTTTATCGAGAGGTCTACGCCGCGCAAGATCAGCTTATTATCCGCTTGCTTCGTCAGCTTTTTTATTTCTATCACAAAGATTCCCTCCCATCCCAAGCTTACTCAATAAAACTACGCAAATTCAACTTAACTTGTACTAAATGCTGCTTGTAAGCTGTTAACTTTGCTTGGTATTCATCTTCTGCAAGCTTTCCATCACCAAAGGTTTCTTCTAGTTCAATAATTTTATCCATGATTGCCCTTTGTTTTGCCATTAACTGCTGGAATGCCTTTTCTTCCTTATCTGCCCCTAATCTTTCTTCTTCCAATCTGGCTTTTCTCTTAAAGTAAATAAAATAAGAAATCCCCGCAATAAGGATCGCTCCTATGATAATTAAAAAGATATGCGGATTGAAACTGTGTAAAGGCGATTGCGCCCACATTCTAAGATGACCAGGGTTGTGAAATGCCGGTGCAGTATGAGTTACACCACTAGTGCTTCCTGTATCTGTAGGTGTGGTAGATTGTTTGGTTTCATCTGCCGGAGGTTGTACATCCTTCTTGTAAACTAGTGTAAATGTCTGATTTTCCTTCAAGTCTTCAATGCTATATCCAAAGTAGTTTTGGTCATCAAACTTGAATAATCCTTGGCTAGTAGCTTCTGCACCGGTTACTTCAACACTACCCATACCTTCCGGTACCAGAATTTGTAGAATTCCAACAGGGTAATCCATGGTTAACTTAATTTCTTTTCCTTTCGGTATCCTGTAGCTATATGGAAGCACCATCGTTTGATTTCCAGGGACAGGGGTGGTGGTAATAAACCCCTTTTCTACTTGTTTAAAGGCGATTTTACTATCCAAAAAATTAAGATCCTTCGCACTAACGGGCAGCGTAACCTTTAATACAGCTTTACTCTTACCATCACCTTTGTATGCCTCTGATGAATTATTTGTATAGTTAACCATATTCATCATATTGGTTGAACCATCTTCTGCCGGGCTCACTACAAGATAGTGCATATCAATAGATACCTTCGATTCTGATGCTGCTAAACCAAGGAAAGGAATGAGAAGTATCAGTCCTAGGAGGAAAATCGTGATTTTCTTGATCACTTTCCTTCCCCCTTTTTCTTTGCGTAGATTTTCATCTGTGCTTCAATTTCTTTTTCTACTTCAGCCATTAAGTCTTGATCGACACTTTGGTCTACAACCTTTTCTTCGTCTTTCATTATATTAGCGATTTCTGTTTCGTATTGTCTTTTTAAATTTTTGTAATCAGCGTGTGAAATTTTATCCATTTTGTATTCAAATTCTATTTCATTAAGCGTCGTTAAAAGAGCCTCTTTTGTCCCGCCTATGTCTTGGTCCTTTGAACTAAATTGTATAAATGTATCCCACTTAAAAAATGGCGCTATTATTAGCAGCAGACAAATTAATCCTAAAGCTGCGGTAAAAATCATTGAAATAATTGAGATATCATGCATTATGTTCACATCCTAAAGATACTTTTTGCGCTCTTCATCGATCATAGAGGAAAGGATTTCTCCTTCTACTTCGTCCACAGTGCTTTCGTAATCCGACATTACGGCCTCGTTACCTTTTCTCTTCACCCACTTACGAATAATGAAGAATACGGCTACTGCAGCTAATCCTAATACCACAAACGGAAGAACCCATGCTGTTAAACTAAAACCGCTTTTCTCAGGGGATGTTAAGATTTCTTCACCATAAATATTGACATAATATCGACGAATTTTATCCTTATCCCAGCCTTTATTCATCATCCCAACTAAATCTTTTTTAAACTCGGTCGTAAGACTACATGTATTAGGATCACATTCATAGTGGTCCTGACCACACCCGCAAGTACAAGCAAATTGCTGAGCAACAGCTTTAAACTCCGCTGATTTATAATCAATTTCCTTTGCTTCTGCTCGAATGAATGAACCTTGAAAAATAATCGCAATTAAAAGGAGCCCAAGACATAGTTTATTTCTCATTTTAAGACACCTCTTTGCGTACTCCTGTGTATCTCGGAGTTACATTCCCATATTTTCCGTTCCATATTGCAAACAGTGCACCAATTACGATCATAAAGGAGCCTGCCCATAACCAATCCATCATTGGATTCACTTTGACGACAAAGGTGGCTTTCCCATCATCTTCCCAAGCACTTAATACGATATATAAGTCTTCCTTTACAGATGAAATAATGGCAACTTCAGATGACGGCTGCTCCCAGTTACCGTAAAACACTTTTTCCGGCTGGAAAGTACCTAATTTTTTACCATTTCGAAAAACAGTAACGTCTGCATAAACAATATCGTTAATTCCTTCTTTCTTTTGATCAAGGCGTTCATAATTGATACGGTAATCTCTAATCTCAATCGACTTTCCCAGTGCAATTGTTTTCATCGTTTCAACATCATAGTTTTGTGAACCGATGATTCCCATTGTAATAAATGCTATGCCAAGGTGGACAATGTATCCTCCATAACGGCGGCGGTTTCGAATCATTAAACGATATAAAGCGATTAATGGTGATTCTTTAGTCATCTTTCTTCTAGCTTTTACCCCTCTATAAAACTCTAAGAAGTGTGTAATTAACAATAGAATGATAACTCCGTACCCAATGACTGCCCACGCCTTTTGAATGCCCAGCACAACCATTAAAGCCATACCTGCAACCGCAAGAATTGCTGGAATTAAAAAGTTTTTTCTAAGATTTTTAACAGTAGATTTTTGCCATGCTAATAGAGGACAGACAGCCATAACAAACATCATCGATAGTAAAATGGGAGCTTCTACTTTGTTAAAGAAAGGCATCCCTACGGTAACTTTCGTACCGCGTACAGCTTCAGAAACGAGCGGGAAAACAGTTCCCCAGAACGTAGCAAATGCTGCACCTACTAATAATAAATTGTTTACTAAGAAGCTGCTTTCTTTTGAAACAATTGAATTAAATTCGCCTGCACTCCGTTTTAGTAAGTTGTAACGGCTCATTAAAACATATAATGCTAGAATTACAGCTACACCCATAAAAATTAAGAAATATAATCCAAGATTTGAGTTTGCAAATGCATGCACAGATGTAAGTACGCCACTGCGTACGAGGAAAGTGCCAAATAAGGTTAAAGCATAGGAAACGATAATTAAGCTTATATTCCATATTTTTAACATATTTTTCCGTTCTTGAATCATAACAGAATGCAGGAATGCTGTGGCTGTCAGCCATGGCATAAATGATGCATTTTCGACCGCATCCCATGCCCAATATCCCCCCCAGCCCAGTTCAACATATGCCCATTGGCCGCCAAAAATATTTCCAAGACTCAAGAATAACCAAGCAATGATTGTCCAACGTCTTGTCATTTTAATCCAGAAATCATCTACATTTTTCAAGATAAGTGCTGCCATCGCGAAAGCAAATGGAATGGCAAGACCAACATAACCAAGATAAAGTGTAACTGGATGAATAATCATCCCTGGGTTTTGCAGCATTGGATTTAGACCCTTACCTTCTGTCGGTACCGTATCCAACAAAACAAATGGTTTTGCAACAAAACCTAATACAAAGAAGAAGAAAACAGCATTGGCCATTAGAATCGCTGAGACGTAAGGAACCATAGGGTTTCCTTTCATCTTTCTTGAGTACGCAATCATAACCATATAAAGAGTTAAGAAAAAGGTCCATAATAACAATGATCCAGCATTACCAGCCCATAAGGCCGTAAGTTTATAAATAATTGGAAGTTCACTGCTTGTATAATCTGTAACGTATTCATATTTAAATTGAGATTTACCTAATAAGTAGAACATAGAGATCATCGCCATAGCAGCACAAACAAACAGTGCAATCATCCCGCTCTTTCCGCTGTTGACGAGTTTTTGATTCTTCGTACTAATTCCCAGTGTCATGATAAGGAGTGAATAGATTGAAACAGCTAAACCTATATAAATTGTTGCGTTTGCAAATAAATACATTTCGTCACCTTCTTACGTTGACTGTTATTTTTCTTTCGCTGGTTGATCTAATAGTTGTTTGTGTTTTTCAGGATCATAGTTTTTCATGTCTTTTCCTTCGTATTTAGATGGACATCTTGTTTTAACCGATTCAGCTGCAAAGGTATTTTTTTTGGTAGGGGCGCCCTGAAGGATGGTAATAACACCTTCTGAGAAATTATCTGGCTTTGTTCCATGATAAATAACATGCATGATATTGCCATGATTATCCTTGACGTCAAATTTCAATTGAATTTTGTCCGGATCCCATTTAATCGTTTTTTCAATTAGCAATCCCTCGACTGTTACAAAATCATCTTTATGCTGTTCTTGAGTGGCTAAAAGTTCTTTCATTGTCAATTCAACACCGCTAGACCCTGGAGTCGCAGCCATTAATAAGAATACAATTGCACCCGCAATGATAAAGCCGCCTAACATAACAAGCGTATTTTTTTTCACTCCGCTCACCCCATTAAATTAATTTTTTCATTTCTTCTTCATACATTTCTTGATCTATTTTTCCTGTTAAAAGTTTTTTCCTTAGTTCTTTTTTTTCTTCATCATTTGCAGACTTGTTAAAATCTCTTTTTCCTATTTGCTTTTTTGATAATTGTTGTTTAGGTTTCTTCCCAGTTTTTCTAGTACGCCTACTTGCTAAAATGTTTCCTTTTAAACCTAAGTAAACAAAGAGACCAGCAATGATTAATGCAATGCCAATTATGGATGCTCCTCCCACCCCAATAAGTGGTTGGCTAGTAGTGGTTGTCCCTTTTTTTACTTGGTCCGTTGCTGTACTATCACTAGTTTTATTTCCACTTGATGCCTGTTGTTTGTTAATTGCCTCCATAGTGGATTCAGTTCCAGTCCTTTTGTATGAAAAAGTGTACTTAGGATTTTCTTTCGCTTTCACATTTTTGTATTGATAGTAGTAAAGTTCTTCACCATATTCACTTGTAGTGTTATTTGCTGTTTTTGGTTCTACAATTATATTTTTAGCGTCCATCGGTGAGTAAAAGATGACATCCAATTGGGCAATTTCTGCATTATTCATTAACTGGTATGTAAAACTCTTTTGTTCCTTCACATCTATCGTTTTGGTGTAATATTCAATTACAAATTGATAGGTTTCATTTTTCTTGATTGCCTTTGCCGGCTTCCATGTTATGGTTCCTTTTTCCTTATTAACATCATAAGGACGTTGAACTTCAGGTTTATTTTCTTCTGGAAACTCAGCCACTAGAGAAGCCTTAAATCCCTTATCCATAGCAGGAACAGGTATTTCAATTTTCCCATCGTAGTCTTGCCCACTCTTGTTCGTAATAGTTCCATACTCACCTACTAATAATGATGGTACATCCCTTGATCCCCAATCTTCTGGGTAATCAAACTCCGGCATAACTTGCACTTGCATTTCCTTAAATGGAAACATTTCAGCTTGATATTCGGTTTCAGCACTAGCTTTTGAACTAATATAGGTGGTTAGGAATGATGCAATGATAAACATTGCAAACCATTTTTTCTTAAGCATCTTAATCCTCCTTGGCTTAGGAATTTCTTCACAAGAACATCTAAATTTTCACTCAATTTTCACTATAGTCCTCTTAAAAATAAATATAATTGTTTGATAGCCTTTAAAGTTGAATCACTATTGAACATTTTGTTAAAGGGTGGAAACGTTTGACTTTTTGACAAAAAACCACCACAAAATGTTCACATTTAAATAACAACCCCGATTTTTCAAGTATTTTGTCGGATACCGCCTTAAATATAATAGTAAAAAAAACCTGCATCCATAATTGGACACAGGTTTTTTACTGTAATATATGAACTATTTCACTTCTCCCAAGGATCGAATATAAGTGACAATATCTGAAATATCCTGTTTCTTTAATTGACGTACACCGTCTAGACCTTTTAAAGAAGGACCCATTCTTGTCTCCTCACGGCCATATGCTGTACTAATCCATATTTGCTTATCAGTTGTATATTTTAAAAATTGTGGATGGGAAAGGGCGGTTCCCATTCGTAACATTCCCGCTCCAGCTTCCATATGACAATTTTGACAATATAGATTGTATAGTTTTTCCCCATTAACAGGATTCCCAGAAATCTCTTTTGGTACATCAAAATCAATATTCTTGGTTTGCCAATTTCGGATAAAGGCTACAAGGTTTTTTAACTCTTCCTCTGAGAATCTAGGTCCATAGTCTGGCATACCTGTTCCTTCACGTCCATATTTGATATAGTTGTACAGATTCTTATCAGGAACAGAGTTCAAAAAATTTTGATTGTTTAAAGCGGTTCCAGCTTTTTCACCTTCCCCTTTACCGGTGTCACCATGACAAACTACACAATTTTTATTGTAAACCTTTTGACCCGCTGCAATCGCCGGTGAGTTGTTTTTCAAAAATATCTTACTATTACTTATACAAGCAATAATGCCAATAATAACCAATATGTAAAATCCGATGAGTATTTTTTTCATGGGTTACCCCTACTTTGGCTCAGGTGTTGGGGTTGGTTCCCCAAGATCTTTGTATTTTTCTGTAATTAACTTATAAATTTTCTCAGGACTCTTACCGTTTAGATGCATATCTATTGTGTCCCTGGCAATATCGATACAAGTATCACATGATATACCATGTGAATCCCACTCTTGTACAGCATTGTTTTCACCAACACTCTTAACGAAGCAATCTAGATTGCTCTTATGGCCCTCTGCCACACAACCACAATAACATGGTACTTGAGCAACGGCTTCTGGATATGTTGATGCCATTATATATGTTTCTTGAACTTTTTCAGAGGAATTTACCACAAAATCAGGTAGTGGCGTATGATTTTTATCAAGTTTCCAACTTTGGTCATCAAGCTTAGAACTGCATCCGGCTGCTACGATTGCTAATAGAATGAAAAGGAAGAAGAAAGTTGTTATTCGTTTCATCTACTGATTCACCCCTTTCCTAATATTCTTATACTAGTTCATTCTATCAAACAGAGGTTTGTCAGCTTGACCTAAATTCTTACTATTTAGTGAAGTTTTTAAGTGTAATAAAGTAAATAACAGCTTTATTAATTGCTAGTATCTCAGCACAACTGACAGGAATATTAATCTATTCCAAGGTCTTAAATAAAAGGCTGTGTTAAAGGTTACTGTTGATTTTGAGACACTGTTGATTGGAGCG
>NZ_JBALPZ010000118.1:20916-36304 GCF_036965645.1 Neobacillus drentensis
GACTGGAGCGGAAATCAACATCCAAGATTAACACAGCCAAATAAAAAAAAAGCCTTAAATCCTATTTGGACCGAAGGCTTTTTATCTATTACTTATGCACGAGAAACATAACTTGCTTCTGTTGTGTTAATGATGAGCTTATCTCCTTGGTTTATAAAGAAAGGCACTTGCACAATAAGACCCGTTTCAAGTGTAGCAGGTTTTGTACCGCCAGAAGCTGTATCCCCTTTAATGCCAGGTTCTGTTTCGGTAACTTCTAATTCAACCGTGTTTGGCAATTCTACACCAAGTGTTTCATATTGGAACATCATGATGTGAACTTCCATATTTTCTTTTAAGAACTTTAATTCGTATTCAATGTTTGCTGCTGGAAGTTCCACTTGCTCGTAGGATTCCATATCCATAAACACGTGTGAATCACCACTTGCATATAGATATTGCATTTTCCGATTGTCAATCTGTGCTTTTTCTACTTTTTCACCGGCACGAAAGGTTTTTTCTTGAATAGCTCCGTTTCGTAGGTTACGAAGTTTTGAACGAACAAACGCTGCTCCCTTTCCTGGCTTTACATGTTGGAAATCAAGAACGCGCCACAGACCGCCATCGACCTCGATCGTTAATCCCGTTTTAAAATCGTTAACAGATATCATGTGTAAATCCTCCTAAAATCTTACAATATAATTAAATCCTTTGTAGAGTGGGTTAGAGCTTCATTATGAGTGTCCGTAATTAAAGTATCGTCTTCAATTCGAACGCCGCCAAGACCTGGGATGTAAATACCTGGTTCACAAGTAACCACCATACCAGGCTTTAAAACGATATCAGACTTCATCGATAAACCAGGGCCTTCATGAATTTCAAGTCCAATTCCATGACCCGTAGAATGACCAAAGTATTCACCATAACCTTTTTCTGTTATGTAGTCTCTTGTAATTGCATCTGCTTCCTTACCTGTAATACCAGGTTTAAATCCAGCCATCCCTCGTAATTGTGCTTCTAGGACAATTGCATAGATTTCCTTCAACTTGGCATCAGGTTCCCCAACGGCAACTGTCCGGGTAATGTCGGAAACATATCCATTATAATAGCAGCCATAGTCCATTGTTACAATATCCCCAGCTTCAATTACTTTATCGCTTGCAACACCGTGTGGCAGAGCAGAACGATGACCTGAAGCCACGATGGTATCAAAAGATGAAGAAGTGGCACCGGCCTTTCTCATAAAAAACTCAAGCTCATTTGATACTTCTAATTCGGTTTTACCCGGACGGATAAAATCCAAAATATGCTTAAATGCAGCATCAGCGATATCTGCTGCTACCTTTAATATCTTAATCTCTGCGTCTGTCTTAATCAAGCGTAACTTTTCAATTAAACCGGAAAAAGGAACAAGTTCAGCTTCCACTTCTTTTTCATATACTTTAAAGGAAGAATATGTTAAAAATTCTTCTTCAAAACCGAGCTTTTTAATCCCTAACTTTTTAACCTGCAAAGCTATTTCTTCTGGAATAGACCCAGAATATTTTATAATCTCAAAGCCTTGACATTGTTCAGCAGCTTGTTCCATATAACGAAAGTCTGTAATAAATAGAGCTTTCTCAGAACTAATTAATACAACCCCGGCTGTTCCTGTAAAATTTGATATGTAGCGGCGATTATACGGGCTCGTAACCAAAATCCCATCAATGCCGTTTTCAGAAAAGGATGATCGTAACTTTTCTAATTTTTCCATAGTATCTCCACTCTCCCTAATAATGGTTGTAGATAGTAACATTTTATCATAACCATAATCATTCGACTATTTCAAGCTTAGGTGGAAGCCTCTTTGTCTTGCACTTTGGAAATTTCATATTCATAATTAATGGAATAACCAATAAAAGTTCCATATAACATATATAAACAAATTGAAGTTATGATGGTATTCCTGCTCAGCTCTGTAAAAGGCTTTATTCCTGGAAAAATGGGATTTAGAACAAAAAAGACAATTAAAAATAAAACTAAACCAAATCCCATTCCAAACCATAGGCCTTTAAGTTTCCTTAGGACAGCGTAGTATACGAAAGCAGATATAATTGAAACCATCACCAAAAATATCAATGAGATGGCTTTACCAAGCCAGCCGTACTTCCAATCGCCCAGTGCCCATGGTTCAAGTATGACATTGGGGCTAACTTCTGTAAAATTAAAGTAATAAGCGATATACCCAATGATACTCCAAAAAAATCCTCCAAATAATCCAGTCCAAAAAACCATCATTAGAAACGACATTGGTTTTGGATAATGGTCTAGGTGCAGGTCATTTTTCATTATGTAAACCTCCGTTTTGTTTTAAATTTGCGCTTTCTATGTAGTTGTTACTAAATTCCATCATTATTATGCCCTCAGAGAGTCAATCCTTACATAGAAAAAATTTTTTCGATTTTTATATGGAAATATTATGTCAGCCTAGAGGTTTTTTCACTTTTCTAGTAGAATAAAATTAAGTACATACAGATTTATCATTTCTGCTATTGTGCAACTTTGTTATAGGTTGGTGTTAAAACCCATGTCTAATTCTCAAAAACCAGTATATGGCGGTCAAGCAGTAGTTGAAGGCGTGATGTTCGGCGGGAAACATCATTATGTTACCGCAATCCGCAGAAAAGATCGTTCTGTAGAATACTTTCATATTCCACGAAAATCCAATCCCTATTTAACATTTTTTAAAAGGATTCCGTTTCTCCGTGGGATTATTTCAATCATTGAAGCTAGTGCGAATGGATCAAAACATTTGAACTTTTCAACGGAACGATATGATGTGAATCCCGAAGAAGACGATACAATAAAAGAAAAAAAAGTTTCAAAATTGACCATGTATTTAGGTGTTGCAGTTATAGGCGTCATATCGTTTTTATTTGGCAAATTTGCTTTTACATTAATTCCTGTATTTTTAGCTGTCCTAACGAAACCCATTTTCCCATCTGATTTTGCTCAAGTCCTTGTAGAAGGCTTTTTCAAGCTTTTACTACTATTAACCTATATATATTTTGTTTCGTTAACTCCTCTCATAAAAAGAGTGTTTCAATATCACGGTGCTGAGCATAAAGTAATAAACACCTTTGAAGCAGGAGTAGAACTAACGATTGAAAATGTGCAGGCCCATTCTCGGCTGCATTACCGCTGCGGCAGCAGTTTCATATTATTTACAGTCATTGTCGGAGTTTTTGTGTATTTATTTGTTCCGACAACTCCGCTATGGTTAAGGGTTGTTGACCGTATTCTTTTAATTCCTGTGGTGTTAGGGATAGCATTTGAGGTCTTACAGATAACAAACAAAGTTAGAGAGATACCAGTATTAAAATATCTTGGTCTGCCTGGACTTTGGCTTCAATTGCTAACGACAAAAGAACCTAATAATGACCAAGTAGAAGTCGCCATTCTCTCCTTCCAGGAATTATTAAGGAGAGAGCAAGAAACAGCGTTTGATACAAAAAATGAAGAAATTGTCTAAATCCTTTTACCTATGTGTTTAAAAGAATAAAAAAATGCTTATGATGCTCTTAGGGAGGTGGCTTTCTTGAAAAATCGGACATCAACGATTATTGTTGGGGTACTTATTATTCTTGCATTACTAGGACTTTTCAGTTCATTTACAGCGAATCCTGCCGGTTTCATTCAGGGAATAGCTGTCGTCGCATTGATCGGTTTAGTCATTTATTTCCTTTTTCGAAGGTTTTCAAATTCGAGCCCTCAGAAAAAAGAGCAGCGGGCATTTCTTAAAGCAGCTAAAAAATCAAAAAAACGATTACAGCAAAAGAGTGGAGATGCTATTGGCAAGACCTCCTCTCTAGGGACTTTAACTTCATTAAAGAAAAGCACCAAGACAAAAAAGAAATCACCTGCTCATTTGACCGTTATCGACGGCAAAAAGAGTAAAAAGAAAAATCGAGCGTCTTTTTAGACACTCGATTTTTTATTTGAAAAGCGGAAGCGCCTTGATCAGGGAAAAAAGTAGTTCATTTTTCCCTAGGGGCGACAGGCTTAAGACGAGCCGGCGAGAAGGCTGCCCTTTAGCCTTCTTGACGGATCGGCTAGACCTAAGAGCCCCTAGGCGCTGAAGCTAGACAGTTCTCGTAGTAATTAGTAAGTCCATCGATCCAAAAAGTTTTTAGCATGATTTCTACCTATCTCAAATAACTTTTGTTTCTTTTCATCGGTTATGGAAAATTCGGTTAGAGACACACCTTCTGCTTTTATAAAAATAATATTATCAACATGTTTTTTGGAAATATATCGTTGATCATGGGCATCTTTCATGGTCTCAAATAAGGCCCCAAATAGTTGAATCCCATTTTTTATTTGATGTTTTTCATGTTCATATTCGCTTGGGCTAGTTTTTATTCCAAGTACTGGCCTAACTTTTTTAACTGTATCCGTATCAAACAGCCACATAGGAAAATTACTGAGCACCCCGCCATCTACAATGACATTTATCCCATCCATAGACCGTAACTTTACTGGTTCATAAAAATAAGGAATACTGCAGCTCATTCGAATAGCTTTCGCAATGGGAAAGGATGCTGGATTTATCCCGAATTTTTCCAAATCATCAGGTAAGACGATCATTTGTCCATTCGATAGATCGGAGGCAATGACTCTTAACGCACCTGACGGCAGGTCTGAAAATGTTCTTAAGCCTTTTGCTTCAAGTTTCTCTTTCAGCCATTTTTCAAGTTCATTTCCTTTATAAAGGCCTAATTTCCAATATACAAGCAGCCATTTCGCAATAGAAAAAGGGATAATCGTCTTCCGTGGATCAAGCATCTTAAGCAAATCAAACTCATCCACCAATTTATAAATCTCTTTACTTGTGTATCCCGCAACGATTAAAGCGGCAATAATGGAGCCTGCGCTTGTTGCAGCCACCCTTACAAATTGGAACCCCCTGCTTTCTATTTCTTCAAAGGCTCCTATTATCGCAAATCCTTTAATTCCCCCTCCAGAAAAAACGCCGTCAATTTTCATGGGCAGCACTCCTAAAGATGAACTTGTTACATCTTTAGTCCGTGTGATTCGAATATAGTACGGCGGACAAGTAAAAAATTTAAGTGAAATATTGGACTATGGCATTCGGGAAGAATTTCTGAACATACTCCCGAATGGTAGTCTCAAGGTCCTTTGCCTCTTCAGTTGGGTAGACATATTTCCCAATACCATACCTCCCCCATTTATATTTTCTTTTTTCCTCATTCATTTCAAGCTTTGTTTTCGGATAACGCTTGGCAATTACGTTTTTGGCTGGTTTTGTAAAACGATGCTGAATTAGTTCAAAAGTGAGATCCGGAAGGTCTACACCTGTAAGCTCCTCACTGAGACGTTCAAATAATTCACGATATCCTGCTTTCCAATCTTCATGCATATAGATAGGCGCAACGATAAAACCCAATGGATACCCTGCATTCGCCACTTTCCTAGCAGCTTTTAATCGATCTTCAAAGGAAGAGGTTCCGGGCTCAAAGTTCTTAATCACATATCGAGAATTGACGCTAAACCTGAATCGTGTTTTTCCATTATGTTTAGCATCAAGAAGATGATCGACGTGATGAAATTTTGTCACAAACCGAAGCTGACCGTATTCAGATTGTCCAAAGAATTCAATCGCTTTTTTTAATGAATGGGTAAGATGATCTAATCCTACAATATCGGATGTGCAGGCTGCTTCAAAGCGTGTAATTTCTGGTTTCCGTTCATCCATATATTTCTGTGCCTGTTCAAAAATTTCATCTAAATTAACATAAGTCCTTATGTAGGGCTTACTTCCAAGGGTAGTCTGCAAGTAGCAATAATGACAGTGGCCCATGCATCCGGTTGCAAGCGGGATCGCATATTCTGCAGATGGTTTAGAAGTATCGAATTTCAATGTTCTTCTAATCCCTACCACTAAAGTCGATTTGGCATTGCGGTATTGCTGCAATTCATTATCACCTGGTATTCCTCTGACTTGGTTATGTGAAGTGGTTTCACGAATCTCCAGACCTAATTTTGTGAACTTTTCTTTTAGCTCCCTGCCAAGGGGATATTCTAATGCTTCGGGCTCGATATAGACAAGTTGTGGCATAAAAGGGTCCAAATGACTCCCTCTTTTCTGTTTGTTTTTTAGTAGTATGAGTTGTTATGAGGAAAGATAATAAATAATAACGAAGAGAAGTTTTTCCATCTAAAAAGAGCGCAAAAAAAGAGCATCGGGTCACCGATACTCTTTTTTCACTTTTAATTTAGATACGTTTTGCACCAATATATTTTGGTTTCCAGTATGTGTTGCTTGTATAGGTGATAATGACGCCCTTAGACGATGAAGCCATAATCATTTTACCTGAACCAATATAAATCGCTACGTGTGTTGGTTTGCTTGCCTTAGTAGGGGCAAAGAACATTAAGTCTCCAACCTGTGGTGAACTTACGCGATATCCTTTTGTATAGAACATGTCCGCTGCTGTGCGTGGCAGTGTTACTCCTGCCCTCCCAAAAGAATACTTTACAAGTCCAGAACAGTCAAAGCCTGCAGGCGTTATTCCGCCCCATCTATATGGAACACCAAGGTTTGCTTTCGCTACTGAAATTGCTTTTGTATGATAATATGCCGCTTCTGCTTTATCACCCGAAGTGGCAAATAAAGAAGTAGTTATTGTAGCTGTGATTACGAATGCTGCAATTATTTTCTTTATCATGGTGTTATTCCCCCTTGGGTGATGTGATATCTTTACTATACAAGGAAAGGATAACAGGCATGTCACAGCTATATTACAATACCATTACAAAGTTATCTTGAAATAATTCCCAGACAAAAAGAGGATGGAAGCAATTCCATCCTCTAAATATATTTATTATAGGCCGCACTTTAATTGTGCATTACAGTTTGTACACGTGTTGCAGCCGCCGATTTCTTTCACTTTTCCTTTGCGGCAGACTGGGCATGTATTTCCAACCTCAGAACCGATAGTTACATCTGTTGAGCGAAGGTCACTGATTGTGTCTACAAGAACCACGTGTTGATGTGGTTTTTCTTCGAACATAGATAATTGTTCGTTTGTATTTTCTTCTGCTTTAAGTGTTAATACTTGCGAATCACGTGAACCGTCAACATATACGGTACCGCCTTTTGCACCGCCGCGATATAGACGCTCGTATACTTTTTCTACTTGTTCTACGCTGTAGCCTTTTGGTGCGTTAACGGTCTTACTGATAGAGCTGTCAATCCAACGCTGAATGACACATTGTACGTCTGCATGGGCTTCAGGTGCAAGCTCCATGGCTGTAACGAACCAGTTTGGCAGGTTGTTAGCGTCTGCTTCTGGGTGTTGATCTAGGTACTCTTGTACGATATCGGCTTTAACTTCAATAAATTTGCCAAGACGTCCACTGCGGAAGTAAGAGAATGAGAAGTAAGGCTCTAATCCTGTCGAAACTCCGACCATGGTCCCAGTAGATCCAGTTGGAGCCACTGTTAGCAAATGGGAATTTCTAATTCCTTTTTCGAGTATAGATTCACGAACATCTTCAGGCATTTTTTTCATAAAACCAGTGTTAATGAAGGCCTGTCTTAAACGGTTTGTTTCTTCAGGTGTTTCACCTGTTAAGAATGGGAAGCTTCCCTTCTCTGTTGCTAATTCAACAGATGTTCTATATGCAGTTGTTGCAATGGTTTCAAATACTTTATCAACTAGTTCATTACCTTCTAGTGAACCATACTCTGTTTCACAGTAGATTAGCAGATCATGTAACCCCATGACGCCAAGCCCTACACGACGCTCACCAAGAGCCTGCTTTTTATTTTCTTCAAGGAAATATGGAGTAGCGTTAATAACATTATCCTGCATCCGTACTCCAACAGCTACAGTTTGTTTAAGCTTTTCTAAATCAACTGTTTTTGTTTCTTTATTTGCCATTTCAGCAAGGTTTACTGCTGCAAGGTTACATACTGAAAATGGTGCAAGTGGTTGTTCTCCACATGGATTTGTTGCAACGACTTGTTGCCCATATGCTTTAGCATTTGTCATGTCGTTGGCATTATCAATAAAGAATATACCTGGTTCTGCAGAGTAGGTAGCACAGATGTTGATTAAATTCCAAAGTTCTTTTGCCTTAATTTTCTTATAAACACGAACTTTATGTCCAAGCTTTTCCCACTCACGCACGTCACCGACTTTGTGCCATTCTTCATTGTAATTTTTCATTTCTTCTTCATTGTAGTGCTCTACATAAGGGAATCGAAGCTCATATTCACCATCGTTTTCAACAGCATCCATAAATTCCTTTGTCAAACATACTGAAATGTTTGCACCGGTTAGGAACTCAGAATTATGAACGGTGTAATTACCGCCGGTTAGAAGCTTTTCCTCAGCATGAGCAATGCTGCTTTCATCAAAACCACCAAATCCAGGAATACTTTTGTAATTCACAATCCCTTGGTACATTGCCGTTTCTTGAGCTGTTAAAGGAGTAAATTTAAGTTTATCTTTTGCATGTTTTTTAATGGTTTCATCGTTTGTATTTTCAATTAAGAATCGTAGAATTCTAGGATTCTGCATTTTTGAAATGATAAATTCAATAATGTCTGGATGCCAGTCAGCCAGCATGATCATCTGAGCCCCACGGCGCGAACCACCTTGCTCAACTAAATGAGTCAACTTCGCAATATCATCAAGCCAAGAAACCGACCCAGATGATTTACCGTTTACGCCTCTTGCTAATGTATTGCGTGGTCTTAACGTTGAACCATTTGTTCCAACACCGCCGCCTCGGCTCATGATTTCCATGACCTGCTTACGATGATCAGAGATACCTTCCCGTGAATCTGCTACAAACGGCATAACATAACAATTGAAGTACGTAACATCCGTATTAGCCCCTGCACCATAAAGAACCCGGCCTGCAGGAATAAAGTTCAGGTTCACTAACTCTTGATAAAACTTCTCTGTCCACTCTATGCGCTTCTCTTCTGTTGTTTCTACCGCAGCTAGACCAGTAGCATTCCTTTTGGCAATCTGCTCATAGAAGAGCTCCAATGGCTTCTCAATCACATCAAGAGATCTGATGATAGTTCCTGTTGATGCTTCCTCAGGATCATCAAGCACTCCCCTAAATTCCTCTTCCACCAAAACTTTCGCTTTTTTCTTTTCCCAATCAATCTCCAGAATCGTACCGAGACCACGCGCTGGAAATTTTGGATCCTCTTTAATGGTTAAAACAACAAAGTCGCCAGTTGTTAGGGTAATTTTTGCTGTGTCTTTAAAGGTGTAACGATCAAGCATAACCAAACGTGATACACCTTTATGAGTTATTTTCATATCTGGGGTAACCGGGTGCACTTGGGGGAATAGGCGGATATCCTCATTCAACCTTTCAAAATCAATATTCATTTTTTGTCTAAAAACTACAGACATGAGAACAACTCCCTTATATAAATCTCTATATAGTGCTAGATTCTAGTAGGATCGCTATATCTAGTTGACTTAATAAATTTAAGTTACCATAGTTACATACTATAAATCAACATATAGTACCGAAAATATTTTCGACACTACTATATATTGTATGACCAGCAAATAACATTTATTTTGTCAAACTCAAAAAAAACTAGAATAAGAAGTAAATAAAAGATTTTAGTTGAAATTCGTCATATAACCGGAAATTTTAACAAATTTCGAGGCTTGCCTCTTTTTTTAAAAAGTAATAGTAAAAAAAGAAAAGCGGCATGCGCCGCTTCATAGCTCATCTTTTAAAATTCCATTCATCACTTTCGTAGCGCTCTTTTGCAATTTTCTCAACATAAGCAAGTTCTTCATCTGTTAACCGGTATGGTTCCAGTTCAATATTTAACCCTTCAGCAAACCCCTTATAAAAGGCTTCTTTGGCTTCCTCTAAAGTAATCCGTCTAGGACTAATTGCGTTAATAGCCACCGCTTTATCCTTAAAAGCCTTTTTCATCCGTTCCTTCACGCGGTCATTAGGGTATTTAAATAAACTAAACAGCTTATCCTCATCTAAATCTAACAGAATGGAACCGTGCTGCAGAATGACACCCTTTTGTCTAGTTTGCGCACTTCCCGCCACTTTTCTGCCTTCAACGACGAGTTCGTACCAGCTTGGGGCATCAAAACAGACAGCAGAGCGGGGATTTTTTAATGCATCCCTTTCTTCCACTGTTTTCGGAACAGCAAAATAAGCTTCAAGGCCTAAATGGTGGAAACCTTTTAGAATCCCTTCAGAAATAACACGATAGGCTTCTGTAACCGTTTTAGGCATCTCTGGATGATCTTCAGAAACAATGACACTATATGTAAGTTCATGCTCATGGAGAACACCGCGGCCGCCTGTTGGTCTTCTAACAAACCCTAACTGATGATCTTTAACGGCATCCATATCAATTTCTTTCTCCACCTTTTGGAAATAACCTACAGACAAGGTGGGCGGATTCCAACCATAGAAGCGAATAACTGGAGGAAACTTTCCTTCACTATGCCAATCAAGTAACGCTTCATCCAAAGCCATATTAAAAGATGGTGAACCATTACCAGAATCGATAAATCGCCAAGTTTCTTTATTCATTTTAAAACCTCATTTAAGTATAATTATTACACATTTTAGTCTACCAAAATCTGATAGGAATTCAAAATGAGATGTTTCTGGTATAATTTTATTAGGCAAAAGTAAAAAAGTTTTTCCTTTTCATCTTTATCTTTAATGGAATGACTTATATAATAAATACTAGTGCAGTAAAGCTTGAAAGGAGCAATAGAAGTTGAATTCACTTTATACTTTATTGATTATTGTTTTAGCCGTTGGTATCTACACTCTTTTTACTTACTTTTATCAAAAGAGGATTGTTACAACGGTAACAGAAGAAGAATTCCGTGCAGGATACCGAAAGGCACAACTAATAGATGTTCGTGAACCGAACGAGTTCGAGGGCGGTCATATTTTAGGAGCACGCAATATTCCAATGTCTCAAATGAAAATGCGTATGAAGGAAATCCGCCAAGATATGCCTGTATATTTATATTGCCAAAGCGGAATGCGCAGTGCACGTGCAGCACAATTTTTACATCGTAGAGGTTATAGGGATTTAACCCAGCTTGAAGGCGGATTTAAAAAATGGACTGGTAAAGTAAAAACAAAAAAATAATCGAGTTTAGGGTTCCGGAACTACTCGTTCGGAACTCTATTTATTTTAAAAACAGGTAAAGGTCAGATTCTTGATGAATCTGACCTTTTTATCATTAAGCTTTTTGATATTTTAATACAGGTTTTCGAGCTGCTAATGTTTCATCCATTCGTCCCACAACGGTGGTATGTGGTGCCTCCTGGACAATTTCAGGATTTTCTTCTGCCTCTTTAGCAATTTGAATCATCGTATCAATGAAAGAGTCAAGTGTTTCTTTTGATTCCGTTTCTGTAGGCTCAATCATAATACATTCCTCGACATTTAACGGGAAGTAAATGGTTGGTGGATGATAGCCAAAATCAAGCAGGCGTTTGGCAATATCGAGCGTACGGACCCCTAATTTTTTCTGGCGTTTGCCACTTAGTACGAACTCATGCTTACAATGTTTATCGAACGGTAAGTCATAATATTCCGCCAGTCTTCTCATCATGTAATTTGCATTTAAAACCGCAAACTCTGTTACCGCTTTTAAGCCATCCGGTCCCATCGAGCGAATATAAGTATAGGCACGGACATTAATTCCGAAATTCCCGTAGAATGGCTTTACACGTCCAATTGATTGCGGACGATCATAGTCTAAAATATATGCATCTCCGCGTTTCGCAATAATAGGTTTTGGTAAAAACGGAATTAAATCTGCTTTCACCCCAACCGGGCCTGAACCAGGTCCGCCGCCGCCATGTGGACCTGTAAAGGTTTTATGAAGGTTTAAGTGGACAACATCAAAGCCCATATCGCCAGGTCTGGCCTTGGAAAGAACCGCGTTTAGATTGGCTCCGTCATAATAAAGCTTGCCGCCTGCCTCATGTACAATGTCAGCCATTTCAAGGATTTGTTCTTCAAATAAACCAAGCGTATTTGGATTGGTTAACATCAATGCCGCCGTGTCTTCACCTACAACCCTTCTTAAATCCTCCAAATCGACAAGACCTTGATCAGTCGATTTAACCGTAATGGTTTCAAAACCAGCAATCGTCGCGGAAGCAGGGTTTGTACCATGAGCAGAATCCGGAACGATTACTTTCGTTCTTTTAGTATCACCATTAGTTTCATGGTATGCACGGATAAGCATCAATCCTGTCCATTCACCATGCGCACCTGCCGCAGATTGCAAGGTGACTTCGTCCATTCCCGTAATCTCAATTAAATGCTCCTGAAGGTCGTATAAAAGTGCCAGCGCCCCTTGAACTGAGCTTTCATCCTGTAGTGGGTGAACATGTGCAAAACCGTTGAACCGGGCAACATTTTCATTGATTTTAGGATTATACTTCATGGTACATGAGCCGAGTGGATAAAAACCGGAGTCAAGGCCATGATTTCTTTTTGAAAGAGCCGTATAGTGGCGCATAATATCAAGTTCGGAAACCTCTGGAAGTTCTGGCTCCTCTTCACGCAGATATCCTTCCGGCAGCAGAGTGCTGATATCCAATTCCGGTACATCCATTTCCGGAAGGCTGTAACCGATTCGGCCGGGAGTGCTACTTTCAAAAATGAGTGCTTGGTCTTGGTTATGCATGCAAATCCCCCAATTCTTTCACTAATGTATCAATTTCTTCCTTCGTTCTTTGTTCTGTTACAGCAATCAACATATGATTAGTTAACTCTGGATAGTCGCGTCCTAAATCATATCCGCCGATCATTCCTTTTTGCAGCAAAGCTTGATTGATTTCTTTAACCGGTTTATTTAATTTAACAACAAATTCATTAAATGAGAATCCATCAAACACAACCTCGATGCCAGCTGCTTTAAAGGCATTTTTAGCATAATTAGCCTTCTGTAAATTGGCTGCCGCCATCTCACGCACGCCTTTTTTTCCTAGTGCGGTCATGGCAACGGATGCAGCAAGAGCATTAAGTGCTTGGTTTGAACAGATATTAGAAGTCGCTTTTTCACGGCGTATATGCTGTTCACGAGCTTGGAGTGTTAAGACAAAACCACGTCTTCCTTGGTCATCAACCGTCTGCCCGACAAGACGGCCCGGAACCTTCCTCATTAATTTGCTGGTAACCGCAAAGTATCCACAGTGCGGGCCCCCGAATGCTGTTGGGATACCAAATGGCTGAGCATCACCAATAACAATATCGGCACCAAACTTACCAGGAGGTGTTACGACACCTAAAGACAACGGATTGCTGTTAACAACAAACATTCCTTTAAAGGCATGAATAATTTCCTCAACCTCTTTTAACGGTTCGATTCGGCCAAAAAAGTTTGGATATTGAACGATTACAGCTGCAACCTCTTCGTTCACTATGCTCTTTAAAGCTTCAATATCTGTTACACCGTCTTTAGCAGGAGCCTCTAGTACTGTAAGATTCTGTCCTTTTGCATAGGTTTTAAGAACCTCCCGATACTCAGGATGTACAGCGCTCGAAACGACAATCTTTTGCCGTTTTGTATGGCCTGCACTGAGCATCGCCGCTTCTGCAAGGGCCGTGCCCCCATCATACATGGAGGAGTTGGCAACATCCATACCGGTTAATTCACAAATCATCGTTTGAAATTCAAAGATTGCTTGAAGTTCCCCTTGGGATATTTCCGGCTGATAAGGTGTATATGCCGTATAAAATTCAGAACGGGAAATAACATGGTCCACGATTACAGGCATATAGTGATCATAAACACCTGCCCCTAGAAAAGACACATTTCGCTTGAGGTCAGCATTTTGGTCGGCTAACTTTAACAATTCCTTCATAAGTGAAGTTTCGGACTTAGCTTCCTTGATTTGATACTCACCCTTGAATCTTACTTTTTCGGGTATATCACTAAACAGTTCATCTATGGAAGAAACTCCAATGGTTTCGAGCATGGCCTTCTTATCTTGTTCAGTCATGGGTAAATAGCGATGTTTCATAAACCTAACTCCCTTCGTTATTTTTTATCTCTTTTATAAAAAGGTGTTGGAACTACATTTGCTTTTAATCGTTTACCACGTATTTCTACTTCTACCTCTGTTGCCAGTCCCGTATATTCAGTCTTAATAAGAGCAAGACCAATGTTTCGTTTTAAAGAAGGTGACTGTGTTCCGGTTGTCACTTCTCCAATGAGCACTTCCCCTTTATAAACAGGATATCCATGCCGGGGTATACCGCGGTCAATCATTTCGATTCCTACTAATTTTCTTATTAACCCAGTTTCCTGCTGTTTTTTTAAAGCTTCCTTACCGATGAAGTCAGCTTCTTTGTTGAGCTTAACAGCAAAACCAATCCCTGCTTCGAGAGGAGAAATTTCCGGCGAAAGCTCTTGACCATAAAGTGCCAGCACAGATTCAAAACGGAGGGTATCCCGTGCACCCAATCCACATGGAAGAACGCCATCATCTTTTCCTGCTTCTAAAATAGATTTCCAAATGTCAATGGCATCCGCTGCAGTACAATAAACCTCAAAACCATCTTCTCCGGTATATCCTGTTCTTGACACTAATGCCTTTTTACCGTTTAGATTTACTTCCTGCTGAAATTTGAAAAAGCCGATTTGACTTAAGTCTGTATCTCCAGCAAGCTTCTGCAGAACCTTTTCAGCAAGCGGACCTTGAAGAGCAAGCTGAGCTGTCTTTTCAGACAAGTTATCTAGGATAACATCTCCTTCAACATGATCGAGAAGCCATTTATAGTCCTTTTCAATATTTGATGCATTTACAACAAGTAAATAATGATGTTCTTCCATTTTATATACGAGCAGATCGTCCACCGTTCCACCGTTTTCATAACACATCGCCGTGTATTGAGCACCGCCATTTTTAATTTTTGAAATATCGTTGGTCATGATTTTTTGTAAAAATGGTAAACTACCTTTCCCTTTTACTTCCACTTCACCCATATGGGAAACATCGAACAAGCCTGCTTTTGTACGGACCGCTTCATGTTCTTCCTTAATGCTGGAAAATTGGACAGGCAGCTCCCATCCTCCAAAATCGACGGTTTTCCCCCCGTGTTCTTTGTAAACTACAAAAAGCGGAGTACGTTTTAATTCTGTCATCCCTTAATCCCCCTCATTTGATTCACATTTAATAGGTTCAACATTATTATGAAAGTTATTTCCCTAAACTTTTGTGAAACAATTAGACTTTTTAAAAACATGGCTCTGTTAACTTAGTCTGTTGATTTACGCTTCATGCGCTCGCTTTCCGCGGGCGTGCCGGGGAGCCTCCTCGGTGCATTGGCGTCTGTGGGGTCTCCCCTGCC
>NZ_JBALPZ010000118.1:36337-36607 GCF_036965645.1 Neobacillus drentensis
ATGTCGTTTAACAGAGCCTAAAACATAAAAAAGGACAGAACCCCCCCTATGATTTTAAGAAGGTCTCTGTCCTTGCACCTGAAAGTTTACCTTAAATGGCTTTCCCCTTTGGTGGCTGCTATTAATGCAGCACTCTCCAGAGCTGCGTCAAACAAGAGTTCTTTTGCCTGAGAGATTCACATGTTGTTTGCTCCTTCGGCGCTACGATTCGTAGTCTCTCCCCCTGCTGTCATCCGCATTATAATATTTTTAAATTTGGTCATACTAATT
>NZ_JBALPZ010000118.1:36612-43739 GCF_036965645.1 Neobacillus drentensis
ATAAATAATGTTATTAAAATATTTAAAACATTCTAAGCTATTACCATCCTACCATTAAACTACAACATTGGGCAATAAATTTATTATCAAGAGAAAACACTTTAATTGGCAATATTCATCACACAACATTGTATAAAAAGGAGCTGAAAAGATGTCAGTTGAAATTGAATTTGATTCCTCGTGGCAGGATGATTTTTTACATAGAATTGACAACGATGGTCCGTGGGGGAACTGGGAGCTTTTTAAGCTAGCAATTGATGTTGAAAAACATTTAGTCATCCCTGAGTTCGAAGGGTTACAAGCTCCAAACCATCTTCCAAATTTAACACCTCTCCCACATCAGCTTGAAACAGCGAAACAGGTGATTGAAAGCATGAATGGTAAAGCCATTCTAGCGGACGAAGTGGGACTTGGAAAGACAATTGAAGCTGGACTAATTTTAAAAGAATACATGATTCGCGGCTTAGTAAAAAAGGTATTAATACTCGTTCCTGCTTCTCTGGTAACCCAATGGGCGATTGAGCTAAACAGCAAATTTTTTATCCCTGCCGTAACTCAGAGGAAAAGTTATGTCTGGGAACAGTGCGATGTCGTTGTTTCTTCAATTGATACAGCGAAGCGAAATCCTCACCGGGACATTATCAACAATCTGGATTACGATCTCATTATCATTGATGAGGCACATAAACTGAAAAATAACAAAACAAAAAACTACGAATTTGTTCAAAACCTTAAAAAGAAATTTTGTTTATTATTAACCGCCACACCTATCCAAAACCGAATCGAGGAGATCTTTAATCTCGTTTCACTCCTAAAGCCTGGGCATTTGGGAAGTGAGACGGCCTTCTATGAAAAATATAAACGAGATGCCCGCTCATTAAATGATGATGAGCATTTAAAAGAATTAGTGAATAAGGTTATGATTCGAAATCGCCGCGCTGACACTGGTATTGAATGGACAAAAAGACAGGTCGAAACCATACCAATCGAATTCTCTTCTGCTGAGAAAGATTTGTATGATTCTATCTCGATGCTGAAAAGCGAAGGTGATTGGGCTCAAACAAGTGCTTTTTCGGTAATGACCTTACAGCGTGAAGCTTGCTCAAGCCGTGAAGCTGTTTTCTATACACTAAAAAACATGCTGCAAAAGAAAGAGAATCCAACTCCTGCTTTTGAAGAACAAATCGAGTATTTAATTAAGAAAGTTGAAGCTGTCCAGCAAAATTCCAAGGCAGAAAAAGCCCTCGAATTAATCCAGCAGGTAAATGATAAGGTGATTATTTTCACTGAATATCGTGCTACCCAGATGTATTTGCAATGGTATTTGAAGCAGCACGGAATCAGCTCTGTTCCTTTCCGCGGCGGTTTTAAGCGCGGTAAAAAAGACTGGATGCGAGAATTGTTTCAAAAACATGCACAAGTCCTTATCGCTACTGAGGCCGGCGGTGAGGGAATCAATCTGCAGTTCTGTAATCATATCATTAATTTTGATCTGCCATGGAACCCGATGCGGCTTGAACAGCGGATTGGACGGATACATCGTCTTGGTCAGGAAAAGGATGTCATGATTTATAATTTTGCCATCAAGGGTACCGTTGAAGAGCATATTTTAAAGTTGCTTTATGAAAAGATCCACCTTTTTGAAAAGGTCATTGGTGAATTGGATGATATCCTAACAAAACTTGAGTTTGGGAATATTGAAGACCATCTTATTGATATTTTTGGCCAATCTAGTTCTGAGGGTGAAATGCGAATTAAAATGGAGAATTTATCATCTATGATTGAGTTTGCACAATCAATGAAGGAGGATGAATCACATGCAGCAGCAGGAAATTCATAATTTTCTTCTTACTTATTTTCAAGCAAACGATTGCCCTATTATTGAGAATAAACCTGGATATTTAATCGTCCAGTTAACCGTTGAGCTTGATAAAGAATTGATGAATCGCCCCTTTTACTGGCATTATCTTGAAAAAACTGGCGGCATCCCTAATCCAATGAGCTTAACCTTTATCACCGATCAAAAAAAGGCGCCCGAGAATATGAGGGGAGAAATTATCCATTTTGGTTCTCCAAGGCTTCATCAAATATTTGCTTCAACTAAAAAGTTAGCCAGCTATATTCGTTTATACGAGAAACATCAGTACCACCAAAGTCAGACAGCTTTGTTTCCTTGGTTGTGTATGAATGTAAAAATCTCCTATCAATGTGACCGAAAGCGAGATATCTTTAAGTCCATCGGTTTACAGCTTATAAACGGACAAATGGTCGAAGATTTTCACGAACGACTACAGAAAATCGCATTGACTCCTAAAATACCGGACTATTCTTTTACTTTATCCCCGCTGGTTAGACCAAAAAGCGGGATGAGCAGGGTTGAAAACTATTTAAGATCCGTGATTTCAGAGGATGACCATTCTTGGGCCGAAGAGGCACGAAAACGGTGGGAACAGGACTTACGGCTCCTGAATCATTTTTATGAAGATGAAGAAGAAGATAATGAGAACTATGAAACCGAAAAAATAGCCCTGCAAGAACAATATGAGCCTAAAATCAACATCTCTTTCATCAATGGCGGTCTCTTTTACCTAACTGAAAAGGCTATATAAAACACTTAATCACTATATTTAGACAGTTAACAGTGACAGGCACCATGTGAATATTTCACATGGTGCCTGTCACTGAATAGTCACAATTTTTTTTAGTTAATTAAAAATAAAAAAGGAAAAGCAGGAACCTTGTCGAATTATGATTTATGAAAAAATAAAAAGGTGGTGGTACCAATTGTAAGCTCGATTGAAATCCTAGCTAATCGAATCATTAAAGATGCCGTCCGAAATCAAGCAACAGATATTCACATTATTCCTCGAAAGAATGACACACTCGTTCAAATCCGTTTAACAAACAAACTTATTCCCAGATTGTCACTCCCAAAAGATGAATGCGACAGATTAATCTCACATTTTAAATTCACTGCGAATATGGACATTGGTGAAAGAAGACGTCCTCAAAGTGGAGCCGTTTTTTGTGAAGTAGACGGACAATTAATGGGCCTTAGGCTTTCCACACTCCCTTCAAATAATAGAGAGAGCCTTGTCATCCGGCTTTTACCACAACAGGAGCAAATCCCCTTCCATCAGCTCTCATTATTCCCTTCTATGACCAGAAAGCTATTAGCCCTGCTCAAGCATGCACACGGATTAATCATATTTACCGGTCCAACTGGTTCAGGTAAAACCACAACTCTTTATTCCCTGCTAAATGAAACAGCCCATCTCTTTCATCGCAATGTAATCACCCTTGAAGATCCTATCGAAAAAAACTACGACTCAGTATTGCAAGTTCAAGTAAACGAAAAAGCAGGGGTTACCTATGCAGCCGGTCTCAAAGCGATACTCCGGCATGACCCTGATATTATCATGGTTGGTGAAATTAGGGATGCTGAAACCGCTAAAATCGCTGTCAGAGCAGCACTGACAGGCCATTTAGTTTTATCCACTATGCATACACGTGACGCAAAAGGGGCTGTTTACCGTCTCCGTGAATTTGGTGTCAATTGGCTTGAAGTCGAGCAAACCTTGATTGCAGTTACTGCTCAAAGATTAGTTGAACTTACTTGTCCTTATTGTGAAGGGGAATGTTCACCATTGTGTCATGCCTATGGGCGCTGGAAACGAGCAAGTGTTTTTGAACTTCTATCAGGCCGTAATTTAAATAGTGTAATGAGAGCAGCCAAAGGGGAAATGTTAAAAACGCATTACCGAACATTAAAAGAAGTAATTAACAAGGGCATTGCTCTAGGTTACATTCAAGAATCCGAATACGAACGGCTGGTGTATGAAGATGAGCCGTCATAAATGGCCAGTAAGTGAACAAGCTTATTTCTTAAAAAGAATAGGTGACTTACTATTACGGGGGTACCCAATTGCGGAGGCAATTGAATCCATAGCATTGCAATTATCATCCAATCGAAAGGAGGAATTATATGGTTGTTTAGTAGAGTTAAAACAGGGCACTCCTTTTCATGTCGTTTTGACCAATTTAGGCTTTCAGAAAGATCTGGTCGGTTATGTCTATTTTGCTGAACAGCATGGCAGTTTTGCTGAAGCACTCTTGGAAGGAAGTGAACTAGCACTAATTAAAGATAAGGATTTACAAAAGCTTTTAAAACTTTTGCAATATCCATTATTATTGATGTTTATTACTGGGTTTCTTTTTATTTTTATTGAAAATACCTTGCTGCCGAGATTTACAACGCTTTTTGCCTCGCTCGGACTTAAGGAAAATTTTTTCACTAAGGTCCTTTATGCGTTTGACCATTATTTTCCCACAGCCATCGGGGCTGTCCTAACCTTCCTCTTACTGACAGCAGTCTATTATTTTTCTGTTTTTCGTAAACTCTCTGTCCTCAAACAAAGAGCTCAACTTGTTCGCATCCCCGTTGCCGGCAGCATCCTCAAATTACTGTTTACACACTACTTTTCCATTCAATTAAGTTTTTTATTATCTGGTGGCATATCCGTCTCTGAGGCACTTTCACTTTTTGAAAATAATCACAAACAACCATTTTATAGTAGATTAGCCATGGACATTAAAGCCAAACTTGTAACTGGGGAAAAGTTAGAAACGATTATTGGATCCTTTTCATTCTTCGAAAAGGAATTCCCCATGATTATCAAACATGGCCAGGAGAATGGGAAATTAGAGCAAGAATTACTATTCTTTAGTAAACATTGTGTCAGCAGTATGGAAGAGAAAATTGAAAAAAGTTTAAAAACGATCCAGCCAATTCTATACATTTTTATAGGATGTTTAGTTGTTTCTATGTATTTAGCGATTCTTTTACCAATGTTCCATCTACTTGATAGTATCTAAAAATGGAGGTTACTTAAAATGATGAAAAATGAAAAAGGTTTTACACTAATTGAGATGATGATTGTTATGTTAATAATTTCCGTTTTGTTAATGATTACCATTCCTAATGTTGCCAAGCACAATTCAAATATTAACAGTAAAGGTTGCGAAGCCTACGTGAAGATGGTCCAAGCTCAAGTTCAATCCTACCAAATGGAGAAAAATAAAATTCCTACACTCGCTGAATTAAAATCAGAAGGCTATCTAAAGGACATCAAAGGCTGCCCGAATGGACAAGAAATTGAAATCGATTCTGTAGGTACTGTCACTGCGATAGCTAAAGCAGAATAAAACGAAATGAGTAAAAATCAAAAAGGCTTTACTTTAGTTGAGTCATTACTCGTTCTTTCAATATTCATGATTATTTCTTCCATTACAGCGTTTACTTTACAGCCGCAGCATTTTGTCCTGGAAGATAAAGCCTTTATCTCACAATTAAGGTCGGATCTCCTCTATTCACAACAATATGCTATTTCTCATCAGCATGAGGTATCAATTTTGATACAGCCCGATCAATACAGATATTATGTACTTGCAAATACTGACCGGCCGCCTATCCTAGAGCGAAATTACTCCACTAATATTTATCTTATTGAAGGAACGCTCCCCCTCTATTTCAAATTCCTGCCTGATGGTAATGTCAATAAAGTTGGTACCTTTTTTATTCAAACAAAGAAAAAAAATTATCGGGTGATTTTCTTAATTGGGATGGGACGATTTTATGTTACAGAACAATAAAGGTTATTTCCTTCTGGAATTACTGCTGTCACTTTCAACGATGTTAATGATCTGCCTATTCTTACTCCCCTTATTAATGGAAGTGAGAGACCAAACCAGTAAATTAGAGGTAATGCGAACCGCACAAAGATTTATGTATCAAGAACTGAACGCAAAAATAATTGACAGCCGCTCATTCTCTAATTACACCCTTATTCAGAATAATATCGAATATAAAATTATTTGGACGGATACTAATTCGGCCGGTCAAAAGGAGGTGTGTGTAAAGGTTGAAAAGAATTCAGTTCATCCGGAAGCCAATGTTTGTGGTGTTCTTGAATGAAAGAGCCTTTACCTTAGTGGAGGTATTGATTGCTTTCTCGGTCTTTTCCACGATTGTTTTCTTTATGGCCCCTATTTTCCAAATCCTTTTAAACCCCAAAAGTACACAAATGGATTTGCAAGGTATGGAATGGAACGTTTTTTGCAGTCAAGTCACAAAAGAAATAGCATCAGTCTCCCATGCTGAGGTTCTATCTGGCCGGTTGATTTTAACAAAAGGTTCAGACACCATACAATATGAAAACTATGGTTCAAGCCTCAGACGAAGAGTCAATTCAACCGGACACGAGATCATGCTCCAAAATGTTTCACAATATTCATTTTCAATTGTAAACAACAATGCCGTGAAAATCACCGTTGTGGATTTATGGGGAAAAGAATATTCAATTATTGCCTACTCCTTCCTAAATTGGAATAGAAGCACATGAAAAGGAATGAAAATGGGTTTACTTATCCACTTACTTTATGCACTTTACTCCTATTTCTCATTTTTTTCTCGATGCATATTGAACAATTACTATCAGAACGGAAAATGGCACTTGAAACGACAGAAATTCTTAAGCAGGAATATTACTTTTTGTCTTCCGCAAAAAAAGTGGAATCGATATACCAATTGCGCAGTACCATCCCTGCAAAAGGGACATTTGTGTATGCAAATGGAACAATGAACTACCGGGTGGAGAATCCATCTTCTCTCATACAAATAGTGGATTTCACCCTCATTCTTGATTCGCATGATGCTATCGCTGGTTATGGCTACTTCGATTCACGTTCAAAAACTTTGATTAAATGGTTAGAAGTCAAATAAACGGTATGAACTTATTAAAAAATGGACAAAATGTAGGTGTAAAAAGGCAGGTGTGTCCATGAAAACAAATGATTATGTCAAATATATGACCCAAACCATAGTAAAATATGTTGACCAGCCAAAGGACGAACGGAAACGAAACCGGATTGAAAAGAAACAAACGAAAGCAGATTTCTGGTACCGGTGGTTTGGTATCCTCCCCTATATACTTTATTCTGAGATAATGAAAAAACGCAGATTTAAATAGCGGTATTTAAATACCGCTTCTTTTTTTTGTCAAAAAGACGCCAATGTTTTATTGACAAATGGAGAAAAAGCATAACAATCAATCTCTTATATACTATTG
>NZ_JBALPZ010000119.1:0-2433 GCF_036965645.1 Neobacillus drentensis
CTATCAATTCCGTATAATTTTTCCCCTTTCCCACATAACCCTTCCTCCTATTTACTTATTTACAAAGATATAGAATTAAAATAAGCCTATTTATTAAGATCATGCCCAAAAGTCATTATCAGATTTTCATATAAGGTATAAACACTAATTTTGTGCTGATTATTTCCAATTTATTCAGTATTTACGCCCAAGCTATCTCTTATTATGATAGAACTATATAACTAGTAGATTTCCCTTAAGAAAAGAGAATGCTAGTATACTAGTTTTATATCGTTTTATTAGATTTAAGGGAGAGGAATAAGTATCATGAAACATGCAGCAAAGTGGGCTCGCTCGTTTTTTTCTGTTGTTGTGCTGATCAGCGTTCTTGCAACGGGACATTCGACGGCTTGGGCGTATGGACTCATGCAGCCAGCGACAAGTGCCAATTTAAAAGGAATTGATGTATCACATTGGCAAGGAACCATTGACTGGAATAAGGTTAAAAACTCAGGAATAGCCTTCGTATATGCAAAGGCATCTAAAGGTACAACCGTTACCGACGAGATGTTTTCTGCTAATGTGCAGGGAGCAAGGGCAGTAGGACTGCCAATCGGTGCATACCACTATGCAAGTCCGAGTGCACCATATAATCCTGACCAAGCGATAGCTGAAGCGCAATATTTTGTTAACGTGATGAAGAATGGAGGAATGGGCGATTTTGGGGATATCATGCCTATTCTTGATTTAGAAGAACCTGCCGCAACTGGAACACTAACCTCCGATGAAATAGCCAGTTGGGCCAGAGTTTTTATCGATACGGTGAAGTCACTGACGAATCGGCAGGTAATGATCTACTCAGGTGATTGGTTTGTAGAGCAGTACAACGATTTTGGAGGTAAGCTTTCAGATCTTCCCGTTTGGATTGCCGCATGGACACGCTATGGAAATACTCAGCCACCAGCAGTTGGAGGGTGGACTGAATGGACGGCTTGGCAGTATAGTGACCAAGGTATCGTTCCAGGAATATCGGGATATGTAGATTTAGATTATGGGCCAACGTCGATTGACGCTTTGCGGGGTTACTTGACAACACAAACTACTGCACAAACATTGACAACTGTGACGGTTGGCAGCAGCCAATATAGCACCGGCAATTATGCAAAACTAACCACGACAGTGAAAGACGGCAGCGGTAACCCTTTGAGTGGTGCAACAGTAGCATTGACCGTGAAAAATCCAAGAGGCAGCGTTACATCGGTTTCTGGGAAAACGGATGCTAATGGTACGTATTCCTATAGTTACTTCATAGCCAAAAATTTACGTGGAACATTTAATGTTACCGCAACTACTACCTTAGCAAATTACCATTCAAGCAGTGCGAGCACAACGTTTAATGTTGCAAAGTAAAGGGTAACAGATCAGGTAATAAATTATCATAAAAAAGACGACAGGTTTTTTTGCATGGTACACAACTTCATTTTCCATGGTATTCATTACTCCAAGTCAGTGGAGCAGAAAAGCTTGTAGAGCGATCTATGTAATAATAAATTGGAAATATTTGTTCTGGTGTGAATAAGTCGAAAATATATAAAGATGAACAAAACCTTGTATATTTTCGACTTAATCCTAAAGTACCTGTTTATCAATCACAACTATACTTAAACTTAGGTTCTGTTTGAATATAAAAAGCATTTCTTACTTGTGCACTCCAATTTGCAAAGGCCGATTTCCATTCAGGAGTGTTAAAGAATTCATCTACCGTTTGAGTTTCAGAATGCCAAACTATAAATAGGTTGAGTGGGGCAATTCCACCTGCCCAGATTCCATTATTTATGTCAGTATCTTCTTCCCTCACTAATAATAGGGGTAGACCAAATTGAAAAGCCATTGAAGGTTCTACTTGTGAATAAACTGATCCTATCCAGAATGGAGTAGATGGTGGAGGGGGGCCTGCATTGACATCAACTGTTTGAATTTTAAAACGACGAAGGTTTACTGCCAACATTCCATAGCTTGAGGAAACTAACCGACGAATATCAGTTAAAATGGATTCGGGATAACTTTCGCTTAATGGTAATGTACGCGGAAAAAGCAAAGCATTCTCAATCTCTAAAATTAGACGGTTTAGAAACTGTTGTTGGTTGTCATTTAAATGAGTTGTCGTACTTAAAAATACGGGAATTCGATAAGCACGGTCAATACACTCTTGATGTGCCGAATCTATTTTGGCTATATCTTTAGGTAAAGGGCTGTTCTCATTATTACTCATTTCCTCTTCAACCTTGCGTGAAGAGCTATTTTTATTTTTACCCACGTTCTCACCTCCTTTTTTATTAGTATATGGGAAAGGAATAAGTGAGTTTGGACTTTCTGACTGTTCCGAAGAGCGCGACTTACCCATATATTCCGGAATAAGGAACCGAATTTTAAGGAACGAAAATAGAGCATAGG
>NZ_JBALPZ010000119.1:2464-11794 GCF_036965645.1 Neobacillus drentensis
CCTATGCTCTATTTTCGTTTAATAAATCCTGTAAATGTAGATTAAAAATCTGGACCAAATTAAAAATTGGGCTTTTTTTATATTGGAATTTCTTTGACGTATTCTTCTGACGGAACAGTAAATGAGGTTATATTTTGTGAATTAGTATGAATAAATTAGGGTTGTTAGCTTGAAAAACTAATTCATTCTCCAGGCTTACAGCCCAAACTTCTTTTTCTTCCGGACAAGGGTAGCCAAGTCGATTTGAAGGATCTCCGCACACCGTTTCATGGGACGATAAGTAGATAAATAGGAAGCTAATAGGGTCCTTTCATATTCATCTATCATTCCTTTTAGGGAAATCTTTGGATCCCTTGCAGCTCCCATGTCCGGAGATACCGGAGATGGCTTAACCGACGACTTGTGCTGATAAATAGAAGGCGGAAGCAAGGATTCAGGGATGAAATCTTCATCGGATAAGATGACGAGCCGCTCGATTACATTCTTTAGCTCACGAACGTTTCCGGGCCATGGATAAGCAAGCAGCTGATCGATGAGATGGGAGGGAAATGTCTTTCCCCTGCCATGTTTTTCGTTAAACATCTGGAGAAAATGCATCAGCAATACAAAAATATCCTCCATCCTCTCCCTTAGCGGCGGGACGTGGATGGGCAGCACATTGATTCGGAAGAAAAGATCCTCACGGAATTTTTTGGCTTGGATCAGCTCTTCCAGGTTTGCGTTCGTGGCCGCGATAATTCGGACATCGATGGGAATCGATTTCGTTCCACCTACTCTTTGAATCTTCATATCTTGCAAAACCCCCAGCAGTTTCACCTGCAAGGAGAGGGGCATCTCTCCAATTTCATCCAAAAAAAGCGTCCCATGATCGGCAACCTCGAAAAGTCCTGCTTTCCCTTGTCGTGCCGCGCCTGTAAAGGCACCAGGCTCATAGCCGAATAGTTCGGACTCGAGCAGATTCTCCGGAATGGCCCCACAGTTAACTTTTACAAAGGTTCCTTTGTCAAGCCGGTCGCTGTTGAAGTGAATATAGTTGGCCAGGACATCTTTTCCCACCCCGGATTCTCCCAAAATGAGGACAGGCGTATCGATGGCAGAAACTTTTTGAGTAAGAGAGACGATTTTTTCCATTGCCTGGCTGCGGTAGATGATTTGCGTCCCATCCATACTCGGCACCTGCATTTCCTGCAGTGTTTTCCTGTAGCTTTCGGTCAGGCTGTTCGTTTCATCCAGCTGTCTCTTTAATCGATTCAGCTCGGTTAAATCTCTTATATTGCTGATGACAAAAAGTAAATTTCCCTCTTCATCCAGGACAGGAGTAGACGTAACCAAGGCTTCGATCCCTGTAGAATACTGGTTCAGCTTGGTAATCGTCTTATTGTGGATGATCGCTTCCTTCGATACCGACAGTTTGACGAAACCTCTTTCCAATACTTCATCGACGGTTAAGGTATCCAATAAGTGGGGGGCTAATCCTGAAATACGCAAATAGGCTTTATTGTACCATATGATTCTTCCAGAAGGATCCATGATCGTGATGCCATCATAGGAACTATCAATTAAATGTGTAAGTAGTAGTTGTGACTGGTAAAGCTTCTCGGTGATTCGAGTGTTTTGGATACTTGTCATGAAATTCCACCTGATTCCTTCTGTTTAAATATATTTTATATTCTGAAAACTATATAGGCAAGTATGCGCAATTAACTAAAAATATGAGCATTTTTGCATATGCAGAAATGCATATAAGTCTGAAAGCGCTTAACTTAATGCGAGTGAAATTTTGGCATGATATTTGCATAGTTAACTCATGAAATAGAAGGGAGTTTTACATATGTGGGAAATAAGCCATAATCCAAGCTTGAAAGGTCAAGTGGCCATCATTACAGGAGCGGCACGGGGAATCGGTGCAGCCTGCGCTGGAGCGCTGGCTAAAAGCGGATGCCATATTGTGATCATCGATCTTTTATCCAGTGAAGAAACAGTGCAAGCCATCCAATCGGAAAACCCTGATATCAGGGTCTTGGCGATGCAGGTTGACATACGCAAGAAGGAGGAAGTGCAAAAGGCAGTCTCTGAAACGGTTGAACGCTTGGGCAAAGTCGATATCCTGGTCAATAATGCTGGGACGGCTTCACGTCTGGGATTGGAGGAAATGACTGTAGAGGATTGGCAGCGTGATATCGATACGAACCTTCTCGGGACCTTCTTGTTTACGCAAGCAGTGATTTATCCTTATATGAAGAATCAAGGCTACGGCAAAATCATCAACATCAGTTCGGTTTCCGGCATTATCGGGGGGGTTACCTCTTCCTTGCCCGGGAGCAATGGAGGAAGATCCGGTCCGGCTTATGCCGCTTCTAAAGGAGGCATCATCGCCCTGACGAAATGGGTGGCCAAGGAAGTAGGGGAGCTGGGCATTTACTGTAACAGTATTGCCCCAGGGTCGGTCGTTACGGAACTGACCAGAGGATTGGAGTATCCTTTGGACGGGCAGCCGATCAAGCGGATGGGCGATCCGGCCGACATTGCCGAGGCCGTGGTCTATTTGGCTTCACCTGCTTCCAATTATGTGACCGGTCAAGTTTTAAAAGTATGTGGAGGGCTGGCCATTGGATAACTTGGGAGGGAAATTCATCATGATTACCGGTGCCGCCAGAGGCATCGGGCTAGCTCTGGCTCGTACTGCTGCCGGAAAAGGGGCGAACCTGATTCTCGTCGATCGAGATGAAGCGGCCTTGGGAGAGGCGAAGCGGGAATGTTTGAAGCTGACCGGCTATGTGAAAAATGTGGTCATGGATATTACGAATGTTCAGGAATTGAGGGAAACGGTAGACCAGGTCATTGCGGACACAGAGCGAATCGATGTTTTGATTAATAATGCAGGGATCATGCAGACAAAACCTTTTTTGGAAGTAGAGGAAGACGATTGGGACCGTGTGCTTTCCGTCAATTTAAAAGGGCTGTTCTTTCTTTCTCAAGCGGTCGGGAAACATATGATCACAAGGGGCCAGGGGTCAATCATCCATATATCTTCGATCGCCGCCCGCTTTCCCCGGCCGCTGGCCATGCATTATGGGGCTTCAAAAGCAGCGGTTCTCAGCTTAACAAAGTCGATGGCGGATTTTTTTGGAGAATATGGGGTGCGGGTCAATGCGGTTTGTCCTGGTCCAATGGAAACGGAAATGCTGCAGGCAATTGGCCGTGATCGGGCTTCTCTCTTTGGCGGTTCCGCGGAAAAGGCCATTCTCGATTATGTGGGCCCGATTCCTCTTCAGCGAGTGGGGCAGCCGCAGGAGGTAGCCGAAGCCGCTTTATTCCTTGCTTCCGATCAAGCTGCCTACATTACTGGCCAGGCGCTCAATGTCTGCGGAGGCGTGCAAATGATGTAAGGGGGGAGGATGATATGTCGGCCAAAAGGCAGTCGGTCTATAACCGCGACCAGGGCGTCATTTGGGGAACCCTGGAAAAAGGCCAGGATTTGATGCAAGGGCTGCTCGAGGAATGCGAGTACCATGGAGTCGATACCGGCATGGTGACTTGTATCGGATCCCTTGAGCAGGCCCATTACGTCTACGGGATCAAAGGCCCAGTTGGACAGCCAGCCTACAGTGATCCAGTGACCATCCAAGGCGTCATGGAAATTCTCCAAGGCACGGGAATGATCTGCCGCAATCAGGAAGGGGAACTTGACCTGCATTTTCATGGTCTGATTATTGACCAGGACGGCCAGATTCGGGGAGGGCATTTTCTCAAGGGAAAAAACATCATCTTGGTAACGTTGGAATTTTCGATCCTTGTTGGCCAGGAAATAGATGCTGTACGGGCGTACCGCTCTGACCTGGGCTTTCAAACCATTCAATACCGAAGGAAGTGATGATGGAATGGAAACAATAGCGAGCCTTGCTAGAAAGACCTGCCTTAGATGTGCAAATAAGGCAGCACTGACGGATGGGGGGACTACCTATTTATATAAGGAACTGTCAGAACGTTCCGCCCGTTTGGCCCATGCGCTGCTCGACCGTGGCTTGAAGAAGGGGGACCGGGTCGCCATCCTGATGTCCAACCGTTTGGAGCATATCGAATTGGACGTAGCCATCGCTTGGGCGGGGCTGATTAAGGTTCCCCTTAATTACAGAATGCATCCGAAAGAGCATGAATACATTTTGGAGCATTCAGAGGCAAGCCTGTTGATCGCTGAACCCCATTTGCTACCGGGAATCGAGACACTGTGTCCTATGGTGACCACAGCGGAATATGAGGAATGGATCTCACCGTATCCCGATATCATACCAGCTATTGAGGTGGCCGAAGGTGATACATACGCCATTATGTATACATCGGGAACAACCGGAAGGCCCAAAGGGGTTATGCTTACACATCGCAATTTCATTTCAGGTGCTCTTTCTTTGAGCATGGGCTGCGGGATTACGCAGCAGGATGTGATTGGGCATGTCGCTCCGCTCACCCACGGCAGCAACTTCCTGGCTCAATGTGCTCTTTTATTGGGGTGTAAGCAGGTAGTATTCAATAAGTTTGAGCCGAAGGATTTTCTTGAGGCCATTGAAAAAGAAAAAATTACCACTGTCTTTCTGGTGCCGACGATGGTCAATCTGATGATTCATGAAGCGAGCTTCCCTTCAAGGGATCTTTCCTCCCTAAGGACAATCAATATGGCAGGTGCCCCGATGGCCGCGGAGAAAATCAAGGACGCGTTAGAATGGCTCGGGCCTAAAATTGTCGAAACGTATGGACAGGTCGAGGCTCCCATGACGATCACGATGATGCCAAGAGAAGAGTTGGCCAATAAGCCCGATTCCTGCGGAGCCATCGGTCCTTTTGTGGACGTGAGAATTATAGATGATCAGGGGAAACCATTGTCAGTTGGAGAGATAGGTGAGGTCATTTGCCGGGGATCACTCGTGATGAAGGGATACTGGAATCAGCCCGTGGCCACAGCCGAAACACTAAAGGATGGATGGCTCCATACCGGTGACCTGGGATGGCTGGATTCTCAAGGGTTTCTGCATCTTGTCGACCGCAAGAAGGATGTGATTATCAGCGGAGGAGCGAATGTGTATCCGCGGGAAGTGGAAGAAGTGCTGAATCTTCATCCGGCTGTCAAGGAAACCTGTGTATTTGGCATCCCCGATGAGAAATGGGGAGAGGCTGTCTATGCGCATGTGGTGCTGAAAGAGGGTCAACAAGTGACAGAACTGGAGCTGATTGAGCTATGCCGGAATCACTTGGCTGGATATAAAAAGCCAAAAGCCATTCTCATCGTGGATACTCTGCCGAAAAGCTCTTACGGAAAAATCATGCGCAAAGAAATTCGTGCGGAGTATTGGGAGGTATCCAAATGAGAAAGGTTTCCGTAACAGGCATTGGCATGACGAAATTCGGCAAGCATGACAGGAGCATCAAATCGCTTGCTGTGGAAGCAGGCCGGGAAGCGCTGCGAGACGCGGGCCAGCCGAAAATTGATGCGATTTTTGTGGGCAATTTTATGGGAGGAAGCTTGGCCGGACAAGAAATTCTGGGTTCGATGCTTGCAAGCTCGCTGGGATTGGGGGCGATTCCTGCTGCCAAAATGGAGGGAGCCTGCGCTTCTGGAGGGATTGCCTTCCGTCAGGCCTACCAGCTGATTGCGGGAGGAATCTATGACCGGGTCCTGGTTTTGGGGGTTGAAAAAATGACTCATGCCGGAACGGAGACTGTGACACACGCGATTAACATGGCGATGGACAATGACTCCAATGAGGGACCAGCCGGGTTGACGTTCCCTGGATTTTTCGGCATTGTGGCCAATCGCTACTTCTATGAAACAGGTGCACGTAAAGATCATTTAGCCATGGCAGCTATGAAAAACCGCCAATATGCATTGAATAACCCAAAAGCCCAATTCCAAAAAGGGACCTCCATAGAGGAGATCCTGCGAGCTAGGATGATCTGTGACCCGCTCGGATTATTTGATTGTTCCCCGATAACGGATGGCGCTGCTGCGGTGGTTCTTTCGGCAAAAGAGCTTGGTGTCCAGGTGCTTGCCTCAGGTCAAGCCTCGGGTCCGCCGCTCATGCAGGAGATTCCAGAGCTCCTGACGATTTCCGCTACGGTGGAAGCGGCACGGCAAGCATATGCCCAAGCGGGATTGGGCCCTGATGATATCGATGTGCTCGAGCTTCATGATTGCTTCTCGATGACAGAGCTTCTAGCCATTGAAGATCTTGGCTTTTTCGAAAAGGGAACCGGCTGGCAGGCGGTCGAACAAGGGCTGACACAGCACGGCGGGAAGATTCCAGTCAATACGAGCGGCGGCCTCCTATCCCGCGGTCATCCGATTGGTGCCACCGGTGTTGCGCAAATTATCCAGATTGTCGCCCAGCTTAGAGGAACAGCATCTAACCAAGTGCCAGGGGCCAGGATTGGCATGGCGCAAAATTTGGGCGGAACGGGAGCCTATTCCGTCGTCCATCTTTTTGCCGGAAAGGGGGTTTAGCGCATGGAAATCACGGTGGTAGTCTGCGAGGAATGCGGCCATCAAGCCATCCCTCCTAAATACAGCTGTCCAAAATGCACCTCCGATCATCTTGTCGAAACAGAACACACAGGCACAGGTATCATTTATTCCTACACCACTATTCGCGTGGCGGCAGGAAAGTATGAATCACAGCTGCCTTATGTCGTTGCCTTGGTCGAATTAGACGGGGGATTGAGAGTCACGGCCCGCTTAGAGGGAGATCAGGCTTCCATCGGACAGCGAGTGAAGTTGAACCGGGTAGAGGAATCGATTTATTGGTTTGATTAGAGGATAGGATTATTTTGGTAAAATTGTACCATTTAAAATAATTGGACAATTTGGAATAATTATTTTAATAAACTATCCTTTGGAATGTTTGGAGGCTCCAACAATGAAAATGGCAACATTTGTGATCGCCCGCTTAATGCCGATTTGGATCATAGCATTTGCTGCATGGGCTGTTTTTTCGCCGGAGTTATTCACTCCACTTAGTGCCATTAGCAGCCTTGCTCTTGGTTTTGTCCTGTTGATAATGGGACTGACACTGGATCTGGAACGTCTGAAGGTACTGATCCAAAAACCAAAAGTCCCTCTTGTGGGGTCAGCCGGAAAATGGGTGATTGCTCCACTCGTTTCGCTGCTTGTGGCGTATCTATTTTTTTCATCCACCCAGTTTTTTGCAGGGGTTGTCATGGCGGGAATTGTCCCCAGCGGTACTTCGGCTAATCTGAACTCTTTAATTGCCAAAGGGGATCTTGCCTTGAGTATCACCATGTCTGCGGTGGACACGCTGCTCGGCCCTTTGATCACGCCGGCTTTAGCGAAGCTTTTTATTGGTTCCAGTGTGCATTTTGCTTATCTGCCCTTTCTATGGAAGATGACAAAGATTGTTTTTTTACCGTTAATTATCGGAATATTTATACAATATAATTTTCCGAAGATCCAGCAGCATGTGAAACCAGCAGCACCCATTTCTTCTTCGGCTGCCTTGTATATCGTGGTTTTGGGCATTGCTTCCCAGGCCAGTAAGCCGCTGCTGGGTCATCCGGCCATATTACCTTCCTTATTTTTATGTGTCATTTTGCAAATTATTATGCAGATGCTGCTGGGCTATCTTTTTGCGAAATTCCTCCACTATGACGAAGTGGAAAGCCGTTCGATTGTGTTTGAAGTAGGGATCTGCAATTCTGCTTTGGCGACTGTACTGGCGAATGATACGTTTGGCCCTTTGGCAGGGCTGGCCGCAATGGCGAACATGGTTTGTAATTTGACGTTAGGAAGCCTGCTGGCTGCAATTCTTGCATCCATTTCTGTCAGGAATAGCCTGAAAAAAGTCATCATCAAGGAGATACCATACAATAAATTTTAAAATTTGGAGAGTGAAAAAAATGAAAAAGATTCCAAAAGCCCGCTGGTACCGTATTGGACTTTTACTCTTTTTAATTTATCTGACAGCTTTTGTGGACCGTTCCAATATTGGAATGGCCGCCCCTTTAATGGTTAAATCCCTTGGACTTTCCACTGCTAGTGTAGGAGTTTTGCTTTCCGGTTTCTTCTGGGGATATGTGCTTACCCAAATACCGGGAGGATGGGTTGCCGGAAAATTCAGCGCCAAGTCGATGATTGTTTTTGCCTTAATCGTTTGGGGAGCAGCCGCGATGCTCACTGGTATGGTCCATAGCTTTGCTGCCCTGATGGCTGTGCGTTTTATCATGGGATTGGCTGAAGGTGTCGTATGGCCAGCGTTTTCTATCTATTTTGTGAACTGGTATCCGGACGAAGAAAGGGCCCGCGCGATTAACTTTTCGGAAATGTCGCTTCCTATCTCTTCCATTATCATGTCTCCTTTGGCGGGCTGGATGATCCAAACATGGAATTATGAGATGATGTTTATTTTACAAGGAATTCCTCCATTGATTTTAGCGGTTGTCTTCTATTTTCTGGGCGCAGATTCTCCTGCTAAGGATCGCTTGCTCTCCAAGGAAGAGCGGGATTACTTGATGAAAAATAAGTCAACGGCTATTAAAGAGAAGGGCTCACTTTTGGAGGTCATTGCGAATCCGAAAATTTGGGTGTTTTGTATCATTTATTTCCTTTGGATCACTGGATTATATAGCTTCGGCCTGTGGATGCCGAGCTTGATGAAACAGTTAAGCAGTTCTGGAATACAGGCCATCGGTTTTCTGTCTGCGATTCCATTTATCCTCGCCGCCATCGCTATGTACGTAACTGCGACTATGTCAGATCGCCGCGGTGGGAAACGGAGCACGTTTGTCGCGGTTGCTTTAGCTATCGGAGGACTTGCTCTCATTGTGGAACACTTTATAGGTTTGAGTCTTGTTGCTAACATGATTGTGTTGGTTGTAGCCGGTATCGGCATTTACGCTGCCATGGGTCCATGGTGGGCATGGGCGATGTCATTCGTGCCGCGTGATCAAGCGGGTACGGCCAATGGTCTCATTAATCTGTGCGGGAATTTCGGTGGAATTGTGGGTCCTATCGTTGTTGGTGCGGTGGCGCATGATGGTAATTTAATCAATGGTTTTTACGTATTGGGCTTTGCTATGGTCTTGGGCGCATTCCTCGCTGCCTTTGTGGCAGGGCGCTTTAAAGTCACCGATTCAGTGGAACATGAAACAAGCGGGAAACCAGTTCAAGTGTAATGAATTAGAAAAAGCGTGTCCTTAGGCACGCTTTTTTTATTATGGTGAGCTGTATCATAAGTTAATGAGGTTTTTGGTCATTAAATTTGGTGAAAGTCCTTTACTTTTGTGTTTTCCAGTCTTTAATCAGTACTTTCCTCCCTAGAGATAATT
>NZ_JBALPZ010000119.1:11807-13861 GCF_036965645.1 Neobacillus drentensis
AATGTGAAACATTTCACAAACAGGGTGATATACTAACGTTGTTACCGTAACAATAGTAAAAATCGATTTTAATAGAAAAAAGTAAAACTATTTTTTGATTTAATTGTGAATTATTTCACATTATGAATCATTGTTTGTTCATAATTGGTAAGAATAAAAAGGATTTACTATTAACTGGGAGTTGAACAGCATGAATGTTTGGGAGCAATTATATAATCCATTGAGTAACATTTGGTTGTCAGCTATTATAGCTGCCATTCCTATCGTTTTTTTTATTGTAATGCTGACAGTTTTTAAATTAAAGGGCTATATGGCAGGACTCTACAGCATCATTGTAGCAGGAATTGTTGCAGTCTTCATTTATAAAATGCCTATAATATTAGTTTTGATGTCTGCTGTATATGGAGCTTTAGCTGGTATATGGCCGGTTGCATCGATTGTGTTTGCTGCCATTTTCCTTTATAAAATAACCGTAAAAACAGGTAAATTTGCAATTATCGAAAATAGTATCTCTTTTATTACAGCCGACCAAAGATTGCAAGTTCTTATCGTAGCCTTTTCATTCGGAGCATTTTTGGAGGGAGCTGCAGGATTTGGAGCACCTGTTGCGATAACAGCAGCCATTTTAGTAGGACTTGGATTTAGTCCTATATATGCAGCAAGTCTTTGTTTGATTGCAAACATTGCTGGTGGTGCATATGGAGCAATGGGTATTCCAGTAACTGTTCCATCCCTGCTTACGGGGTTAGATGGTCTTGTTGTAGGAAGATATACGGCCTTTGTCCTTCCAATCTTAAGTATTGTAGTAGCATTCTTACTAATTTTTATCATTGACGGATTGAAAGGGATTAGACAAACCTTCCCAGCAATACTAGTCAGCGGTGTATCATTTGCCCTTACACAGGCATTGGTTCTAACTTTCTTAGGTGCTGAACTTGCAGATATCTTTGCTGCGATTGTGAGCTTAGTAGCACTAGCCCTATTTTTACAAGTGTGGAAACCGAAAGAAATTTTCCGGGTAAATAAAGAGAAGACGGTAGATAGGCAGGTTAAGTACTCTTTTGGAAAAATTGCTTTTGCCTGGATGCCATTTGTATTTTTAACCTTATGTGTTACTTTATTTAATTTATCCTTTTTCAAAAATTTATTTATAACTGGCGGCCCTTTAGAAAAGTTAGTCTTATTGCTGCCCATTCCAGGATTAAACAATACCGTCATCAAGCATCCACCAATTGTTCCGCAGGATACACCATATGCTGCAGTATTTAAATTAGATTTATTTTCATCTACTACAACAGCCATTGTCATAACGATCATTGTTGCAAGCATTCTTTTTCGCTGCAGCAGCAAACTGCTGATAGATACTGCAAAAGAAACGACAAAAGAGTTATTGTCACCAGCGCTAACCATTTGTAGTGTACTTGCTTTTGCTTACATTTGTACTTACTCCGGTATGTCATCAACACTCGGTTTAGCTTTTGCTTCAACAGGTGCAATATTTCCATTATTCTCGCCAGTGCTAGGGTGGTTAGGAGTATTTTTAACAGGCAGTGTGGTAAACAGCGGTTCTTTATTTGCGCCACTTCAATCTGTCACTGCTTCACAAATTGGCATAGCACCTGAAACAATGGTTGCTGTCAATGTAATGGGGGGGACAATGGCCAAAATGATTTCACCTCAATCTATCGCTGTTGCGGCCGCAGCAGTTGGAATAGCAGGAAAAGAAAGTGAATTATTTAAAGTGACCATTAAATATAGCGTAGGTTTACTCGTTGTAATTGGAATCATTAGCTGGTTACTATTTTAAACTTTTTCATCCGAAGGGAGATTTATGATCATGATTAAAGAAAAAGTAAATCGTGTTGTACTAGTTGGAACAGGTGCTGTAGGTTGCAGTTATGCGTATTCATTGATTAACCAGGGAGTTGCTGAGGAATTAGTCCTAATTGATGTAAATGAAGCAAAAGCTGAAGGAGAAGCAATGGATCTTAACCACGGAATGCCGTTTGCACCTTCACCAATAAACGTATGGAGCGGCTCTTATCAAGATTGTG
>NZ_JBALPZ010000120.1:0-8350 GCF_036965645.1 Neobacillus drentensis
ATATGGCTATATGATTAAAGAATTTCTTTATTACTTTTGCCTACTATCATTAATTTATGTCTTTTTAAATATGATTTTTTCATGAGTATAAATAAAAAAACAGGGTACTTTATATGTACAGGCAGTAAACAAGGGTAAAAGTAATTAAGCTTTAACTGCCTGAGGAATAAACAAAAAAAGTGAAATGAAGAATACTAAAAAGGAGTGTTCTAAATGAGTTTCATTTGGTCATTAATTGTTGGTGGTATCATCGGCTGGTTAGCAGGTTTAATAGTCGGAAGAAATATTCCGGGGGGCATTATTGGTAATATCATCGCAGGTTTTGTTGGTGCATGGTTAGGAAGAGCAGTTTTGGGAAACTGGGGACCAAATGTAGCTGACTTTGCCATAATACCTGCCATCATCGGCGCCGCAGTTTTAGTGCTTCTTTTAAGTTTTATTATGCGAGCCTTTAGAAAAGCAGACTAAAAATAAATAACAAACGAAAAGGATGTCTCTCTAATGGAGTTGAGACATCCTTTTTTCTATATTTTTTTTATATCAATAGATTGAAAAAATTCAAACAGATCCGAAAATGGTGCATGACATATAATTGTTTCGTGAGTAAACGGATGGGTAAATTCGAGCTTCGCTGCATGGAGAGCCTGTCTGTCCGTGACTGGTTTACCTCCATATAATGTATCACCAATCAAGGGATGACCCCAATGACTAAAGTGAACTCTAATTTGATGAGTTCTCCCCGTTTCAAGCCAACATTTAACTAAAGTAAAATCCTTTTGCTTATTAAAATCTAAAATTTGATATTGGGTAACCGCAGTTTGTCCAGTTGGTGACACTCTGCGTCTTGTCGCATGATGCCGGTCTCGGCCAATCGGCATGTTTAAGGTGCCTTTCCGCTGTTTAATTAGCCCATGTACAGCGGCAAGATAAGTTCTTTTGATTAGACGTTTTTCAAGCATTTTATCTAGAATCGCACCTGCTAGTGCGTGTTTTGCAAAAAGAATGGCGCCCGATGTATCACGGTCTAACCGATGGATTTGACGTACATTAGCTGATTCACCTTTTGCTAACAAATAAAAGGCTGCAGCGTTCAAAAGGGAATCCGTTTCTTTAGCTGGATCGTTTGGATGAGTTGTCATAAATGGCGGTTTATTAATAATTAACACATGGTCATCTTCAAACAATATATTTAACTCATGATAGGTTGGAATCACTTGAGAAGTTTCTTCTTCAAAAAGATGGAGTTGAAGCTTTGCGCCAGCAGTTAATGGTGAGTTCCAGTAAACCTGGCTGCCTTCCAGTAAAACCTTATTCTCGGACCGGAATTGATGAGTTAATTTTTTGGGAGCTTCCCAAACTTGCCGGAAAAGGTATTCAAGGGTAAGCCCATCCCACTCTCTTGGAATAATGATTTGCAGCCACTCACCAGTTCGTTTGGTTAAGTACATAATTTTTCTCCTTTAATCTATTGTCCAGCTCCAGCTTCATTTTTATATCTGGAGTTTTTTTAAATTTGCTGTGGTGATAATTACCACCCAAAATTCACTACGAATTATGTTATTCTTATGATATATATTACGACAGAAATAAGCGATGGCAAAGGTGGGTTAAATAAGTGAAAATAGTTTTTGCCTCGACACCAAGTCAAGAAGAAGAGATTAATGAACTGGTGAGGTACATTTATTCCAATATTTTTCCTCAGTATTTTAGTGATGAAGAAATCAGTCAATTTGAGGAATTAAAGGTTTTGGATACGTCTTTGGATTTTAATACATTAAAAGATGCCTTTCAAGTTATGACGAGTATACAAACAGTTATTTCAATTTTGGAGTCGTCACAGTTAGACGAGCAATACGAGATGGTATTCAATAGAAATGTTGCCACATTAAAAGAATTTGGACTGTTTTTTCCCTTTGACTTTGAGCAGTTTTATGAAGGGAAAAGCTTGAAGGGTTCCATGCTTAGTATTTATACAAAAGCAGACAATGAGCTTATTATATAAAAGCAAGAGTTAACATTAAGCCTGTTTTTTACAGGCTTTTTTTAATTCATATTCTTATTATCAGTATTTTTAAGGTATTATAGAAGATGGAGATTTTCCTGACTCTGCAAAATTTGTCGGTTTTTATAGCGGGTTTTTCAGAGGAGTAACAGACCTTAACTTAGAATTATTGTATGGACAAAACTAGGAGGGACACATCTATGGATTGGAAAGCAATTGCGAAAAGTTGGCTGGAGTTTGAAAATCTGGACAATGAATTAAAAAATGAATTAGAAGCATTAAAGGGAAATGAAAAACAACTCGAAGAAATATTTTATAAGAATCTAGAGTTTGGCACAGGTGGAATGCGGGGAGAAATAGGTGCGGGCACCAATCGTATGAACGTTTATACAGTTCGTAAGGCTTCCGCAGGATTAGCAGCATACATAGAAGAACAGGGGGAGGAAGCAAAAAAGCGTGGAGTAGTCATTGCTTATGATTCACGTCATAAATCACCGGAATTTGCATTAGAGGCTGCTAAAACTCTTGCTTCTAAAGGAATTCAAACCTATGTATTTGATGAGTTACGTCCTACACCGGAACTTTCATTTGCATTAAGACACTTAAACGCTTTTTCTGGCATTGTTGTTACAGCAAGCCATAATCCTCCAGAATATAATGGTTATAAAGTGTACGGCTCAGACGGTGGCCAGCTGCCACCTGAAGCGGCTGACATCGTGATTGCCAAGGTAAATGAAATTGATAATGAATTACTAATTCAAGTTAGCAATGAGGAATCATTACGCAATGCCGGATTAATCAAAACCATTGGCACAGAAATTGACCAAGTCTATATTGAAAAATTAAAGACTATTTCTGAGAATCCAAGCCTTGCTGAGGAGAGCGATATTAAGATCGTCTTCACTCCATTACATGGGACGGCCAATAAATTAGTTCGGGCTGGCCTTGCGGCATTAGGATATAAGAATGTGTCGGTTGTAAAAGAACAAGAATTGCCTGATCCTGAATTTTCAACCGTAAAGAGTCCAAATCCTGAAGAGCATGCGGCATTTGAATTGGCGATTCGCGATGGAAAGAAGATCGGAGCGGATATCTTAATTGCCACTGATCCTGACGCAGACCGTCTTGGAATTGCCGTTCTTAATGAAGCAGGAGAATATATTGTTTTAACGGGTAATCAGACCGGTGCCTTATTAGTGGATTATCTTCTTTCTCAGAAACAAGAGAAAGGAACATTGCCAAACAATGGTGTTGTGCTAAAAACCATTGTTACATCTGAATTAGGCCGGAGAATTGCTGATGCTTTCAATTTAGAAACCATTGATGTTTTAACAGGATTTAAATTTATCGCGGAAAAAATCAATGAATATGAAACAACAGGTGATCACACCTTCCTTTTTGGCTACGAAGAGTCTTACGGATACCTAATTGGAGACTTTGCACGTGACAAGGATGCTGTTCAAGCAGCGCTCCTCGCTGTGGAAGTCTGTGCCTATTATAAAAAGCAAGGATTAACCCTCTATGAAGGGCTGCTAGGGGTATTTGAAAAGTATGGCTTCTATCAAGAGGGACTTCGTTCTTTAACCCTGAAAGGCAAAGAAGGAGCAGAGATGATTCAACGCTTATTAGCATCATTCCGTAAGGAATCCTTGACAAACCTAGGTTCACTTAAAACTCTTGCTAGTGAAGATTATTTAACTCGAATCCGGACAACAAAAGATGGAGAAGAGTCCATTCAATTACCTAAATCCAATGTTTTAAAATATATTTTTGAAGATGGATCATGGGTCTGCCTACGCCCATCAGGTACAGAGCCAAAAGTTAAATTTTATTTTGGTGTCAATAGTTCAAGTCTTGCAGAAAGCAAACAAAAGCTGCAAACCATTGAAAAAGACTTTATGGAGTTAGTAGAAAAGAAGGTAAAAATGGTTCAAACTAATTAAACCGAATAAGGTATAACTTCAGCCTATTCTAATAAAACGGCCTCCAATATTGGAGGCCTTTTTTTTGGTGGAATTCCATTTTCCCGGTAGAAAATTTTTCTCAACAATTCGGTATCCACTTCAATTTTCAGGAAAGACTATACATCGGTAAGCCATTTGTATCAGGGTCCAGAGATTCGTTAGCATGGTCAATGTAACGAAGAAGATTATATAATTTTGTTTCAATCACGGTGTAGTCACGTTCAAAATTATAAGCGTGCAGGAATTGTTCAATCTTTTTCGATAAAAATTGGTCCTTTGTCCGAACCATTAAGATAAGCAAATTGTCCCATTCAGATCTGTGCGTATAATATAACGCTCGATCGTAATCCAATTTATTCATTTGTTTTTGCCTCCTCCTTATTAGGAGTTGACTTTATTTTATGACATTCCTCCGATAACTTTCACAGAAAATGTTGGACACCTTATGTTTACGGTGTTTTTAACATTTACCAGTATAAAATAAGTTTTTTAAAGAAAAGTGGTGCCTTAAATTGGGTCGATTCATTTGTGTCCTTTTCTGCTTATTCACACTTATAAATCCCGCGGCAGATGCAAAGATTGTAACTGTAGATCAACCATATTCATATGAATGTCTGCAGCAAGATCTGAAAAAAATCACTAAAAAATATCGAAAGCATATTGAAATTAAGTCTATAGGAACAAGTCATATGGGTAAGGAGATTTGGGGAGTAAAGCTGGGAAAGGGAAGAACTAATATTGTATTGGTTGGTGCGCATCATGGACGAGAATGGCTGACAAGCGCCCTTCTGATGAACATGCTCGAGAGTTATGCCGAAGCCTATCAGGAAGGCAAAAGAATAGGATTTAGATCAACTGATATCTTGAATCAAGTTTCGATTTGGTTTATCCCTATGCTTAATCCGGATGGTGTTAATATTCAACAAAGAAAACTTAAATCATTCCCTCCCAAATTTCAAAAACAATTGCTGTTGATGAATGAAGGCTCAAAAAATCTAAAGAGATGGAAAGCTAATGGGGTGGGAGTCGATCTAAACAGACAATATCCGGCAGGCTGGACCAGTTTAAATGAAGAACCGTCAAACCCCAGCTATGCATTTTATAAGGGTGAAAAACCATTTGAATCCAAAGAAGTTATTGCCTTAACTGCATTTATTGAGGAAATAAAGCCTTCACTAGCAGTTGCTTATCATACAGCAGGGAGGGAGATTTTTTGGAATTATAAAAATGGGAAACATTTGAACCGAGATTTTATGCTTGCGAAAAAGGTAGCAAGGCTGACTGGCTATAAGTTAGCCAAACCTGATCCGAACGCAATCGGCGGAGGATTTACCGATTGGTATATAACGACCTATCACAAACCGGCGATGACTATTGAAATTAGTTACTTGGTTGGAGAGACAAATCCACCTCTTTCGGTTTTTAGAAACGAATGGAGACGTAATAAATATGTTGGACTCCTCTTAGCGAAAGAGGCAAAAAAATTAAATCAATCATTTCATCATGAATCCCGTAACCAATAAGACCTTTTGTCATTAACAATAGAATAACAAAAACAATAGGGCTTGCTATTGTTTTTTGGCCATCTTTCTCATCAATCCCACCTTTTCTTCATACATTGTTTTAAGAGGAAAAGGGGGAGTGAGGAATGAACATAGAAGATCGTAAGCAGCTAGAATATGCTATTAGTGAAATTACCGAAATTGCCAGAGGCTTTGGCCTGGATTTTTATCCAATGCGTTATGAAATCTGTCCAGCTGAAATTATCTATACTTTTGGTGCTTATGGGATGCCAACTCGATTTTCACATTGGAGCTTCGGGAAACAATTCCACAAAATGAAACTGCATTATGATTTAGGATTAAGTAAAATTTATGAGCTCGTAATAAACTCTAACCCTTGTTATGCGTTTTTGCTTGATTCTAACACCCTTATTCAAAATAAGTTAATCGTAGCCCACGTTTTGGCTCATTGTGATTTCTTTAAAAATAATGTCCGCTTCCAGAATACCAAGCGGGATATGGTAGAAAGTATGGCTGCAACTGCAGAGCGAATCCATAAATATGAAATACAATATGGAAAGAAGGAAGTAGAAACCTTTTTAGATGCTGTATTAGCCATTGATGAGCATATTGACCCTTCTCTAATGAGGCCGAAGCTTTCATGGTCCATTACAGATCTAGATGACGATGAAGATGATGAGCAGCGAAATGTAACCCCATATGATGATTTATGGAAGCTGGATGAAAAAGAAAATAAGGTAATCAGCAGTCCGAAGAAAAGGAAGTTCCCGCCAAGACCGGAAAAGGACTTATTATTATTTATTGAAACCTTTAGTAGAGAGTTAGAGGATTGGCAGCGCGATATTTTAACCATGATGCGTGAGGAAATGCTTTATTTTTGGCCGCAGCTAGAGACGAAAATTATGAACGAGGGGTGGGCCTCATTTTGGCATCAACGGATATTACGCGAATTGGATTTAACAAGTGGTGAGGCGATTGAATTTGCTAAACTGAATGCGGGGGTTGTTCAACCATCCAAAACGGGAATCAATCCTTATTACCTTGGTATTAAAATCTTTGAGGATATCGAAGAAAGATATAATAACCCAACTGAAGAGATGAAACGAAGAGGTGTTCAGCCAGGGTCCGGCAGGGAAAAGATGTTCGAGGTAAGGGAAGTTGAATCAGACATTTCTTTTCTTCGTAATTACTTAAACAAGGACTTAGTGATGAGAGAGGATATGTATCTGTTCCAAAAGCAGGGAAGGGATTATAAGATTGTTGATAAAGAATGGGAACATGTCCGTGATCAATTAGTGAATATGCGTGTGAACGGAGGATTCCCTTATATCACGGTCAATGATGGCGATTTCTTGAAAAATGGAGAGCTGTACTTGATGCATTGGTATGAGGGTGTAGAATTAGACGTAAAGTATCTTGAAAAGGTGCTTCCATATATTCATCAGCTTTGGGGCAGACCTGTCCACATAGAAACCATGATAGAAGATAGAAATATGTTGTTTTCCTATGATGGAAAGGGAGTACATCGAAAATATCTATAATATAAAGGCAGCTATTTTCATAGCTGCCTCTTGTTTTAAACCAAAACATTTGGTTTGGATAAATGTAGTAGTACTGCGAATTAGAGTATAACAGGTTCTTTTGCTAGTGCCTCTTCCACTGATACATAAGTAAACCCTAGGTCTTTGGCCACTGCTTGATAAGTTATTTCCCCGTTGGCTGCATTTACACCGAGTTTTAAAGCTTCATTTTCCGAAATGGCCTTAATAACCCCTTTATTTGCGATTTGTAATGCATATGGAACTGTAACGTTTGTAAGGGCAATAGTAGAAGTTCTTGGAACCGCCCCAGGCATATTGGCAACGGAATAATGAACCACACCATGTTTGACAAAAGTAGGATTATCATGTGTTGTGACATGGTCGCTTGTTTCCACAATTCCGCCCTGGTCAATCGCAACATCAACAATTACAGAACCTGGCTTCATAGACTGCACCATTGTTTCTGTTACTAATTTTGGAGCCTTAGCACCTGGAATCAACACAGCTCCGATGACAAGATCAGCTTCCGCAACTGCCTCAGCGATGTTAAATGGGTTAGACATTAAGGTCTTAACTTGGTTTCCAAAGATATCATCTAACTGCCGTAAACGGTCTGCACTTAAGTCAATGATCGTCACATCTGCACCTAGACCAATCGCCATTTTTGCTGCATTGGTTCCAACAATACCACCGCCGAGAATGGTTACCTTACCACGATTCACTCCTGGTACACCAGCTAAAAGGATTCCTTGACCACCGTTATTCTTTTGTAAGAACTGTGCACCGATTTGGGCTGCCATTCGTCCAGCAACTTCACTCATTGGGGTAAGCAGCGGCAAAGTTCTGTTGACAGAGACTGTTTCATATGCAATCGCTAAGACACCTTTATCCTTTAAAGCTTGTGCTAAAGCAGGTTCAGCAGCAAGGTGTAAATAAGTAAATAAAATTAATCCTTGGCGGAAATACTGATATTCACTTTCTAAAGGCTCTTTTACCTTCATAATCATTTCCGCTTTTGACCAGACCTCTTTAACATCTTCAATGATTTCAGCGCCCGCTTTTAAATAATCTTCATTTGCGAAACCGCTTCCAATACCGGCGTCTTTTTCGATTAATACAATATGACCAGCGGTAATTAATGTAACAACACCGGCAGGAGTAAGGGCAACACGATTTTCGTTGTTTTTAATTTCTTTCGGTACACCAATAAACATATTTGAAGTCCTCCCTAATACAAAAAGTATTTCTTTGCTATGGCTAAAGTATAGAATGATTTTCTCGGAAATACTTTGTTTAGAAAGTAGAAATTTTTTTAACCTG
>NZ_JBALPZ010000120.1:8404-19759 GCF_036965645.1 Neobacillus drentensis
AATCTATTTATATTTCTCCAGCTTTAGGTCAACATAGAGAAGCATTTTCTGGCTAGGGTCCTTAAAATTCACATCGCCAATTTCAGAAATCCGCTTTAACCGATAATTGAGAGTGTTGGCATGAACATTTAGTTCCTTAGCGGCATCATTTATATTGTTATCTTTATTTAAGAAAACCTCTAACGTTTCAACTAAATTACTATGATGTCTTTGGTCATATTCTTGCAGTCTTTTTAATGAATAATTTTCAGAGAATTCGCTTTGTCTTTTTTCCAAAATAAGTTCAAAAAGTTGATATATTCCCAGCTTTTGATAATTGAAAATTTCTTTTGTTTCTTCTGGAAATTTTTCTTTTATGGATAAAACACTTAAGGTTTCTTTATATGCTTGGCCAATTTTTTGATAATCATCATAAATACTGCTATATCCAGGAGTGATTCCTTTTATATCGAACCGTTCGTCCATTGTCGAAACAAAGGTCTGAACAAAACCATTAAACTCTTGATAATGCTCATTTTTATTAGCAGCGGAGATTAAGACAATAAGTTGATTACAGTCAATTGTATAGAGCAAAATCTTCATCATTTGACTGGTTTTTAATAAATAAGAGATGTTTTGTTCTACTTTACTTGTTATGTTATCTGGAAATTGAAATACCGCAATGCCAAAGGAAGGGGAGGGAGTAATTTTCAACGCATGAAAACGCTCATAGATGTCCTTTTCACCCTTCAAGTGACCTGTTAGTAGTTTCCAGAAGAATTCCTGGGAATGTTCTTCTTTTTTATTTTTCCTTGTTTGAAGCTGTAAGAGTTTATTTTTTGCCGAATCTGCCGCTTTTTTGAGTAAGTCAAAATCCTCTTCTGTTAAGGTTTTGTCAATTTCTATTGCCCAAATAAAGCCTAATACCTCATCTTGCTTCCAAATAGATATAGCAACTCTATTATGAAGTCCAATTTCATCTATTTTTTTAACACGGATTGGTTCACGGGTTTGAAGCAGAGCCGGAATGGTTCCTTCTTTCCATAATTGATTTATCACCTTCTCGGGCACTCTTCTTCCGATGATGGTATAGATCCTTGCGGGATCAGTCCGTTCATCATGTGTGCTATAGGCAAGTAGTCGATGGTTAGCATCCTCAATAGTAATCGGGCAATTTAAAACCTGGCTTATTAAATCAGCAAATTCTTCTAAACTATCAAAAGTGGTTTTAAACGGATCATGTTGTCTAGTATTCAAAATGAAAACCTCCACATTGTCTATCAGGAAATAATATTATACTTTAGTTTAATTCTACAAAAAGTTATCGTAAATTTCTCGTTATTCTACAAAAAAGATTGTTCACATAAATGTTAAAATGATGTCAGAAAAAGTTCAAAATTTTTTCAGTATAATTGAAAGCGCTAACAATATAAAAAAAGAGGAGGATGGTCGGTCGCATTAATTGCGGATAAGTAGTATGATAATAATTCAATAATTATTTTTTGTCAAAGACGAACAAGTGGATAAGTGGGAAATTGAAGCTTTTTCAGGAGGAGATTCATAGATGGGGAAAAACTCTCAGAACAAAGAACTTCATCGCGGTTTAGAGGAAAGACATATAACATTAATGTCTCTCGGTGCAGCTATTGGGGTAGGATTATTTCTTGGTTCAGCATCTGCGATTAAAATGGCGGGACCAGGTATTTTGGCTGGTTATGCATTTAGTGGTTTAATCATGTTTTTCATTATGAGAGCCTTAGGTGAAATGGCGATTCAAAAACCGGTAGCTGGGTCATTTAGTAAGTATGCGCGCGATTATTTAGGACCACTGGCTGGATATATAACAGGTTGGAATTATTGGTTTTTATGGGTCGTTACTTGTATGGCTGAAATTACTGCTATCGGTATTTATATGGAATATTGGTTCCCAGCTGTTCCAAGATGGATATGGGCATTAGCAGCACTTGTCATTATGGCGTCTGTCAACTTCCTTGCTGTTAAAGCTTATGGAGAATTAGAATTTTGGTTTGCCTTAATTAAGATTATTACGATCATTGCTATGATTCTCATCGGTGCTGGGATGATTATCTTTGGTTTTGGTAATGGCGGAATTGCAACTGGTGTCAAGAATTTATGGGAGCATGGCGGTTTCTTCCCGAATGGAATAAAAGGTGTGTTATTATCCCTGCAAATGGTTATGTTTGCCTACTTGGGAATTGAAATGATCGGGGTTACAGCAGGTGAGGTGAAAAATCCAGAAAAGTCGCTTGCAAGAGCAATAGATACAGTCTTTTGGAGAATTCTTCTATTTTATGTTGGAGCACTGTTTGTGATTATGGCGATTTATCCTTGGGAAGAAATTGGTACGAAAGGAAGCCCATTTGTACTTACTTTCGAAAAAATTGGCATCCCTGGGGCGGCGGGAATTATTAACTTTGTTGTTCTAACTGCAGCCCTTTCATCTTGTAATAGTGGTATTTTCAGTACGGCTAGGATGCTATTTAACCTTGCTGAGCATGGTGAGGCTCCTAAAAACTTCGGTAAAGTTTCCAAAAGCGGTGTTCCCGGAGTGGCTGTAGTTGCTTCTGCCGGAGCTTTACTTATAGGGGTTATCCTAAATTATATTGTCCCTGCAAAGGTGTTTACTTGGGTTACGAGTATTGCTACGTTTGGAGCGATTTGGACATGGGGTGTCATTCTTTTATCTCAAATCCGTTATCGCCAAACTCTTAATCAAGGTGAAGTGAAGGCACTAAAATATAAAATGCCATTATTTCCTTATACGTCTTATCTAGCCTTAGCCTTTTTAGCGTTTGTCATAGGATTGATGGCCTATAACCCTGATACAAGAATTGCTTTAGTGATTGGACCGCTATTCCTGATCTTCTTAGTAGCTGTTTATTATATCAAAGGATTTCACAAACGGGATAAGCTTGAAACTAATGTAAAAAAACGAATCATATAAGCAGGAAAAGAGCAGTAAGTCTTTTTGGACTTGCTGCTTTTTTTTACGAATACCTAATGCTCAAATGCTAGGATGTTTCATTCTTTCACATACTATTAGAGTGAAAAAGAAAAGGAGGGTATTGATTGAAGAAGAAGACAGGTTGGTTTTTGACTGTAATAATGGTTCTCTCACTCTCAAGTCTAAAAGTAGAGGCTGAAGCAAATGACAGGTCTTCGATAAACCTTTATGAACAAAATACCATGTCCGTACTTTGGTTTCAAACCTCAGCCGAAGCAAGAGCCTTATATTATCAAGGTTACAACCTGGGCAGAATGCGATTAGATGAACTATTAAGGGACCGCCCAAAAACAACAGGACTAAAACCCGCCATTGTCCTAGACATTGATGAGACGATCCTTGATAACAGTCCGTATCAGGCGTGGTTTGTCCTTAATGGAAAAGGAGTTCCGTTCGGATGGAATGAATGGTTTACACGTGGGGAAGCAAAGGCCTTGCCAGGTGCAATTGAATTCTTGCAATATGCTAATGCAAGAGGAGTCGATATATTCTACGTATCTAATCGCGACCAAGTACAAAAGGTACCAACCATGAAAAATTTAATAAATGTGGGTGCTCCTCAAGTGAGGAGTGAGCATGTGTTATTACAACAACCAGGCGAAAAAGGAAAGGAAACCCGCCGTATCCAAATTGCAAAAACACACGACATTCTCTTGTTCTTTGGAGATAATTTAGGTGATTTCAGAGGGTTTGATTGGTTGACCGTTTCAGATAGATCTCAAGAGGTGGACAAACGCCAGGCTGAGTTTGGCCGTAAGCTGATTGTTTTCCCAAATCCAATGTATGGCGATTGGGAGGGGGCAATTTATCAATATGATTATAGAAAAACGAATGAAGAGAAGGACAAACTAAGAAAGAAACTATTAGAGATTTATAAACGGTAAATCCTTAAAAAAGAAGACACCGTTTCGGTGTCTTCGACTATTTAAAAAAATGGATTGGGGCAAGATTATTGCTTTACATTTTTCAGGATGTTTATCGCAAAAACTATGATTCCGATAACCATTAAGGTACCACCAACTGCAACTGCAGGGCCGGCACTATCTACACCTGAGACTAAAAGAGCCAGCCCGATCATCATAATAGGGAGTGAGATATTATGAAGCCAAAAATGAACCTTTGCAAGTGTGGTTTCAGCTGCACTTGGAAAACCAACATAAATTAGTCCGGCAAGTGCCATTGACATCCATCCTAATAAATTAATATGCACATGAACAGGTGTAAAATCAAAGGTTTCCGTCATCGACATATACATACCAATAAGCACCCCAATAACAAAATACACTACAGAAATTTTTATCAACTTAACCGCCATTTTTCCTGCCCCCTTATGTTTTTAAAAATATGACTATAGTACTAAATATGAAAGGGGTTCCTGAAAAAGAACTATTTTTTTTAGTAGTGATTTTAGAATAATGGCAAAAAAAAAGCCTTAATAGTTTAAGGCAATTTTAAAAGAAAGCTCTAAATCCGACTAAGATAAGTCCTATCAAAAATCCGCAAACCGCTCCATTGACTCGGATCCATTGCAGATCTTTTCCAACGTTAGTTTCTACCATGTTGATCAATGTTTTATCGTCCAATCTGTCTAAATTCTCTTTAACAAGCTTACCAATTTTAGAATGATTTTTGTCGACAAAGGATGATAGTTTTGATTTAATCCAGGTATCTATTTCATCTGTTTTTTCTGTGTTGTTTTTTAATGCAACTAGATTGTCATTTATAAATGGCAGTAAGTAAGAATCGAGAAAGGCAGGATCTGCAACGAAATCGATAGCTTTTTGCTGAAACTGATCTAATATATCATTAATTTGCTCTTTGGGGTCCCATTTAGTTATTGCATGTGATGTTAAATTAGAAAGCTCTTCATAAATTTTTTCGTCCGTCTTTATTGATTCAAGTTTGTTTCGGACATGGATCAATAACGTTTGCCGATTAGCGTTATAGGGATCGCGGTAACTAGCAACCCCTTTTTGGATTAAATTTTGGATAATATTACCCAACTTTTCTTCGTTAACGAGATTACTAAAAGATTTTAGGGCGAATTGCATGAAGCCGTCCGCTTTGATGTTTTCTACCGCATTCACTGCCATTCCGCCGAGCTTATATTTAGTTGAATCTTTCGCGGCCCACTCGTCGATTTCCTTGAGAATGTAATCAAGGGTTTTTTCGTCATATTTACGTTCAGTTACTTGTTCAATAAGCAAGGGCAAGTATTTTTTTACATCCAAGTCTTCTAACTTAGCTTTTAGTTCTTGTTCAATAATTGGCGTTAACTTTCTTACCTCTACTTTTTTTATTAAGTTTTGAATAAAAGTGACGATATTTTTTTGAACCGAAGTGGAGATGATTTCACTTTCTGCTACTTCTATAAACCTTTTGGTAAAACCAATTGTATTAATTTTTTTTCGAATACTTTCTTTTGTAAGCCAATCATTTTCAAGCATAGAAATAATGCCTTCCGTAATTCTATGCCGGTTCTTTGGCAGTAGCGCCGTATGAGGAATTGGAACACCCAGCGGATGTCGAAAAAGAGCTGTTACAGCAAACCAATCTGCTAATCCTCCGACCAGCCCTGCTTCAAAACCACCTTGGAGGATATTACCCCAAAATGAATCTTGTAATGGAATGGTTGCAATAAATCCAATTCCCATGATTGCAAGAGAAATAGTCGCTAAATGCTGCGATTTATTTTTCTGTTTTACCATTTTTGTACCCCTCGTTTTAAAATTTAAAAATATTAGTCATTGCTATTATCTCAATATAGTTGAAAGAAAAGCAAAAAAAACTACCCAAAAGAAAAAAATTTCCTCTCAAAGTGGAGAGGAGTTTTTTTTATAAGGGCTGATATGTGTGATTAGTCCGTCTAAATCGGTAATGTAAAATTGGGTAACCGGAGCCTTTTTTAGATAGTGTTCTTGTAGGAGCAAATAATAGTTTACTCTGTGCTGCGGGTCAAACTTCAACATTGGATATTCTTTATGGTCTTTCACGTATTGGTCTACCGCCTTTTGGACCATATCCATTTCGATTGGTATAAGTTTTTCATTTTCCTCGAATAAATCATAGGTCTCCTTCGACATATAAAATTTCTTCGAAGGAATTCCACCAAGATGGGGAGCTAGCTTCTCAAAGTCAATGCTATGATCATCTTGGACTAAGATGGTGCGGAAAACTCCCTTAGGAAGGGTGTCAGAATAGGCTCTTACGGCTTTTCGGACTTGTTCGAGCGTAACCTCGATTGTTGGATACTGGTTAAAAGAGTCAAGATTTGATTTTTTATCAAGATTCGTTTTTTCTACCGGCATTTTACTATATTTATGAATAATTGAATAAATGGTTAGTCCACCAAATCCGATTCCCAAAAATATCCCTATTAAGGTAAAGGTTGAATCTATTTCATACCAGTTTTCGAGAATTGCTCCCATTTTAATGCCTCCAGGGGCAATACCAGATGCCATGATGACCAACTCCTTTCTTACCAAACTTAAAAAGTGAGGAATTATTAGCAAGAGGAAATTTATTACATCTCTATTATACAAAAAAAATCAGTCAGTTTTAAATTATGGATATTGTTTTTACAAGTTAATATTCTTGAGAACCATAAACGGAGAGAAAGGATACAGAGAAAGAAGCAGTCGCACTAAGGTGGATGGTAAGGAAGGATTAGATAAATTTATCGTACAAGGTGGAGATACAGCCTTTGGAGTGTAAGTAAACAAGGATAGATTTTAAAAGGACCAGCCACTCCTTAATCGGCTGGTCTCTTTCCTTATTTAATGAATGACTGATGTGTCCTTATAGTAAATTTGAATTTCCTTAAGTAACTCATCGAAAGTCAAGTAAGTCTCCGTGTTTTCGAAGAACCAAATATCGTTCCCTTCTACATAAAAAGTGATTCCATTTAGTACTTGTGTATAACAGGCATCCGAGGACTGCTCAGCTGAAAAGGCCAGGCTGTATCCTTTATTTTTTTCTCCAAAGCCGGCATATTGTGGGTAAAGGCGTATACTAATTGGCTCTTTCATTTCAAATTCCTTCGTGAACCATAAAGCTGCTTTTTCATCGATTGATATGAACATATTTTACACCAACCTTTTAAAGTTAATATCCGTCATAAGGAAGGAGAAGAAGATAAGATTATTATGTAAGCGCTCCCTAACCCTTATAGTGTAAGACTACAATATTTATATTGAAATTAATGTGATAATATTCACATTAATTGAATGATTAATGAATTGTTCACTTTTTTGTAGGAAGTTCTCTTTATGAATAGACAGGGGAATATATCCTTTGTATACGAATGTGCTGTTTTTGTAACATATAAATAGTGAAAATGATGTTAAAATAAAAGTACAAATAGAAGGGAGGTTTGTTCAATGGGGAAAGAATTTGAAAAGCTGCCAGAGAACGAACTGGATTTAAAAAGCTTAATCCAAACATTTAATGCTACATTAGAAACCATTGAAAAAAGACTCTCTAGATTAGAAAAAATGGATAGTATTGAGCATAGAGTGGAAGTTAATCAGATTGATTTGTCTGATATTAAAGATACGCTGCATCGGATTGAAGAGACACATGGTATTGAACTTCAGCATGTAAACCGCCGTCTTGATTCTCATTTAGTTAAAATCGCAAAGTTAGAGGAAGAAATGATCATTTCAAAAAATAAATAATACTTAGTAAAGACTGTTATTCAACAGTCTTTTTATTTTTGCCTATTATAAAGTTGGCTGTCTTAAACTTAGTTGTTGATTTCCGCTCCAATCAACATCGTTTCAAAATCAACAATACCTTTACACAGCCAAAAAATAAAAAGATAGTAAAAAAAATAGACCGAATGATTCGGCCTATTCTACTATGAAAGAACCTCTGATTTTGTTACTAATTGTGGTGCATTTGATTCTTCATTATTTGCATTTTTAGTTACTTCAATATACTTGATATGATGCTCTTCCATATCAAGTATTTTGAAGGTATAGGACTCGTGATGGATGATGTCGCCTTCTTTAGCTTCATAATTCTCAGTAAGAATCCAACCGCCAATTGTATCAACATCTTCATCATCAATTTCAACACCTAATAAATCATTAATTTCACTCACTAAAACCTTTGAATCGATAATATAATGATTTTCTTTAATCTTGCGAATCTCTGGAATTTCATCCATATCAAATTCATCTCGAATTTCACCGACTATTTCCTCGAGGATATCCTCTACCGTCACAAGTCCTGATGTTCCCCCATATTCGTCCATTAACACCGCCATATGAACTCGATCCTTTTGCATCTTAACTAATAAATCATGAATAGGAATCGTTTCTATGACTCTAATAATTGGACGAGTATAGTTTTCAAGAGTCTGTGATGAGAGATTTTCATTACCTATTAGATCAGTCATGATTTCCTTAATATTGATTAAGCCAATAATATGGTCTTTATCGCCATCAATAACAGGATATCTTGTGAATTTTTCTTCTCGTAAGACTTGAAGAAATGTTTCTAATGAATCGTCTTTTGACAAAGAGACCATTTCTGTTCGAGGTACCATAATTTCTTTGGCAATCCGATTGTCAAATTCAAAAATTTTATTTACATACTTAAACTCTGATTGGTTAATTTCGCCACTTTTATAGCTTTCAGAAAGGATAATTCGAAGTTCTTCCTCGGTATGGGCTATTTCATTTTCCGATACCGGTTTAAGACCGAAAATACTGGAAACAATCCGTGCGGAACCGTTTAATACCCATATAAAAGGGTACATTATTTTGTAAAACAAAATAAGCGGACGTGACACAATCAAGGTAATCAGCTCAGCCTTTTGAATAGCAAGTGTTTTTGGGGCTAGTTCTCCAACTACAACATGCAGGAAGGTAATAAGAGCAAAAGCAATCCCAACCGATAATATTTGAGTCGCGCTCTCTGGAATGTTCATTTTTAGAAAGAGCGGACCTAATATATGTTCAATTGTCGATTCTCCAATCCAACCTAAACCTAAAGCTGTAATCGTAATACCTAATTGACAGGCTGATAAATACTCGTCTAAATTCGATATTACCTTTTTTGCTGAAACTGCCTTCGAATTTCCTTCCTCAATTAACTGATCAATTCTTGAACTTCTGATTTTGACGATTGCAAATTCCGAAGTTACAAAAAAGGCAGTTAAGGCAATTAAAATGGCTATAATCACCAAGTTAAATATGTCCAAATAAGTTCCCTTAGCCGTTGTTAGACGGGTAAGGTGTCACCTCCCAGTTATTAAAAAAAATTAAGTCGTAACACTTAAAAGTGATTTCATAAGAACTGCTCGAAGCAAACTAAGATTGCTGGTCAGCTTTTCCTTTTGTTCCTCATCCAATTTTTCTAAAATAGGAATGAGGTCAAAAAGGTCGCTATGCAGCTGCTTCATTTGCTGCGTTACAGCACTTACATGCTTTTCAACCTCTGATTCACGAAGGTTTTTTGCCTTGCGCATTTCTAGTTTTCTCTTAATCTCGTCTAATGGAAAGTGCAGACATTTACATTCCTCTATAAATTTCAAATCATCCAATGCTTCATCTGAGTAAATGCGGTAATTTGACTTAGAGCGTTCTGCATTTAACAAGCCTATAGACGTATAATAGTCAATGGTGCGTTTCGACAAATGCGCTATTTCTGCTATTTCACCAATCCGATAGACAGCCCCATCTTACCACCTCTACATTTTATAAATTAACAATAATTATAAAGAAATTAAACTGTACAGTCAAACGTTATAGTTTAGATAGTAGTTTATACTTATATTTTATGGGGAAATATAGCCAATATGTGATAAAAACTAAATATTCGGAATATTTTTCCCTGAAGATAACGCCTCACTATTCGGAGGCGCTTGGAACGGCCTTACTCACTTCAATAAATACGATATGATGGCCTTCATTCTCTTTTATTTGAAACGTAAATCCATCCTTTTCAATTGTATCCCCTTGTTTAACGTCAAATTTATGAGTTAAAAACCATCCGCCAATCGTGTCTACTTCCTCTTCTTCAAGCGTAGTTCCCAGAAGGTCATTCACCTCGTTTATTAAGACTTTCCCATCTAAAATATAATGATTTTCTCCCTTTTTTTGAATAAGCGGGAGCTCGTCTAAATCAAATTCATCACGGATTTCACCGACTATTTCCTCGAGAATATCTTCAACGGTGACAATTCCAGCAGTACCACCGTATTCATCGGATAAAACAGCCATATGTGAACGGTTTTTTTGCAATTTTACTAATAATTCTTGAATAGGAATATTTTCTATTACATGAATTACTGGTTTGATGTAAGGGATAAGGGGGTGCTCCCCTGTGCATTTCTGCTGAATGCAATCGGTAAGGACCTCTTTTATGTTCACTACTCCCAGAATATTATCTTTATCACCATCAATGAGGGGATATCGGGTATATTTTTCCTCGCGGACAATATCAATAATTTCATCCATGCTGGCATCCCTTGAAAGAGTGACAATTTCAGTCCTTGGTACCATAATTTCTTTTGCAATTCGATCATCGAATTCAAAAATATTATTCATATAACTGTATTCGGAGTGATTAATTTCGCCGCTTTCGTAACTTTGTGACAGAATCATCCGCAGTTCTTCCTCAGATAAGACAATCTCTTGCTCAGAAGTCGGCTTAATGCCGAAAAGTCCCGTTACAAACCGAGCAGATCGATTTAGAATCCAAATAAAGGGATACATCAACCGATAAAAAAAGATCAATGGTTTTGCAAAACGCATAATAATTTGTTCTGACCTTTGAATCGCAAACGTCTTTGGTGCCAGTTCACCAATAACAACATTGAAAAAAGTAATGATAGAAAAAGCGAGAATAAATGAGATCACTTGTTTCAATGATGGCGGAAATTGTATCCACTTAAAAAGGGGTTCTAAAAGTCCGCGAATTGTTGGCTCACCTAACCAGCCCAAGATTAAGGAAGTTATCGTTATTCCTACCTGTGTGGCTGATAAATACCCATCTAAATTTGTAATGACTTTTTTGGCAGATTCTGCTTTTTTGTTTCCTTCTGAAATTAACTGATCTATTCTAGTCGTCCGCACCTTTACCATAGCAAATTCTGAAGCGACAAAAAATGCAGTAAAGGTAATCAGGATTGCGATTATTAAAACGTTCATCCAAATCATCTCGCACCTTACAAAGGTAAGGTATGCCACCTCACTTACTTTTACACTATGTAATGATTATTCCCTATAAATCCAATTTCTAACTTTTCTTTTATTATTTCAAAAATGATTTTTTATAGCAAATTAGTTTAATTTCAAAAATTCAGCCATGCGGCTGCTCAGATTGTCAAGCAAGAGTATTTT
>NZ_JBALPZ010000120.1:19812-62993 GCF_036965645.1 Neobacillus drentensis
ATTTCCGCTCCAGGCACTCGCTTTCCGCGGGGAGGCTCCCCGGCACGCCCGCGGAAAGCGAAGTGCCTGGAGCGCCAATCAACAGACATGTTTCAAAGCCAAAACTAATAATGTTTTAATGAATTAATACGGTGAACTTCTAAAGGGTATAAATAAAATAAAAGGCTATCGAAAGTTTTTCGACAGCCTGAGCAGCCATGTGGCTGCTTATTCATACATATTTAACGCATAGGATTCCAATCCCGAGCCAGCATGCTATAAATAATCAGGTCATGAAAATGACCATTTAAATGTTCCCCATCCCGTACGGTTCCTTCCATAACAAACTTCAGCCGCTCAGGGATGGCCCGGCTTTTAATATTTTTTACCCCGCAGCGAATTTCAATCCGGTTTAAACGTAATTGGAAAAAGCAATAATTTAGCAGCGCTTTGACAGATCTAGTAATAATACCATGACCTTCAGCTTTCTTACTTAAATAATAACCAATACTCGCCATACTGTTATACCAATCAATTTGGTGCAAGCCTAAGGATCCAACAAGCTCCCCGCGATAAAGAATCCCCACATTAAGACCGTTGTTTTCCGCAAATTGATTAAGCCATACGGGGATAACAGATTCAACGTGATACGGGGAGGTCATACTATCCACCCATGGCATCCATTCCCGCAAATGTTCACGATTCTCCTCGATGAGTTGGAAGAGCGTTATTGCGTGATGCCGTTCGAACAATTGAAGCTCAATTTCATGATCGACTTTTAATGTAAACATAGGCCTATTCTCCTGAAGATGATGATTTTGGTACATCATATGCGCAGACAGGCCGGAAGGGGAGATGAATTTAAAAAGAAAAAATCCCTGCTTATTAAAAGTGGGATTAAATGTTCCTATAAGTTATTTTCCTGCTCTTTACTTTGGTCTGAAGCTACTGGCAAATAAATAGAAAAGGTTGTTTTGTCCTCTGAAGAGTTACAACTTAATTTTCCTTTATGTTTTTCGATAATTTCTTTACAAACAAACAAGCCGAGCCCAGTCCCTAGTTTTTTTGTAGTGAAAAACGGCTCAAAAATGGTTTTATGCAATTCCGTTGGAATGACGGGGCCATTATTAGAAATACTGATTTTAATGGTTGTATCGTCTTCCAATGAACTGTTGATCTCAATGGTCGGATTTGCAACCTCATGATGATTCAAAACATCGATGGCATTGAAAATAATATTAATAAAGACTTGCCTAATTTCATCTGCATAGCCATTCAATGTACATTCGCCGTTTAACTGATTTTGAATTTTAACTTTCCCATCTAGGATACTTGGGTAGAGAAAATTTAAAACCTCATCAATTAGGTGATTTAATCTAAAGTAAACCTTCTCTTTGCCAATAAGTTCTTTTTTCGAAAGTAACAAGAACTGTGAGATACGGAAATTAAGCTGATCCAATTCACTTGAAATAATATCTAAATATCTCATATTAGGATAATCAGCTTTTAGTAATTGAATAAATCCTTGAACCGATGTAAGTGGGTTTCTAAATTCATGAATAAAGCTCGAGGTCATTTGTCCGAGAAGAGTTAAACGATCTTGGTGGGTTGAATCAATAAACATCGTCTTTTCTTCAATAATTTTATTTTTTGCTTCTGAATAATGGGATACGGCAAAATATAAAAATTTATCAAAACAAAAATTAATATCATTAATAGATTTCTGTAATTCGGACCATGTAAGTCCTGTCTTGCTTAAATAGCTATATAAAATGGTCCTGCCTATATTGACATTGTAAACAAAATCACCAATATTAATGTCTGCCATAACCCTTTCCTCTGATATGGAAATGGCGATCTTTTCAATAATTTTCAATAATTCTTCCTTAGATAAGGTATGCATCGTTAAAATGACCTCTAATAGTGCTTCCCCGTTTTCCCGTATTTTACCTTTAAAGGGATCACCATGATAAATCATGATTGCATTTTCCCATTCTTGTACTAACTGATTTTTGTTATTAGCAAAAAAGGCGACTAAATCGGTTTGTTCTCCCGTGAACATGTTGTTTCCCCCTAATGATTTTAACCAAACTGATTACCATGATAATTCGCTGACGAATGTAAAAATCCTTTATGAAATTTCAGGAAAAAATTTTTTTCAGTAAAATGTTGTAAAATTTATTAAATTCATCGGTTATCTACCACAAATATCTTGTTTAATGAAGGAAAGAGTAGTATATTTTCTTTGGATATAATTGAATACTTCCACAGGGGGAGCTGTTTTCTGGGCGGCTGAGAGTGAACGTAAGAGTTCTGACCCTATGAACCTGTTAGTTAACACTAGCGTAGGGATGTGGTCTGCCAATAAGAAAGCAATTCAGACATTCCTTGTTCTGGATTGCTTTTTCTTTTTGTTAATGGCGCCATATAGCCTTTAGGAAGAAATCAAGAACATCCTATTAGATAAAGGGGGAATCATTGGTGAATCAAACAAGAAGAAATACTTTATTTATTGCAGAAGTTGCAGTATTTACTGCACTTGCTTATTTATTAGATTTTGTGGCGGGAATTGTATCTTTAAAAATATGGCCGCAGGGGGGTTCGATCTCCATTGCGATGGTGCCGATATTTCTAGTTGCCTATCGCTGGGGGATAAAAGGCGGACTTTTAACAGGCTTTTTATTAGGTTTTCTTCAGTTTGTTCTAGGATTTTCCCAAGTTTATACGATTGTACAAGGGATTATTGATTACTTTATTGCTTTTTCAGTAGTCGGGTTCTCAGGAGTTTTTGCTTCTGTTACTAAAAAAGCAATTGATGATCAGAACAAAGGTAAATGGATGTCATACGTAATTAGTGGGGCATTTTTGGGAAGTGCACTAAGGTATATTTGTCATGTGATTTCTGGGATTGTCTTTTTTGGTGAGTATGCTCCAAAGGGTCAGCCGGTAGCTATATATTCTTTACTATATAATGGAACCTACATGCTGCCTAATTTCATTATTAGTGCGATTTTCACAATTGTATTAATTAGTGCTCTTCCTAAGAAAATGATTTTGCAAAAAGGTCTTTAATATATACAAAAAAGGAAAGGATTTAATCATCCTTTCCAAGGCTGTCACACCTAGGCAGCCTTTTATTTTTGTCTCACTTATGATTTTCAGAATATTTTTTCGAACTTTTGTCAAATTTATTATGCTTATTAACTCTAAAAAGTGATAAAATACAATTAGAAAGATAATCATTCTCAATTAAAACAGATAGGGTGATATACATGTTTGCTTCTTTAAAAGCAGGAGATAAAGGAAAAATAATTGATCTATCTCATGTTGGTCACCTCGTTCAAAGACGCTTACTTGATTTAGGCATTACTGAAGGATCAGAAGTCTGTGTAAAATGTGTAATGCCATTTGGCGGACCGATTATGATTGAGTCATGCGGCCAATGTGTTGGGATCCGCCGGAGAGAAGCCGTTCAGATTGAAGTGGAGAGAATATAATGGAAATCGCTCTAATCGGAAATCCGAATACAGGAAAAACTTCATTGTTTAATAACCTTACAGGTTCCTATGAGTATGTTGGCAATTGGAGCGGTGTAACGGTTGAAAAAAAAATCGGAGTTTTCAAGAATAATATTGGACAATTAATAGATTTACCTGGAGTATATACTCTTAATCCTTTATCAAAGGATGAGGGGGTTGTAACCTCGTTCTTTTTGAATGAATCAGTTGATCGGTTATTGAATATTTTGGATGCATCACAATTAGAACGAAATTTACATTTAACACTGCAATTGCTGGAGTTTGAGAAGCCTGCTCTTATCGGTTTAAATATGATTGATGTTGCAAATAAACGCGGAATTCATGTAGACGCTCAGAAGCTGGCCCAATTACTAGGCGTTCCGGTTGTACCTGTCGTGGCTCGAAGCGGAAAAGGGTGTGACAAGCTTGTAGATGTAATCTCTACAAAATCCATCCAGCCTGCTAATAAGCACCTAGTTTATTATGGTAAAGAGGTAGAAGAGGCAATTACGGCGATTACCGGCGAAATTAGTGGGAAGACCAGTCATTCGATTCGTTTTCTTGCTATTCAATATTTTGAGGGAAATCAATATGTTCAAAACTATGTTAACAGTATTGCCAATCCTCAAAGAATAAATGATATAGTGAGAAATTTGGAAAACAAGCTTCAAGCACGGTTGGATGGAAAGTCACTCTCCAATTTTATTTACTTAAAACGAAAAGAAGTGATTGAAAAAATCGTTGCCGAAGTAGCAAGCAAAAGTGACTCGGTAATTCCACTGTCTGAAAAAATTGATAGCATTGTAACGAATCGCTTTCTTGGAATGCCCATCTTTTTGCTGCTCATGTATTTCATGTTTATGCTTACATTTGATTGGCTGGGCACTCCTTTATCAGATGTGCTCGATTCCTTATTAACGGGACCTGTTACGGCCGGGTTTGAGGCAGTCTTAAGTGCTATCCATGCTTCAGATTTTATTCATGACCTAATTATTGAAGGATTAGTAGCTGGGGTTGGCGGCGTACTAGTGTTTGTACCGCAAATCTTTATCCTGTTCTTCTTTATTTCTTTATTAGAAGACTCTGGTTACATGGCGCGAGTAGCCCTTGTAATGGACCGTATAATGGAATCAGTAGGATTAAATGGTAAAGCGTTTATCCCAATGATGATTGGTTTTGGCTGTAATGTTCCTGGGATTATGGCAGCTAGAACGATTGAAACTCCTAGGGAAAGACTATTAACTATACTTTTAACACCATTAATGTCTTGCTCAGCACGTTTACCGGTATACGCCTTATTTGTAGGAGCTTTCTTTGCAGGTCATAAGGCATTCGTTGTCCTTAGCCTATACGTATTGGGAATTGTGGTGGCATTGACATTAGCCAAAATATTTTCTAAAACTCTCCTAAAATCTGAAACATCTCTATTTGTTATAGAACTTCCTCCATACAGGCTTCCACAGTTTCAATCTTTATGGAGAAGTACTTGGGATAAAGGGAAAGGATTTGTGAGGAAGGCAGGAACATTTATTTTTGCCGGTTCTGTCTTTATCTGGCTCTTATCCTATGCAGGTCCTAATGGCCTTAAAGTTGATATGGACCATAGCTATTTAGCGTCTGTTGGTAATATCATCGCTCCTATTTTTGACCCGATTGGCTTTGGAACCTGGCAGGCATCTGCTTCCTTGATTACAGGTTTCCTGGCTAAAGAAGCAATTATTTCAACGATGAATATTATTTACTTTGTTCCAAAGGATGCAAGTCTGCAAGGGTTATTAGCTAATTATTATACACCGCTGGCAGCCTATAGTTTCATGGTCTTTATCTTATTGTATATTCCTTGTCTAGCAACGACGGCAACGATTTATAAGGAAACCGGTTCTAAAAAATGGACTGCCTTTTCCATGATTTATGCATTCGTTATTGCTTATGTTTTATCCTTGATCATTTACCAAGGTGGAAAGTTGGTTGGATTGATTTAAAATCTTGAAGGGGTGGGTGGATCCAATGATTGCGAGTATAATAATCGGTGTGGCTATTTTTGGATATGCAGGATTTGCATTAGTGAAATTCATTAATAAATCCAAAAAGGGAAAATGCGCTGCCTGTGATTTGAAAAATTCATGTTCCAGTCAATGCGGGATCCCGCCCAAAAATGCGTAAGCGTCCTGGAGCTGGATAATTATTAAATATCAAGTACTTAAAACTGCTATTATGGAATGTAGCAGTTTTTTTTCTTGAAATTTGAATAGTCCTATAAACTTGTGTAAAATTACACTAGAAGAAATTGAAGGAAGGGCTAACTGTGACCAGGGATGAAATTATTATGCAGGTTTCTGAGAAGCTTCGTCTTATAAGGACAGAAGCAGGTTATACCCAGGATAAGATGGCAGATATTATTGGTATCTCGAAGAAAACCCTTGTACAAATTGAAAAAGGGAGGGTTTTAGCTGGCTGGTCGACGGTTGTTTCCATTTGTGCCCTTTTTCGAGAAACGGAAACGGTCCAATTTTTATTTGGAAATGAACCTCTTGAGGTATTAGAAACCGTAGCTCTAAACGGAATCGATCTTCGTAAAACAAAAACCCTCGGAGGAAGAGTTTGGTGGAGGGGAATCTCGCAAAAAAACGGCTTTATCCTTCAACAAAATATATTAAGCAAGCATTTTCGGATATTAGATCATCAAAACTATCGAATTTTTTCAAGCTTCGATGAAAAGCTTTCAAGACACCGCTTTAAAGAACTAGCAAAAAGTGAATAATAAAAGCGAAAAAAGATGAGGCCTCGGCCCATCTTTTTTTTGTAGTCATGTTTTTTTTCAGGATTATTATAAACACTAATAGCGGAATGATATGTATACCTGTTAAAAGATTACAGCAAAAGGATGTCCTCATAGTGATATTTACAGAAAAAGTAATCGGCCTTTTTAAGCAGCTGAGGAAGTGGCATTTGTTTCAAGTGATTTTCTTGTTGATATTGATTCTAGTGTTAGTCTTTTTCGGTCTTCTTTCTTATTTCTCAAAGGATGCAGATATTTCAGGCTTAAAGAATAATCTGTCTCAGCCGACTGTTTTTTATGATGTAAGTGGAAAAATCGCCAGCAAGGTATCTGCTAATAAGAATGAAGGAGTTCCAATCAAAGTAGTACCGGATTCATTGAAGAATGCCATTATTGCGATTGAAGATCATCGATTTTACCAGCATAATGGAGTTGATTTAATCGGAACTTCGCGTGCACTGTTTCGTGACCTAAAGGCAGGAGGGATGGTTGAAGGAGGCAGCACGATTACGCAGCAATTAACGAAAAATACGATTCTTACATCAGAAAAAGACTCTAAAAAGAAAGATACAAGAGGTATTTTTAGCCATTGCTGTTGAACGAAAGTATTCTAAACAGGAAATTCTTCAAATGTATGTGAATCAAATTTACTTTGGTAATGGGGCCTATGGTATTAAACAAGCGGCTAGCAAATATTTTGCGAAAGATGTACAGGATTTATCAGTAAGTGAATCTGCCCTGCTTGCCGGGTTAATTAAGGCGCCATCCGCCCTTAATCCTTATAAGCATATGGAAAAGGCAACCGCAAGACGCAATCTAGTCTTGTCCGAGATGAAGAAGCAAGGTTTTATCGATAATGGGCAATATCAGCAGGCTAAAGTGGAAAAGATTGTCTTAGATGATAAGGGAGGCGATCCATTTCGCGGAAAATACCCTTATTACGTCGATCAAGTATTAGATGAGGCCATAAAAAAATATGGTTTTACTCAGGATGAATTATTAACTGGCGGCTTTCAAATTTATACGGAACTGGATCCAAAAATGCAAACAGTAATGGAAACAACCTATCAAGATAGCTCCCTTTTTCCTAAAAGTACGGATCGCCTTGTCCAAAGCGGCGGTGTGCTACTTGATCCAAAAACAGGCGGGGTCAGGGCCATTGTTGGCGGCAGGGGGAAGCATACCTTTAGAGGCTATAACCGTGCTTCCCAATTAAAAGCACAGCCAGGCTCTTCGTTTAAGCCAATAGCGGTATATACACCAGCTTTAGAGGAAGGCTGGAAAATTACCGATATGCTAAAGGATAAACCAATGAAATTTGGATCTTATCAGCCAAGTAATTATGACCATCAGTATGCAGGTGAGGTCCCTATGTATGAAGCAGTAAAGGAATCAAAAAATGTTGCTGCTGTGTGGCTCTTAAATGAATTAGGAATTGAAAAGGGAATTGATGCTGCTAAGCGATTTGGGATTCCTTTGGATAAAGAGGATGATAATCTATCAATGGCTCTGGGCGGCCTGCATAAAGGGGTATCACCCTTACATATGGCCGAGGCATTTTCTGTTTTTCCTAATAAAGGCAGTCGAATTAAAGCGCATGTTATTAAAAAAATCGTTGATTCAGAGGGGAATACAGTCGCCGAGTGGAAGGAAAAAAAGGTGAGAGTAACATCAAAAGCTGTAACCGACAATATGACGACTATGCTTCTTGGTGTAGTGGAAGAAGGAACAGGTAAAGCAGCACAAATCCCCGGCAGGGAAACAGCGGGGAAGACTGGTTCCACTCAAGTACCAATAAAAGGAATAAACGGCTTGAAGGATCAATGGTTTGTCGGTTATACACCTCAGTTAGTTGGTGCAATCTGGGTTGGCTATGATAAAACAGATGCTGACCATTTTATTACCCCAGCTAGCGGTACTGGTTCAGCTGTTATTTTTCGCACGATCATGAAAGAGGCATTAAAGGGCACCTCGATCAAAAGATTTAATGTTCCTCATATCGCTCCATTGATTGAAAAACGGAAAAAAGAAGAAGAAAAAAGAAATTTTCAAGAGCATTTCAACAATGAAGTTCAAAAGTGGGAGGACAGGTGGAATAAACAGATCGAGAGGTGGAATAAAAAGTGGTGGAATAAAAGAAAAGAGCCTTAAGACCAAAGAGGTACGGGAAGAAGATCCTGTACCTCTTTTCTCACCTAAAAATAACAAAAAAGTTTTATCTAAAAGCCAGAAGGTGTAATTTTTATCACTTGCTGAATCTCTTCTTTGTGATATTTTATAGTCAAAATTAAAGGGTGGGATGTATATGTCAGAATACTCCGTAATACTAGAGATTGGCAGTTTTTTGATTCTTTCTTATTTTATTGGATATACACTCATTAAATCTTAGACTGCAGACATTTGTCTGTAGTCTTTTTAATTTAACAAAAGATACCGGTGCGATGTTAATAAATTAGGTAACAATGGATATATATATTGAAGTAGTCAAAAATGTGAGGTGGAAGGATTTGGACAAATTTAGAATTGAGAAGGATACGCTAGGTGAAATTCAAGTTCCCGAAGATAAATATTGGGGAGCTCAGACACAGCGGAGCAGAGAAAATTTTAAAATTGGTGAAGAAAGAATGCCGATTGAAGTTATCTATGGGTTGGCATTCATTAAAAAAGCTGCGGCGATTGTTAATTCAAAATTAGGAAAGCTTAATGATGCTAAAATGAGAACCATCGTAAAGGTATGTAATGAGATACATAATGGGGATTATGATCAACATTTTCCATTACTTGTTTGGCAAACCGGCAGTGGTACCCAATCTAATATGAATGTCAATGAAGTCATCGCCAATCGAGCAAACCAAAAATTTGTTGATATGGGAAGTGCAGAAAGAATTCATCCAAATGATGATGTTAATATGTCTCAAAGTTCGAATGATACTTTCCCAACTGCTATGCATATGGCAGCTTATATGGAAATTAATAGTCACTTAATCCCAGTGATTTTAGAACTGAAAAATACGCTACAAGACAAAGAGAAGGCTTTTGCTGACATTGTCAAAATTGGCAGAACTCATTTACAGGATGCAACCCCGCTTACCCTTGGCCAGGAAATCAGCGGCTGGAGGGCGATGCTTGAAAAAGATGTACAGATGATTAAGGAAGCTAGCCAGCATTTATTGAATTTGGCAATAGGAGGAACAGCGGTAGGGACAGGCATTAATGCCCATCCGCAATTCGGACAAATGATGGCTGAGGAACTTGGCAAGATAACGGGATATCCCTTTAAATCTTCAGATAATAAATTTCATGCCTTAACCAGTCATGATGAAATTGTCCATGTCCATGGCGCATTAAAAGCATTAGCGGCGGATTTAATGAAAATGGCTAATGATATCCGCTGGCTTGCAAGTGGCCCACGCAGTGGAATAGGAGAGATTAGGATTCCAGCAAATGAACCGGGAAGTTCCATTATGCCGGGAAAAGTTAATCCAACACAGAGTGAGGCCTTGACGATGGTCGCCTGCCAGGTTTTTGGGAATGATACTGCGATTAGTTTTGCTGCCAGCCAAGGCAATTTTGAGTTAAATGTTTTTAAACCAGTTATTATTTATAATCTCATTCAGTCAATAAGGCTTCTTAGCGACGGGATCCGCTCCTTTAATGAAAATTGCGCAATAGGGATTGAAGCGAACGGAGAAAAGATTAAAAATAATGTGGAGCGGTCGTTAATGTTAGTTACAGCGCTTAATCCACATATCGGCTATGAAAAAGCAGCAGAAATTGCTAAGCTTGCCTTCAAAGAAAATAGTACCCTAAAAGAAGCAGCACTTAAAACGGGTTACGTTACAGAAGAACAATTTTCTAAGTGGATCCAGCCTGAAAAGATGGTGTAACAGTGAAAGCCCCCTCCGTTAATAGGAGGGGGCTAAGCCATATTATTTAATTTGTACAATAAAGTTTGTTAAAGATTAGCGTTGGAATCCGCCGCCAAGTTGAGATTCTGCCATAGCTACAAGACGCTTAGTAATTTCTCCTCCGACAGAGCCGTTTGCACGTGAAGTAGTATCTGCACCAAGATTTACGCCAAACTCTTGAGCAATTTCATACTTCATTTGGTTAAGTGCTTGTTCTACGCCTGGTACTAAAAGTTGATTAGAGTTGTTGTTACTTGCCATAGTTGAATAACACTCCTCTTATTAATTTTGGGGTCAGTATGGAATTGAACCATAATATTGCCACCTGGCCTAACCCATATTATCACTGGTGTTGATAAAGAATATTAGTAATTGGAGATGGTTGGATGATCCGGAGTTGCACCGGATACTACCCTTGGTTGGTTTCATCCATCGGTGTAATTGTTGCTTTGTAATCTTTATTATGATTAATTTTTTGAGTTCTATTCAAAAAAAACAATTAGAAATTTATTCCATTACATATGAAGTTTAAGTTAACACAAACTAACATTATCTTATAAATAAAAGGGTGAGGAATTTTGGCAATATGCCCGGTATGTAATGGGTTAAGGGAAGTCTATTTAATGTGTACGAATTGCGGAGAACCTATGTTGGAAGCGGGGAGGCTCATTGATTTTTATGATGATTACAGCCCCTATATGGAAATTGATTTAATGAAGCTTGAAGATGGATACCCAGATACGAATTCAGGTCATAAGTGCCCGCACCTGTATAAATGCCCTGCCTGTCATCATGATGAAGTGATTTTTATAAAAGAATAACCCCGTTACCTTAAATAACGGGGCCGATTCTCCATACTATTTATCTTTCATTAACTGTTCTAATACGAGATTCCGTATCAGCATCAAAGAAATGTGCTTTATTTAAGTCAAAAGCAAGTTCAACCGTATCACCAGGATGAACATCAGCACGTGAATCTAAACGGGCAACGAAGTCCTGGCCTCCGAAACTAGAGTAAACCATCAATTCAGCACCAGTTAACTCGGCAACATCGATTTTCGCATTAATTTTTGTTCCGGCAGATGCCTCGATAAAGACAGGCTCATCATGAATATCTTCTGGACGTACGCCAAGGATTATTTCTTTGCCAACATAACCTTGTTCACGAAGGAATTTCATTTTTCCTTCAGGAACAGCAACGGAAACATTGCCAATTGAGAATTTTCCATCTTGTAATTTACCATTAAAGAAGTTCATCGCAGGAGAACCGATGAAGCCGCCAACAAAGACATTCTCAGGCTTTTCATAAACTTCTTTAGGTGAACCAACTTGTTGGATAACACCGTCTTTCATTACAACTAAACGAGTAGCCATTGTCATAGCTTCTGTTTGGTCATGTGTAACATAGATAGTTGTCGTATCTAGGCGGCGGTGAAGTTTAGCAATCTCCGCACGCATCGCAACACGAAGCTTCGCATCCAGGTTTGATAATGGCTCGTCCATTAAGAATACTTTTGCGTCACGAACAATCGCACGGCCTAGGGCAACACGCTGACGCTGACCACCTGAAAGTGCTTTTGGCTTACGAGTTAAATAAGCTTCTAAGCCAAGGATTTTTGCAGCTTCTTTCACACGACGATCAATTTCATCTTTTGGAAATTTACGTAATTTTAATCCAAATGCCATGTTATCATATACAGTCATGTGCGGATATAAAGCGTAGTTTTGGAATACCATCGCGATATCACGATCTTTTGGAGCTACATCGTTCACTCTTTTTCCATCGATGTAAAAATCTCCTTTTGAAATATCTTCAAGTCCGGCAATCATTCGAAGTGTTGTAGATTTACCACAGCCTGATGGACCAACGAATACGATAAATTCCTTATCTTCGATATGCAAATTGAAGTCCTGTACAGCCGTTACTTTATTATCGTAAATTTTATAAATATGATCTAATTTTAATTCAGCCATTTTTTTCTTCCTCCCTGTGTAAGTTGTATCTTTAGTTTACAGGGAATGAAAACATTTACATATAGACAGGTTGCACAAAATATGAAAACGCTTTTTTGGGCATGTTGTCACTTTTTTTGTTCATATAGGAGGCAGGCTAAGAAGACGGTAAAAGCACCGTAAAAATCTTTAAGGCTAATACCTGTTTTTTCAACAAATTTATCAATTCGATACTGTAGTGTATTTCGATGAATATATAATTTTTTGGCTGTCATGCTGGCATTTAAATTATTTTCAAGAAAAACTCTAATGGTTGAGAACATTTCTTGATCTTCGTTAAATAACTCAATTATTTCTTGACTAACCTTTATTTTTAATTCAGGTGGCAAATAATAGGCTAAATAGGCAGGTACCACCCGTTCAAATGTAAAGATATTAGAAAGTCCTAATTGTGAAAGGGCGAATGTAAAATATTCTTTCTCTAGATGAAATTTTCCTGGCAGCTGCTCTGACAATACACTTGGCTTTCCAATGTAAAAAGAAACTTTTACATAAAAATCGCTTTCTAGTGTTTCTGACATTGAAAGGATTTCTTCATCTGAGAGTGACATTGTATTCCTGCCTTCAATCACAATCCCACGGCTTTCGCCTACCCAAATAATGATTACTTCTTCAGTAAAGAAACCCTTTAAAGCTGATTCTATTTCAGGTTGGCTTGCTTCCGATCCGTTAATATTAAACTGAATAATTCTTAGAGTATTTCCAGCTAAATGACTTGGCATAGGACCATTTAAAAAAAGAAAATCATGCCATGCTTTTACAGTCGGATGGAGGTTTGAACTTGGAAATTCCACTAAAGTATAGAGCGCTTTTAGAAGGGTTAATTCTCGCTCATTGAGTTCTGTTTTAGGAATCCCAATCCATTCATCCGCTGATTCACTGCAAAAGTATAGATAGCGTTCTGATGGATTTTCTGGCTTGTTGGGAAAAAAGATGGAATTTTGATAGAGCGGCAATAATTTTTTTATCATGGTTGCTTTCCCCATTTTTTTAAAAATTTTCAGGCTTTGGGCATTATTATACCAATAGTTCGAGAATGCATAAAATATAAATGGCTGTACCTGCTAAATTGTTAGGTACAGCCACTACACACTTATTCAATTTCTGCTGGTGGTTGCTCTTTTGGAAGATCATGCGCTTCCTCAATATTAACGGCATCCTTACGGGCGTGGACTGAACCGCCGGACAATCCTTCATTAATCATACGGTCTACATCTACATAAGCCTTCTCTCTGCCTTCATAGGCAGATTCAGTGTTGGTGATATTATCTTTACTCATGCCAGTCACCCTTTCCTTAGATAAAATGGACATCAAACATTTATTCCTCTTCGCTGAGGATATTCTCCTCCATGCAAGAAGAGATTATTTTCTTATTGTGTGTAAAAGCATGAGAAAACATCCTTCTTAAAAATGATTATAAGTATAACTCATCTTGTCATAAGGAGGATGGATATCTTTTTTAAATCTTAGAAGATTTTTCTATTAGTTGAAGAAATAGACGGCACAGGTTTTCGATTTTCTTTTCCTCAATATCGGCTTCATCAAAGCTCATCGGTTTTGAATTTACCTCGTAAATATAATATCGTCCTGTTTTACTTAACCCTGCGTCAATGGTAAACTCACCGAAGTAACCCAAGTGGCTGGACAGTGATTTGCCGATAGTAGAAATAATGGTTTGAATAAATTCATCATGCTCGTTTGATTGAACCAGCTGATAAGGAAGGAGCTTGCCTCCTAATGGGATATGAGTTGTAATTTCCTGCTCCTGGGAAAGTCGGATTCCAACTCCTGTTAGTGTATAACCATCCTGATTGCCGTGTGCTAAAATACGAAAATCAAAACGTTTTCCTTCATACTCCGCCGGGCGTATTTCCTCCTGGGCTAGATATTGTTTCTTAAATAATTCTTCGGCCCATTCCTCCCAAAAATGAGCAATGGATGGGTAGGTTTCTAGTCTATTAATGCCTTTAAGTTGAATGCCTGAAGGGCCATCCAGCCTTAAACGAACAATTCCTTTTCCCTTTGAGGACTGCGTGGGTTTTAAATAAATGCCCCCAAAATTCTTTAGAAAGTCTAATAATTCATGTTGTTTCTGAACAAGGATGGTTTCCGGTAAATAGTCTCGAAGGGTTCTATCTTTTTTTAATAATTGAAAAAGTTCGTATTTATCGATAAAACAAGGATTAAAAAAAGGTATGTTCTTTTCCTGCAAGTGCTTAAATAACCATTGGCTCTTTTCTTTCTTTTCTGAAGATCGAAATGGGATTCGATTATAGACAAGATCTGGATAGGGAAAGGATTCCTTTTTCCAGCGTCTTTCCTCAGGTGAATAGCAATAGCCGCTTATATGATCAGTTTCCACCTCTTCGGGTATAAAGACAAAGCTTATTCCATTTAGTGAAATAAGCTTCTTTTGTATTTCTATAAAGAGCGGACCGTTACCGGCTATGGTTCCATCTGATTTCCTTGCTGTTAAGATTCCAATCAATGGTATGCCGTTGTTTTTCATTTAAATAATTCCTCTGGGTGTATTAGAGACTGCTCTGTTAAAAAAACGGCAAAGGCAATCGATAATTTCCGGGTTAATAAATCAAATTCTTTTAATTCCGGATGACTAAAGATCGACCTTCCCGGTTTTGAATTTGCTTCAAACAGCCAAACATCCCCGTTTCGGTCAATTCCTAAATCAAAGCCAATTTCACCAATTATACCCTCAATATTTTTATCAAGTGCTTTACTTAGCAAGAGCGCAGCGTTACTTAGCTTTTCGCGATATACTTCTGCTTCATCCTTGGGGAAAATTTCCCCAATTGTTTTGATATCCCCGCCGCTCCGTGCGTGGGTGGTTACACTGCCCTGACCGGCAATTTTTCCGGCAATGGCTGTTACCTGCCATTCACCGTGTTCGTCCTTATTAGTATGGACGCGGAAATCAACCGTACGCTGATCCATTCTAAGCAGATGAATACCTTGCTGGACTAACATTCTATCTAATGATTGAACTGCAAACACTGATTGGAATAAACGTTCCAAGCTTGAGTATTTTCGAAGACGATTAACACCCTCTTCATCTTGATAGCGGCAATAATAATCATCCGTGTGTTTGTCATAAATGACTTGATGAACACCATGACCAAGGCTGCCATTCCTTGGTTTAATAAAAATATGGCCAAAGGTGGAAAGCATTGTTTCGATCGAGGAAAAAGACGTAAATGGATAAGTCTCAGGCAAGTAAGCTGTAACAGATGAGTCTTGGTGCAGTTTTTCATAAATATCAAGTTTATTAAAGAAACCTGGATTGTACCAAGGAATGAGATATTCCTTTTGTAGACGCTCTCTCACTTTAATTAATTTTGGATTTTCCTCACTCTTTCGGTTTGGCAGGCGGTCATAAATAACATTTGGAAAAGGGACTTCGATTGTTTGCCAAGAGTTATCCTGATAAAAGTAACCTTCTATCATTCCCTGATCCCATTGAATATGCTGCTCACCAAAAATAAAGGCAAGCGCACCGACAGAGCGATTGACAGAAAGAAGTTTTGCAAAAAATAAGGTGCGTTCACCAATAGGCTGTTCGGGGTATGATGTAAAACCGGCAGTAAATATGCCTACTAATGGACCAATATAGAGAATCTCATCCTCTAGAAAGGCGTGTAAAGGTACTTTTAAATTCGGAAACTGAATGGCCTCTTGGATTTTCCTGCTTATGACAATCCGGTCATTTTTATCTGGATGTGGGAAAAATTCAACCTCCATTGAGTTTGAGCCAAAAGCAATTCTTTTAATCTGTTTATGTTTTAGAAAATTAGAAGGACAAAAGACAACTAATTGATCATTTTGAGCAACTTCAATGAGATAATGTTTTCTCATAATAGACCTTCCTTTCCGTTTGCTCCATTTCTGAAAGGTACTTTCCGTAAAGAAGAGGTTTGGTATATAGGGACTCTTGTAATTCAGGTCTGGCAGATAAAAGCACCTTTCTCCCTGGTTTAGAGTTTATATCAAGAATCCAGATGGATCCGTCTTTGGCAATGCCGATATCAACACCAATTTCAAATAGTGGCATAAACGCACTCTCTAAGGCAGCAGGGAGGCAATTGAGTATATAATTAAGCTCCTGCCGTATATATTCAGCTTTAGCCGGCGGCAGGGAAACGAGCCAATCTTTAAAATTCATCACGGACCCTCCGGCAGCTAAGTTTGATAGAATTCCACCCGTCGTCCCAATCCGGATACCCCGCCCTTGTTCACCCCAAATTCCCAGCTCAGTCTTTTGTAAGAGAATCCTGATATCAAAGGGTTTGTATTCATTGTTTGATAATTCTAAATATGGCTGTAATAGATATTGGTGTTGTTTAAATAATAGTGTTAACCATTGTATAAGCTTTGCTTCGTTCGGAAAAATCCGTGAAATAATTCTTTTTTGTTTTTCTGTTTTAACATGGATTGTTTTTTCATTTCTCTTTAAATAGTAAATACCGTACCCCTGGGAACCATTGATCGGTTTTAAAATAATTTTTTTCTTTCGTTTAAGTTCCGTTATAACACTTTCGACATCTGATACGGCTTGTGTGAAGGGTAAATAGGAGGAAAGAGCAGTCGTTCTTAACGCTTGATATAATTCCAATTTATTAGGTAAGCCATAACCTAAGAAGGTAATATCATTTCTGTTTTTTAACCAGGTTACGATGGGCAGGCATTGTTTGGAATGTTTATCCTCTCCGTAAAAACAGCGGTCATAAATAATGGTTGGGACAGGTGCAAGACAGTCCAGCCAAGTGTTAGATTGTGAGTCAAACTTCCTCCCATTAACATGGAAATTATGGGGATTGATATTGGATGGGATGAACCGGAAAACCTCCATTTCCAATGACTCGGCTCGGTTGGCCAGCTCGTTTATATATTCATTTTCACTTTCCATATTTAATGTCATAATTCCAAATGTTAACAATTTATATATCCTCCTTTATTACAGCAGTCTCAAATGCAAGAATGGTACAGAACTGGATAATGGCCTTGGCAGAAGGTCTAATTTTTGATAAGTCATTCTCAAAGTTTTTGGATGGCTTCGAATTCACCTCGATTAACCATGGTTTTTCTTCTTGGTCAACCCCAATGTCAATCCCAAGTTCTCCAATAATGCTTGATGAATTTCGGCTAATAATGGAGGCAGTCTCAAGTGCCAATTCCTTCATTAGGGCTAGTACTTCTAAAGCATTTTTATTGTTCATACAGCTCCTTAATGCGGTTAATGGCCGTGTAAGGGTGCCGCCTCTTGCTAAATTAGAGACAAATTCCTGTTCTCCAGCAATCCTTGCGACAGTTGAGGTCACCCGCCAAATGTTATCCAGATTTTGATGACATAAAACTCGGAAATCCATTGAAGAGGTTTGGCACGTCATCAATGAAATACCTTGTTGAATAATATAAATTCGATTCTGGATAAGTGGCTTAATTCGTTGAAATAGTTCATCCAAGGTAAACGTTCCGCTTTTCTCAGCCGGGGCAGTTTTCATCGAGGTTTCAAGTGAGTAATGAGTCTCTAGGTCCCGACTAATCTTAATAATATTTCGGCCTTGACTTCCATGTATTGGCTTTAGAAAAAGGGTGTCATATAATTGTGCCATTTCATAAAAGTGATCTTTCGAAAAAAGCTTAGTTTTGGGAAGATAGGCCTCCAGACTCCTAATGCCTTTCAGGTGTTCATATACCTCCCATTTTGAAAGGAAACGGTCGTTAAAAAATGGAATTAAAAGTTGGTTCACTTTTTCCCGAAAATGTTTAAATTCTATTTTGTACTCCAGAGCTCTAGAATGAACGCGATTATAAATGACATCTGGTACAGGCAGTTGTGCAGCTGTCCATTTTCCATTTTCTAAGTAATATCCTTGACTTAAAAACTGGTCATAGGAAAAGACATAGAAGAATCCACCATTTTCACTAATTCCTTGCTGAAGTTCCTCACAAAATAAATGTATGGAGCGAAAGTAAGGTCCTTCGTTTTTAATCTCAATTGAATCTGTTAATAAAGCTACAATCGGACCAAGCTTTAACGTCTGAATTTCAGGGAGAACCGTTGCATGAAATTTATGTGGGCGAATGGGGAGGTAAAAAGATTTCAGTAAATCTTCGGAAAAGTAGACCGTATCTTCTGGTATATCCTTGGTTTTAACTAACGCTGGAATGGTTTTTCTGCCAATTGAAATATTTATCGTGCGATGCTTATTAAATTGAAGCTTCTTAACCAATTGGTCCGATATTTGGATAACATTTTGATCTTTTCCTGTCAATTTTATCGGTTCGGTTAGAATCGAGATTAATTGAAATGACATAATCACTCCTCATTTACTTGGATTTTGGGCATAAGTTGATATAAGTAATTTATGTAAATGCCTAAGAAATGGTGATTTGAACATTCTCGCATTTAATTGAATAGTTTGTTATAGTTGTGAAGATGTTTATACAAAAAGGAGTGGCTCAAATGGCAGTAAATTTATATGATTCCGCCTATGCTTTAGAGACAGCGATTCGTCAAAGTAATGAGTATATACAATTACAGCAGGCTTATAAGGAAGTAAATACAGATCCTCAAGCAAAACAAATGTTTGATCAGTTCCGTCAAATGCAAATGAATTTGCAGCAAAAACAAATGATGGGCCAGAATATCTCTGAACAAGAAGTCCAACAAGCACAATCCACTGTGGCCCTAGTTCAGCAGAATCAAAAAATAGCCCGGTTAATGGAAGCAGAGCAGCGAATGAGCATGGTGATTGGCGAGCTAAACAAAGTTATTATGAAACCATTGGAAGATTTATACGGTAATCTGTAAGATTAGTTGAAAGCCTTCGGTCTAAATCCGAAGGCTTTCTTTTTCCCTGTTCAAGGCGCTTCCGCTTTTCTTTTTTCTGTTCTATATACTAGTGAAAGGTCATAAAAGTGATATAAAGGCATTTCACCAAGAACAGGGGGCAACATAATGATTTATCGCTTGCTTGCGCTAAATATTGATGGCACTCTTCTACAATCAAACGGGAAAATTCATAAATCAACAAAGGAAGCAATTGAATATGTTCAGCAAAAAGGAATCTATGTGACATTAGTGACATCGCGGAGCTTCCCTTCTGCTAAGAAGGTGGCAAAAGCGTTAAAAATAACAGCACCACTTATTACCCACCAAGGGGCGTTTATTGCAAGTACTGCGGAAAAACCCGTTTATGTAAAAAGAATTAATGAGGACATTACGTATGATACGATCCGATTTCTAGAGGGATTACCTTGTCAAATTAGGCTAGTCCATGAGCAATTCTCATTAGCAAATAAATTAAAGCTTAATAATCAACTACTAGCCAAAACAGTGTTTACATCAGGAGACCCCGTTTTTTATTCCCAACAGTTTGTGCCTACCTTAAGTGACTATCTACACGACCAGCCGGTCACAACTCCTAAAATAGAAGTGTATTTTGAAGATGAACGGGACCTTAAGGATGCAATCCAGGCATTAAGAAAAATGTATACAGAGATTGACGTGATTCAATTGGATTCACTTAGACTTGATATTGTTCCAGCTGGTGTTTCCAAACTAACGGGATTATCGTATTTAGGCAATCAGCTAGGGATCAAGCAAAGTGAAATGGTCTATATTGGTGATGGTCTTGATGATATCCCGTTAATTGAGGCAGCGGGTCTAGGAGTTTCAATGTGGAATGCCAGCTTTGAGGTAAAAAAGGCATCCGATTGGGTAACGAGGTCAGAAAACGAACATGGTGTTGCCTATATGGTAAAAGAACACTTCCGCAAGCAGCAGCCAATTGAATTTTTAAGAAAAATGAAGATTATTAAAAATTAAATAAAAGGAGATATCATGGCAAATAGCTTTGATATCTCTTTTTTATGTCTTCTAAATCCCAATATCCACCTTATTGACCTCCTTTTCTTGATTTTGTACTCTTAAGAGAGTTTAGTTTTTAGATGAACTATTCTCAGAAAAAGGGTCTCCTGCTTAATTTAAGTAGTTTTTTTTTGCTCTAGCGAAAAATTCAATATATTTTGAAAGCTTGTTTTTATTCCACGGATTTCCATATATAATGAAAGTGAATGAATAAAAAAGGGGAGGAAATATCCCATGTCAATTAATTTTCAAACGGATAAGGTCAATTTGCGTGTGAATGGCCGTGTTGCCACCATTGAATTAAATAGGCCGGAGGCATTAAACGCCATGGATATGGACGTCATCAAAGGGCTGGTTTACAAGCTGAAGGAAATTAGTGATTCAGATGAAATTGATATTTTAGTATTAACAGGAAAAGGAAGAGCCTTTTCCGCCGGCGGAGATATTAAAACTATGCTGTCCAATATGAATGAAAGTGAATTCTTTCCTGTAATGGATTGTATTAGCGAATTAATTATTACCTTGTACAGCCTGCCAAAACTAACTATTAGTGCCATTTCTGGTGCAGCAGCTGGGTTAGGATTTAGTCTAGCACTGTCGACTGATTATATTATTGCAGACAAAACTAGTAAGTTGGCGATGAATTTTATTGGTATTGGCTTAATACCTGATGGCGGGGCACACTTCTTTTTGGAAAAAAGATTAGGAGAGACAATGGCTAAGCAGGTGATTTGGGACGGAAAAATGTTAAGTGCTGACGAAGCATTTAAAAGGGGATTAATCCAAGAAGTAGCTGAAAGCGACCTACAAGAAACGCTAGAGGAAAGGGTGCAAGATTGGCTGAGCCGGCCAGTTCAGGCGATGATTAAAACCAAAAAGATAATGGCTGAGAAGAATCGTCCACAATTACTTAAAGTGCTGGAATTAGAAAAATACGGCCAGCAAAAAATGCGTGAAACACTTGACCATCGTGAAGGAATCAGAGCATTTATCGAAAAAAGAAAGCCGAATTTTATAGGAAAATAAAACAACAAAGAAGCCTCTGGGCTTCTTTGTTTTAGGAATGAAATAGTAAAAGCTTGCCGCTGGGTGAGGTTAATCGGTGTGTCTTTTCTAGCAACTGCTTCACTTGCAATAGCTGCTCTCCCTGTTTCTTTGCTGCCTCATCATTTTCAGCTTGAAGGCTCTCATCTAATAATTTGTCTCCATTTGCCTCGAAGGCTGTTAATTTATACGTTTTCATCGATATTCCTCCATATTCATCAATGATTACTAGGTACCGGCATTTAAAAATGCAGCCATTTTCACTTTTATATTATTTTCACACAATTCTTAAAATTTTTCAAAAAAAATATTCTGAAACCAAATTATGGTATATTCGTATTAAAGAAAGAAAGGGGTGCGTAATTTGGTACTCAAACTTGAACATGTTACCAAGAAGTTTGGTCAATTTACAGCTGTTAATGATTTATCGATAACGATTCCGGAAAAAGAGATGTTTGGTTTCTTGGGGGCAAACGGAGCCGGAAAAACGACGACATTTCGAATGGTATTAGGACTGCTGGATAGTTCAGCCGGCAGTATTACTTGGGATGACCAGCCAATTGATTATTCCACCAGCCATCTGGTTGGCTATTTGCCTGAGGAAAGAGGCTTATATCCTAAATTAAAAGTACGTGATCAAATTGTCTATTTAGCTAGATTAAGAGGAATGCAAAAGGCTGAGGCATTAGTTGAATTAAAATCATGGTTAGAGCGTTTTAGGATCCCAGAGTATGAGAATAAGAAGGTTGAAGAGCTTTCGAAAGGGAACCAGCAGAAAATCCAATTTATTGCCGCGGTCGTCCATAAACCTAAATTATTAATCTTAGATGAGCCATTCAGCGGACTTGATCCTGTTAATGTGGAAATGCTAAAAGAAGCGGTGTTAACCTTGAAGGAAAATGGAGCAACGATTGTGTTTTCAAGTCATCGGATGGAGCATGTGGAGGAGATGTGTGAACATCTATGCATTTTACATAAAGGAAGCCCGGTCGTAAGTGGATCGTTGAAGGAAATCAAACGTGAATTTGGCAAAAAGAATTTAGTGATCCATGCCGATTTTTCTTTAGACTCATTGAAGAATTTCCTTGGGGTAGTTAAATCAAAAAAGACAATGGAGGGTATACACCTGCAAATTGAAGGGGAGGATATTGCGGGAAAAATCCTTAAAGAAATTGTTAATTATGGGTTTATTCGCAAGTTTGCCCTAGAAGAGCCCTCATTGAATGATATTTTTATTGAGAAAGTAGGTAATTCCTATGAATAGTTTCTGGATTATCTTATTTCATACCTATCTTAACAAGCTCAAAACGAAATCGTTTCTTGTTACGACGTTATTAACCATAGTCATTGTTTTAGCAATCACAAATATTAATAATATCATAGATTTATTTGATAAAAACGGCGGAAAGGATAAGGTGGCAGTAATCGACCGCACCGGCCAGCTTTACGAGCCATATAAGCAGCAAGTAAAAAAGGTTAATAAAGAGATTCAACTGACTTTTTTCAAGGGCAGTGAAGAACAAGCGGAAAAACTGGTCAATAAAGGCGAGTATGCAGGGGTTATTCAACTGGGTGTGAACGGCGAAAAGTTACCTGAAGCTACCTACAAAGCCATGAGTATCGCAGATTCAACCCTATATACTGATCTTCAAACAGGTTTGCAGCAGCTCAAGACGATGCTTGCGGCTTCACAAATTAACCTGGCGCCAGAGCAGCTCCAAAAGCTTTATGAACCCGTTTCATTCAAGAAATTTGCACTTGAGAAAAATGCCAAAACAGAGGAAGAATTAAACCAGGCAAGAGGTTTAGTTTATGTCTTGTTATTTGTTATTTATTTTGCCGTTATTATGTATGCCAATATGATTGCGATGGAGGTTGCAACCGAGAAATCTTCACGCGTTATGGAGATATTAATCTCAAGTGTATCACCAATTAAACAAATGTTTGCAAAAATAGTCGGAATTGGATTATTAAGCCTAACGCAATTAGCTGCTTTCTTGTTGGTGGGTTATTTTTCATTTACGAGAAATATGGAATCATTAAAGGATGGCTTTTTCGGTGTGTACGGGTTTGGAGGAATTCCTACTGGGACAATCGTCTACGCGGTCATTTTCTTTATTCTCGGCTATTTTCTTTACGCGACACTCGCCGCCTTTTTGGGATCGCTTGTCAGCCGGATTGAAGATGTACAGCAGATGATTACACCGATGACCTTATTAGTTGTGGCTGGATTTATGATTGCCATGTTCGGTCTTGGCAAGCCTGACGCTCCATTTATTACGGTAACATCTTATATTCCTTTCTTCACACCGATGATCATGTTTTTGCGTGTAGGTATGCTGACGATACCGGCCTGGGAGGCAATCATAGGAATAATCATCCTTATTGCAACCATTTCAATACTTGCTATATTTGGAGCCCGGGTATACCGCGGAGGTGTCTTAATGTATGGAAAATCTAACTCCTATAAAGACATTAAAAAGGCCTTACAATTAACAAAAAACGAATAAGAGTAAAAGAGTCTTACCACTTTTGGTAAGACTCTTTTATTTCAGAACATGCATTCGCATTTTTGGGATAAAGGTGCTACAATGGAGAAAAGATGGTGAAAGGAATATTTTATGAAAAAGATATCATTTATTCATGCAGCCGACCTTCATTTAGATAGTCCAATGGTTGGGCTAAAGCATTTGCCGGAAAATATCTTCACTAGAGTTAAAGATAGTACATTTGCTGCATTGAAAAAGCTGACAGCTACTGCGATTCAGCGGCAAGTGGATTTTGTCATAATTGCTGGAGATATATTTGATGGCGAGGATCGCAGTTTACGTGCCCAAGCGCGGTTTCGTAAGGAAATGTTAAAACTTAATCAAGAAAATATCCCTGTTTATATCGTACATGGTAATCATGACCATTTAAACGGTTCTTGGGTGCACCTTGACATGCCAGAAAATGTTCATGTTTTCGGCAGCAAGGTTGAAACAATGGAGCTTCAGACAAAAAGCAGTGAAATTGTTCATCTCTACGGTTTTAGTTATGGAACAAGACATGTTTTTGAGCGGAAAATCGATGAGTACCAAAAAAAAGATGGGGCTGATTATCATATCGGTATCCTCCATGGCAATGAAAGCTCCGGGACAGAACACGATAATTACGCTCCATTTACAGTAAAGGACCTTGTCCAGAAAAATTTTGATTATTGGGCACTGGGGCATATCCATAAACGTGCTGAATTGTCTTTGAACCCGCCCATTATTTATCCCGGGAATATTCAAGGTAGAAATAAAAAAGAGTCAGGAAGTAAAGGCTTTTATCACGTTACCTTTACAGACTCTGATGCAACAATGAACTATATTGAGGCTTCCGATATTATTTGGGAGGAACAAATCGTTGATGCTGACACAGCAGTTAGTTTCGACGATCTCTTTCATTTATGCCAATCAGCCATTAATGGATTTAGAAAGGAACATACTGGAACACTGCTAACCCTTTTGTTGAAAAATACGCAGCTTGCCGATGTTCGTGAACAAAAAAGCATTGATAATGAATTGCTTGAACTTCTATTAGAAGATGAGAGTGAAGAAGAAGCCTTTGTTTGGGTGACGGACTTGAAATTAACAGAAAAATTGCCTATCGATAAAGAAAAAATAAAAACAGAAGCCAATTTCTATGGAGAACTATTTGAGACCATTGATCAGTTTGACCAAATCGACCAAGCTTTAGCACTCCTTTTTGAGCATCCATTAGGGAGAAAATACTTACCACATTTAATAAAGGAAGAAAAGGATGAGTTGCTAGAGAAAGCAGAAAAATTATTAATTGAATTACTTTATCAGGCCTAAAATAAGGGCTCTGATAAATTGCGTTTTTGTTTTTATACACTGTTGATTGGAGCGGAAACTAACATCCGAAACTAACAACCGAATTAAAACAGAGCCAAAATTAAAGGAGGAGAGGCATGAAAATTCTTGAAATATACATATATGGGTACGGCCAATTAGAAAATGTAACAATAAAGTCTCTTTCAGATTTTCAAGTTTTCTATGGCGAGAATGAAGCAGGAAAGACAACCTTGATGGCCTTTATACATGGGGTTTTATTCGGTTTTCCTACTAAACAGTCAACCGAGCTGCGCTATGAACCAAAACATAGTACTAAGTACGGTGGTAAACTTAGAATTTTTCACGAAGAGCATGGGTACGCTGTGATTGAACGTGTCAAGGGGAAAGCTGCAGGAGATGTAAATGTCATAATGGATAGTGGAGCTGTCGGTGGTGAAGAGCTCTTAAAACAATTACTGGGAAACTTTGATAGAAGCTTGTTCCAATCCGTTTTCTCCTTTAACCTACAAGGGCTCCAGAACATCCATCAGATGAAGGGAGAAGAGATTGGCAAATTTTTATTTTCTGCCGGTACCTTGGGCACTGAGCAGCTATCTAAAGCGGAAAGCTTTTTGCAAAAAGAACTAGATGTTCGTTTTAAGCCATCAGGCAAGAAACCAATCCTCAACGAAAAATTGCAGGAACTTCATGAATTAAAAGGGCAATTAAAAAAGGCTGCAGCCAAAAATAACGAATACGAACAACTTAATCAAAAGAAGGAAAAGATACATCAAGAAATCCATCGAATCAATGGTATGCTTCTGGAAACCGGAGAAAAAATCAATAAAATAAAAGAATGGAAGAGAATTGAATCGGTTGTTAAGGAAAATATTTGGACAGAAAAAGAGTTAAACGAGTTAGGTGAAATCGACTTTCCAGTCCGTGGAGTGGAAAGAATCGAAAAATTAAATCAACTAATCCATCCCTATAAAGCAGAGATTACCAGTATCACTAATCGAGTAAAGGGTTTACAGGAGGAAATAGCCAGGATTAAACCTAATCCTGAGCTTCTTCAAAACGAGCCCTCCATTTTAACATTACTTGACCAAGTTCCAATCATGGAACAATTGAGAATGGAAAAACAGCAAACGGAACAGAAACTCTCAGAATATGAAGAGAAGCTTTTGATAACAAGAGAAAAACTTCATTTGCCATTATCTGAAGAAGAAATCCTCAATATTAATACAAATATCTACATGAAAAATCAAGTAGAAATGGTTACCCGTAAAAAGAAAAAGTTAGAAGAAGTAAAGGACGAATTAGAAAATCATTACCAAGAAGAAAAAATGGGACTGGATGAAATAGAAAAAGAGGTTCGTGCTGCTGAGGGTAAGATTCTACCGCAAAAAGAGAGATTATTCCTCGAAGAGCAAGTAAATCAGAAGAGTGATAAAAAGAGCCTTGAGTGGGAAATAAAATCGATACAAGAAAAGATAGAATTCTATCAACAAGAGCATGAGCGAAAACAAGCAGTAAAAAACAAGATAAAGAGCGATCGGAAGCTTCAGTTGCTACTCTTTGAATTTATTTTATTCGGTATATTTTTGTATGGGTTATTAACCAAGCAATGGTTCCTGCTAGCTGTTGGACTGGTTGGTTGTATTGGTATTGTGTTCTTTTTAGTAAAAGGAGCAAACCAGACTAAAGAGGACAACATCTGGCAACTGATTAATAGCTTAAAAGAAAAGGAAAAAACATTGCAAGAAAAGCTTCATACAACTGAGTATCTCAATATTAAATCATTCGAGAATCAATTAATCGCTGATAATCAAAAGCATCAGGAACTGCAATTTTTAAAACTGAAGCTAAAGCAGCAGCAATCCCAATATGAGAAGATCGTTTCTAAATTTGAAGACTGGGAATTGGCAGCAGAGCAAAATAAAGAAAAGCTTCTCTCCATAAGTAAAGAATTAAATATCCCTGAATATATTGCAAACAGCTTCCTAGCAGAGGCTTTCGAGTTTATTGAACAATATAAATCCATAAGTCGAGAGAAAAGTCAGTTTGTACTTAGGATAAAAGAAATTAATCAACAACATTCCTTAGTAGAGGAAGGTCTAAGAACATTTGAAGCCCGCTTTTTACAAGAAAAAGGCCTTGAATTACATAATTCTGCCTATTTATTACGAAACAAACTCAAGGAAGAACATGAGAAACTAATCATGAGCAAAGAGAGAGCCCTAAAGCTAGAAGAACTTAAAGCAGATTTGAATCAGAAAGTGCAGGAACTAGAACTTTTACAAACCGAACATACGAAACTCTTACTGGGTGCCAGAGTAGATTCGGAACAGCAATTCTATAAATTGGGTGAAATGGCAAAAAAGAAGGAAGAACTGCTAGAAAAACACCGTCAACTGCAAAACCAGTTACAATATTCTTTACTCTCAAATGAGGATAAAGAAGGCTTTTTATCCGTTCCTGACAGTGCGGAATTAATAAAGCAATGGGAACTCGAAGTAACACATTTACAAGAAAAGTTGAAAAAAGACCAAGACCAAATGGCTGCCATTAATTTTGAAATTCAAGTTCTCGAGGAGGGGGGAATATACTCTGATATTCTCCATCAATTTAAACAAAAGAACTATGAATTGACAGAAGCAGCTAAAGAATGGTCTGTCTATCGTTTGGCACAAGAGGTATTGATGGAAACCATTGATAAATATAAAAACGTGCATTTGCCAAGGATGCTCTCTAAGGCAGAGGAGTATCTGTATTTTTTAACAGATGGAATTTACAATCGAATCCATTTGCAGAAGTCAGGGACAGGTTTCCTAGTTGAACGGAATGATCACACTGTCTTTGAAGCCAATGAACTAAGTCAGGCGACAACTGAGCAGTTATATGTCTCCATTCGTTTGGCCTTGGCTACGACTCTGTATGAAAAGTATCAGTTTCCGATTATAATCGATGATAGCTTTGTTAATTTTGATGCGAAGAGAACGCAAAAAGTAATAGAACTTCTTAGTAGCTTCAAACAAAATCAGATTCTATTTTTCACCTGTCATCACCATTTACTATCAAATTTCGAAAAGGAAAATGTGCTTTGTTTGGAAAAAGGTACTGTTCAGATTACTTCATAGAGTACTAGCTGGATATGGTATACTCTAATTATCGGAAGGGAGAGTGAAGAGATTGAGCAAGGGTGTTTTACAGTATGATGTTGGGGAACAGGTTGAACTATACCTTCTTATAAAAAGTTCGACAAAAGGGATTGCCAGTAATGGTAAACCATTTTTGACATTAATTCTGCAAGACCAAAGCGGGGAAATAGAGGCAAAACTCTGGGATGCTATGGCTGAAGATGAAAAGAACTATGCTGCACAGACAATTGTAAAAATATTAGGGGATGTCCAAAACTACCGTGGTAAAAGTCAGTTGAAAATTCGCCAAATCCGAAAAACAGGGCCTTCTGATGGTGTAAGACTTGATGATTTTCTTGAGACTGCACCTATTGGTCAGGAAGAAATGATGAGCAAGTTAACTCAATATATATTTGAAATGAAAAATCCGAATATCCAGAGGATCACCCGTCATTTAATAAAAAAGCATCAAAAAGCTTTCTTAGAATATCCTGCGGCAACGAAAAATCATCATGAGTTCGTTTCAGGGCTTGCTTATCACGTTGTTAGTATGCTGGACTTAGCCAAAGCAATTGCAACTTTATATCCAAGTTTAGATAAAGATTTACTTTATGCCGGAGTTATTTTGCATGACATGGGAAAGGTTATGGAGCTATCAGGTCCAATTTCTACAGTTTATACAATTGAAGGAAATTTACTTGGTCACATTACCATAATGATTACCGAAATAGGAAAGGCAGCCGAGGAACTAGGTATTTCAGGGGAAGAAGTCTTAATTCTCCAGCACATGGTTTTAAGTCATCATGGTAAAGCAGAGTGGGGTAGTCCGAAACCTCCATTAATTAAGGAAGCCGAAATTCTTCATTATATAGATAATCTTGATGCAAAAATGAACATGCTCGATCGGGCCTTAGAAAGAGTCAAGCCAGGGGAGTATACTGACCGGCTATTTGCTTTAGATAACCGAGCGTTTTATAAGCCAGTGTTCCATAAATAACCCAATTCGGGTTATTTTTTTTTGAACAAACGAATATTTTATGTTTCGACGAAATATGTTGTAGTAAAGGAAATCGAGTGTGGACAAACATTAGCGAAGGGAGCAGGGGACATTGATGATACCTATTTGGATTTATGCAGTAGTCGCAGGAATAGTCATTAGTGCCTTAATGGCGATTAAAACGGGACGGGAAGAACGGCAAGTTGAAATGGAAAGTATCGAGCGTGAAGGGGAAATTTATTTAAAACGACTGGAGCATGAGAAGGAAAAGCGAGAGGAATTGAAAGCAACAGGCGAATAAGAGACGCGGCAGTGGCACAGTTAAAAAACCAAAATAAAATGTAAAAAAGCGGAAACCTCCTAATCGGAGATTCCGCTTTTCTGTGTTAAAAGTTCAACATATCATACTTGGTTATTATTGCGCTGAAGTCTTAGTAGCATTTAGAGCATCTTTTAAGTCTTTGTCATTTACTTTGACGTCTGCTGCTTTAAGTTCGTTCTGCATGGCTTTATTAATATCATCGCTTGTTAATTTAGATGATTTAACTTGATATTCAATATCTTTCTTCATATCATTATATGACTTTTTCTCTTTTTTCTCAGTAACCTGAATGATATGATACCCAAATTGTGTTTTAACTGGTGCACTAATTTCATTTACTTTAAGAGCATATGCAGCTTTTATGAAATCAGCATCGTATTGGTCTTTATTTGTATTGTTGATGGTGCCTAAATCACCGCCGTTTGCAGCAGAAGCCGTATCGGTTGAAGATTTTTTGGCAACATCCTCAAATTTTGCGCCGCCATCAAGCTGTTTTTTTATGTCGAGCGCTGTTTTTTCATCCTTAACAAGGATGTGGCGAACCTTTATATCAGGCTGATAAGATGCATAATAATCCTTTAATTCTTTATCTGTTACCTTAACATTTTTCATTGCTGCTTTTTCTTGTAACATTCCAAGTTTCATGGTTTTTTTCAGATCTGCCTCATCTTTATAACCATATTGGGCAAGAGTAGCATCAAAATTTGTACCCAGCTGTTCTTTTAAATCGCTCACTTTTGCATTTAACTCTGCATCCGTTACTTTGTACTTTTTAGATAGCACCTTTTCATATACAAGTTGTTGAAGGGCTTGCTGACCGTATCTGTCCTTCATAGTATTGTATAGTTCCTCTTGAGTAACATCTCCTGCTTTACTTTCTGCCACTTTTTCAGAACTCGTTTGATTACATGCACCTAAAGCAAGTACACTTCCAGCCAATGTTAGAGCTAATATCCATTTTTTCATGCTGAAATCTCTCCTAAATAGTTAAATTCTGTGAAAAGGTTTGTCCACAATGATTACTATAACATAAATGGGTACTGCTGCAAAAATAAAAGTAAGCGTTTAGCGAAATTTCAAATAAAATATACAACTTGGACTTTTCCATAAAAATAAGCTAAGTGCCTAAACGAAATTAAACCCTAATGAATAGTATATCTTAGCAAATGAAAAAGGAGGTTTTATGATGAGTGGAGGTTATGGAGCAGGATTTGCTCTAATTGTAGTCCTTTTCATCCTATTGATTATTGTTGGGGCTTCTTGGGTTTATTAATTAAAACAAAATGACGTTGATGGGAGGTTAAATTATGTCTGGTGGAGCAGGTTACGGTGGAGGATTTGCATTAATTGTAGTCCTTTTCATCTTATTGATTATCATTGGAGCATCTTGGATTTACTAAGAAAGAAGAATAAACCAAAAAGCGATGAGAATCACCTCATCGCTTCGCTTTTTTCTCTAAATCTTTATTTTTACATATCCCTAAAGTTCATTATGGTTTATGTATATAGAATTTCCAAGTAGGAAGAAATCAATAAAATGGTAATGAGCACATTAATCGTACGGAATACTTTGTGTTGGTTCTCTTCCGGTATATCCTTTTGTATACACAGGGAGTTGGTCATTTTATTTACATAGAATAAAATAAATATAGCGAAGACAATAAAAATGGAGATCATCGATGATTCCCTCCTAGATGGTTTACTTATATTTTTTTAGCAATTGATGTTTTTAGTTTAACTGTGTTATACCTTAAACTATGCTGGCGCTTTTCTATATACAATATCAAAAAAAATAAAAAAAAGATAGTAAAAAAGAATGGAAGTTTTATAATTTCATGGAGTCTAAATATTTGCAATTTTTTTTGTGTATTATACGATAAAAAAGGTTTACCCATCTCTTTAAAAGGTGAATAATGAACATAGGTAAATTAAGGTATAGAAAAGAGGCGTTTAGTATGTATGAACAGGATTTTCTTTTGCAAAAGATCCATCTTCTTGAATTTCATCAGAGGTTAATAATAAAGTTGCTGAACCATCCCCATTATGATTTTTATCGGTTAATTATAGAAAACGGTATTTCTGAGCAGGAGGTCAATGATTTTTACTATTTGTGTGACAAGTTGAGCATGAAACTGGCAAAACAAAAAGCGGAAGGCTTCGTTCATTTCCATCCGCTTCTTAATCAATTATCCACTGCGTTACCAGCTAATTTAAAAATTGAAGAGGTCGTGAAGGCTTGCTTACGGCAACAATTGTACAAACCCCTTTTTGAGGAGATACAAAAATCCCTATAATATACAGTTTGTTTAAACTAATTCTTGTTCCGTTTTCTTTGCCTTTTTTAATGTGCCATTTTCTTCAACAAACTCACTTTCAATATTATGGAAAGATCGTTCGAAAATTTCCATGAAATCTTCGCCATAAATATTGCGTACAATGGCCATCATTTCGATAATATCCGGAAACTTGCCATATAAGTCTCGAAGCGGTAAGGCGCCAGAGAAAGCAGCATTCCCCTTTGGCTGATAAGTTTCCATTGATTGAAGCAGAATCTCTTCACCTTTTTCAGTCAGTTGAATATAGGTATTCCGCTTGTCATTTTCTTTTTTTGAAAAATTCAGCAATCCTCGTTCTTCTAACTTCTTTGAAAAATTAAAAGCTGTTGAGACATGCATGACTCCAAATTTTGCAACGTCAGAGATGGAAGCTCCATTCAAATGATATGCGATCCAGAGAATATGGTGTTCATTAATATTTAAATCATAGGGTTTAATCCATTGCTGCCAATCTTTTTCGATTGATTTCCATAGCGCTTTACTTAACTGTGTTATTCGCTGACTAAAAATCATCGCTTCCTTTAACGAATATTGTTTCTCAGTCATCCCCATTTTCACCTACTTTTAATTTCTCTATTTTCATTATGCCAATAAAATAAAAATTAATAAAGTATAAATTCACAAAATTTTTAGAAATCACACAATTTTTATCTTGTTTTTTATGTTTTGATGTAATATCTCCTAAAATGACAGCTTAAATAGATTCTAATTTAGACTATTTATTATAATCTGAAATTTCTTCCTCTAATTCTTGTATCGTTGTTTTCATTTCAATTATTTCTTTTTGTATTTTCAGCTGCTGAGGTTGTACGTCTTTCTCCCACTGTCCAAGGACAATCTTAACCTCTGTTAATAAGGTTGATATTTGTGCTCTGCCTTCCTTTGTAGCATTGAGAGCAGAGCTTTTTAATTCCAATAAGTTCTCTTTTAGGACTTCTAACTGATTTAATAAAATTTGTGTATTTTTCTTAATTTTACCCCTGGTTACTTTGCCTGAGTTCGGTGCGGTTAGTAAAATACTAATTCCAGCTGTGACTCCACCGGTGATAAATCCGTATAGAAATGGTTTAACTTTCATTTTTCTTACTTCCTCCAAATAGGCATCATTCAAAAAATTGAAGTGAGTATTGATATTAGAACTCCCTCTAACGATTTCCCGTTCACTCATCAGTTCATAGGAATGGACAATAAATCATATAAATAGTTACAGCTATTTTTCGATATGATTCTAAGTAGGGGGAATAAAGGGATGAAAACTGCAGCATTGGCTTTTTTTATTTTAAGTGCGATCCTGCTCTTTACCACACTTAAATATTTAGTTGAATTAAAAAGACCAGGTGTATATCCACCTAAACAAGTATTAAAGAAGAGGGCTGCCGGATTAGCCGGATTAGCCAGTATTTTTCTGTTAGTTGCGGTAATGCTCTCGTATTTATCATAAAGGTATTTAAGAAAAGAACCCCATGGGGTTCTTTTCTTAAAAGATTCCGTGAATTATTTCTGAATCACGGAAGCCGATGTTAATTTAGTTCTCTTAACAATAGATTGAGCTACTGGATACAAAATAACCATAACGACCGTATTTAGTACAGTTGCAGGTAATACAGCTGCTACAAATAACGCTGTAAAAGGGGCTGGTAAGCCTGCGATAAAGAAGGCAGCACCTAAAAATACACTTCCTGATACCAATGTTCCGATGGCAGTTAAGACTCCCACACTAATAATTGATTTTCGATATTTGTTTAAGGCTAAAAATAAACCGAAAAAGACTAATGCAGTGATTGGCTTATCAATGATATTCGGAATTGTACCACCAGGAAAACTAGTTGTGATGCCAGATAATATACCAGTTACAATTGCGAGCAGCATGACACTTTTAATTTCCGGAATAAGAATAATTCCTAAAAACATCATTGCCAGCATCATATCAGGCTTAATACTTAGGAACGCTGGCATAACTGTATGCAAGACGACCCCCATCCCCGCTAAAAGTGCTAAAACAACAAGATTTTTTGTATTCATTTCTCATCTCTCCTCTGCTATCCTAAGCTATTTGTTTCTCCTGCAGTGCACTCATTGCCTGCAGCGAAAAACTTACTCTCATTATACCATATTACGATAATATTTTTAAAGAAATAATTTTCTGAAAACTCGGGTTTTCGGCTTTTAAATAAGCTAGAGTTGTTTTTGAATCTTTGCGGCCATGTCCTGTAATATTTGTGGGGTATAATCATTTTGATTATTCTTCCAAACCGCACCGAAACCATCACCTTTTCCATAGCGCGGAATCAAATGTAAATGGAAGTGAAAAACGGATTGTCCCGCATGCTCACCATTATTATTAATGGAGTTTAACCCGATAGGATTAAATTCTCTCTTTAACGCATTTGCGATAGCAGGGACTACTTCATATAAATTTCTGGCAATTTCAGGTGTCAACTCATATAAGTTCTCTTTATGTATTTTAGGTATTACGAGGGTATGCCCTTTTGTTACTTGACTAATATCTAAAAAGGCTAAAACATGTTCATTTTCAAAAACTTTGGCAGACGGAATTTCTCCATTGACAATTTTACAAAAAATACAATCATTCATATCATACAGCCCCTTTTAAAATGTTTGTATTATTTTACCATGATTAAGCTAAAAAGAAAAAGGCAGGATCCGCGTGGAATCCTGCCTTCCCGAAGGGGAATGCTTCAAAACTGCGTTCATTCAGGAATGTTCTTTGATAAACACCTCATTTTTCGTAGAGTGTTTTTTTATAAAGATACATCATTGTTCAAGCTGACCATCCCCTATTTGTTTTTATTGGTTACCTAACCTTTAAAAACGGGTTGTGATCTGCGGTAAACACCTCATTTGACGTTTATTTTTTTAAGATAAACAGTGGTGTTACTTGAACTCTAAATGGTTACCATGCACATTGTACAATACAACCATCCCCTTATTTGAAACGAATAGAAGCTCACTTGTTTGAAAGGAAATTGTCTTTAGCAGACACCTCATCTCAAATTTTGATGAATCACTTCATCGGAGTAAGTTATTTCCCCTTCGAATATTATGATGTCCGTTTGCAAAAGTTTTATTCAAAAAAGAAAAGAAAATTTGATTTTCTATTTTTTACTGGTGTTATTTGTTAAAATTAATATAGAGATTCATGTTTGGTGGCGTTTTGGGTTATATAGAGACTACTTACTCATCGCGATATACTTGAAACGGAAGGACGTTTTAAATGGATTTATTAACTATTGATCATCTAATCGGTGGATATACAAGAAATCCGGTTTTAAAAGATGTTACCTTTAATGTAAAAGAAAAAGAAATTGTTGGTCTAATTGGGTTAAATGGGGCAGGGAAAAGTACAACCATTAAACATATAATTGGTCTAATGGAGCCCCATAAAGGAACCATTAAAATTAATGGTCAAAGCTTTATAGAAAATAAAGAAGCTTATCGCCGTTTATTTACATTTGTACCAGAGACACCTATTTTATATGAAGAACTGACATTAGATGAGCATTTGAGGTTAACTGCAATGGCATATGGGTTAGATGAATCTACCTATAAAGAGAGGATTACTCCATTACTTTCAGAATTTCGGATGGAAAAACGTTTGAAGTGGTTTCCAGCACATTTTTCAAAGGGAATGAAACAAAAGGTCATGATTATGTGTGCCTTTCTAGTTCAGCCATCCCTATACATCGTGGACGAACCATTTGTTGGACTCGATCCCCTTGGGATTCAATCACTTCTTGATTTAATGAAGAAGATGAAAGAAAATGGTGCAGGAATTTTAATGTCGACTCATATTCTGGCAACAGCTGAAAAGTATTGTGACCGTTTTGTCATCTTACATGAAGGGAAAATTCGTGCCAAAGGAACACTTTCTGAATTAAGGGAACAATTTTCGATGCCAACAGCTTCTTTAGATGATTTGTATATTCAATTAACAAAGGAAGAAAATTATGTTTGATGAAAATAAACTCTGGAGGGACCGTGCCGGCGGTCGAATGAAGGATTTAGGAAGATATTTGCGTTATATTTTTAACGGTCATCTAGTGATTGTCTTATTATTTTTAATTGGAACCGCCGCATTTTATTATCAAGAATGGATTAAAACTCTTTCCACGAATTTCCCGGCTGCGCTGGTAATAGCGGTTCTTATTAGTATTTTCGTTACATACAGCCCGGTTTATAATTTTTTACTTGAGGCAGACAAGGTATTTTTACTTCCTTTAGAGGAGAAATTAAAAGGATATTTCCTCCGTTCAGGGATTAGCAGTATAGTGTTTCAAGGGTATATCCTTTTACTTGTTTCAGCTGTCTTAATGCCGATCTATGCGAAGGTTAGTGGAAATGGATTCGGCTTGTTTATCCCGTTTTTTCTCGTTTTACTTTTAATAAAGGCTTGGAATTTAGCTGCAACTTGGAAAATTCAATTTTATGTGGAAACATCTGTCCACCGCTGGGATTTTCTAGTTCGTTATTTGATAAATGCCGTGTTTACTTATCTCATGTTTAAGCAGGCAAATCTTTTTATCCTGATTATAATCGGATTCATTATGGTCCTTTATTATTACTCCTTTCACGTTAGAACGACAAAAATGGGGTTAAAATGGGATCAGTTAATTGCGTCAGAAGAAAAGAGGATGTCTTCTTTTTATCGACTGGCCAATTTATTTACGGATGTACCAAAATTAAAAGAAACGGTTAAACGAAGGAAATATCTTGACTTCTTGATCAGTAAAATACCATTTTCACAAGAAAAAACCTACCTTTATTTGTTTACCAGGACTTTTTTACGTTCATCTGACTATCTGGGTTTGTTTGTCCGGCTGACTGTTATTGGTGTTCTTGCCATTTATTTTATCTCATCCGGAATCGGACAACTCTTGCTGACAGTTTTATTTTTATATTTAACGGGGTTTCAATTGCTGCCATTATGGAATCACCATCAAAATAAGCTTTGGGTGGATTTATATCCGGTTTCACAGAGGGAGAAAACAGCCTCATTCCATTTCCTTTTAATGTTAGTATTAGTGGTTCAATCCTTTATTTTTTCTTTATTCATTTTACTTAAGGCTGAATGGTTCTATTCACTGCTTGTTTTAGGTGCAGGGCTGGTGTTCAGTTATATCTTTGTTTACTTTTACAGTAAAAGCCGTTTAAAAAAATAACCTATGTATATCCCCTTTCTAAGGGGAATTTTTTTTGGAACTATTGGGCGGTTCAGCTCGTATAGATTCATAAAATAAAAAGGAGAGGAGTTGGTCCAATTGAACGAATATGAAGTAAAAGTGTACGAAGAAGTAGAAGAATGGAAGCGAAGAATGATCAGGCGTTCAGGTATGATGAATCGGTTATCGAAAAAGGCACAAGTGAAAATAAACGAATGGATACCAGAAAAGGTACATGAAATGATGACAGACAGCATCAAAGCAATGGTCAAGGCAACATTATTCGGCTCACAGCTCACAACTAATAGAGGTGAGGCTAACGAGTTAACCCTGGCTGAGAAAGATGAATTAGTACGCAAAAAGATTTCCGTTTATCAAAAGACGGCCATTGTGGAAGGAGCGGGCACAGGGGCAGGAGGAATTTTGCTGGGGCTTGCAGATTTCCCTTTACTTCTTACCATAAAAATGAAACTTCTATTTGAAGCAGCATCTATTTATGGTTTTGATACAAAAAAATATGAAGAGCGATTATTTATTCTTCATGTGTTTCAATTAGCCTTTTCAAGTGATGAAATTCGGAAAAACACCTTATCAGAAATTGAACATTGGGAACAGAGGAAAATGGAACTCGTCGAAATGGATTGGCGTAAGTTTCAGCAGGAATACCGGGATTATATTGATCTTGCTAAGCTTTTTCAACTTGTTCCAGGTATCGGAGCTTTCGTTGGTGCCTATGCCAATAATAATCTTCTAAAAACCTTAGGTGACACAGCGATGAATTGTTATCGTTTAAGACTACTGCAAAAAGCCCCTGAACTATAAAGTTTGGGGCTTCTGGATAATTATTTATTTTGGACGTTCAGTGCGGCTGAAACTAAGGTTTTAGCAGCAATTAGCATCGCTTTTTCATCTATATCAAATTTAGGGTGATGGTGTGGATAACCCTCTTCTTCGCGAATTGGTTTTGCTCCGGTGAAAAAGAAGGTGCCTGGAACCTTTTCTAAATAATAGGCAAAATCTTCTCCGCCCATTTCTGGTTCTGTCTCTTCAATGATTGAGACCTCAGATACAAACTGAGCAGAGTGGATGAGAATCTCCGTTTCTTTTTCATGGTTCACGACAGGAGGGTAACCTCTAAAGTAGTCAAACTGATAGGAACTGCCTGATGCATAACAAGTGCCATGGATGATTCTTTCCATTTCTTCTTCAATAAACTGTCTGAGATCTTCATTAAATGTTCGAACGGTCCCTGTCAGCTTTGCTCTGTCAGCAATCACATTAAAGGCATTTTCTGCTATAAATGAAGCGACCGTAACGACAGCCGGATTAACGGGGCTAACCTTGCGGCTGACAATTTGCTGCAGATTGACGACAAGCTGTGAAGCTGTCACAATAGCATCTCGAGTTTTATGTGGCTGGGCCCCGTGCCCGCCTTTCCCAAGAATCTCTATTTCAAATCGATCGGCTGCAGCCATCATCGGACCTGTTCGGTATTGAATAGTCCCTGTCGGTACACTTGCCCAAAGATGTGTCCCAAAAATGACATCCACTCCTTCTAAACAGCCCGCTTCTATCATGGCTGCAGCTCCGCCTGGTGCATATTCCTCGGCGTGTTGATGAATAAAAACAAAGGTTCCTGCTAACTCATCTCTAAGCTCATGCAATGTTTTTGCCAGAATAAGAAGGGTGGCAGTATGGCCGTCATGACCACAGGCATGCATGACGCCGGGGACTAATGATTTGTATGGTACTTCCTTTTCATCTTGAATAGGTAATGCATCAAAATCCGCGCGCAAGGCAACAGTCTTACCGGGTTTTCTGCCATAAACTTTTGCCACTACTCCATTGCCGCCGACTTGTCCTATTACTTCTATATTTAACTTTTTATAATATTCTTGAATAAACTTTGCAGTTTCATATTCCTGAAAAGATAATTCCGGATGCTGATGAAGGTAGCGGCGGATAGAGATCATTTCATCATAGTACCCTTCTAATTTAGTGAACAAGTTGTTTAACATCTATAATCCCCCTTATAGTTCATAGTAAAGAATGTATTTTCAAACAATTTTAACACTTTTAACACTATTATATAGATTTTTATGGTTATTTTTTTTATACTTTTAAAAGTATTGCAGACAGAGAGATATAAGGGTTGGGGGGGGAGTTTTTGAAAAAGAAATCGGTTGTTTTTCTAATAATTGCGTTCTTAATGGCTTTATTTACTTCTATTAAAGTGGCTTTACACAGTACTTTTTGGATGGACGCTTATGTTGCGGATTTGTTCAAACACGTTCCCGATAAGGCAATTCCATTTTTCATTCATGTAACGGAACTGGGAGATAAAAAAGGGATTGGCATTTTAGCGCTGGTGATATTAGTATGGCTCCTTTTAATAAAGCGGAACTATGCAGGGGCTGCCATGCTCGCACTATCACTTGCCTTAGCGAATGAAGTGTATAAGGTATTAAAGGATATGTTTGTCCGTCCTAGACCTGATTTAGAGCATCTGGTTGATGTTAAAAGCTATAGTTTTCCCAGCGGTCATGCATTGGTTGGCATGGTGCTTTACTTTACAGTTGCCTATTTATTAATCGAGGAAATCCAGTCAAGGTCGGCCAAATGGTTAATTGCCATTATTGCTTCAGTAGTATTACTCCTAATTGGGGCTAGCCGGATCATTTTACAAGTCCATTATCCATCCGATGTGTTTGGCGGCTATGCCTTAGGATTTATTTGGGCAACTATTTGGATATTCTTATACCAATACTTCAATAAACGTTATACGAAGAAGAGGCCGAGCTAATGCCGGCCTCTTTATGTTAGATAAGAAACATTGCTACTATGGTTGTTACAACTAGACCAGCCACTACAGGGATTAGGTTTCGTCTCGCTAATTCAAACGGGTCGACCTTACAGATGGCTGCTGCTGGGATTAAGGCCCATGGTACAAGGGTTCCGCCACCGATCCAAATGGCAGCAATTTGCCCAAGTGCAGTAAGTGTCGCGGCCCCTTTCCCGATGGCGGCAGCAAACAAACTAGCGTCTGCTACTTTATGCTATTGAAAATTTATTGAAAAAAAGGGAGGTTTAATACAACGTGCAACTCAAATTCCGATCTTTTGCCTTTCCTTCTATGTGTAATAGTTAACTCCACAAGATCAAAAATAAAATGTAAAAGTTCATTCTGGAAAGGGGGTTCTATTGATTCAAATGTATCCAAAACACTTCCAATTTTCCTTTGGAATTGCTCCAAATCAATGGATAAAGGCTTATCTTTTACTTCTTCTTGTTTTTGTATCTCTTCAATTTTTACTTGGGTTTCTTCGATTTGTTGGACATATTGATTGTTTTTTGCTTGGTATATATCTTGGTCAATGATCCCTTTCTCCGCATAGTCATCATAAAGGCGCAGACGAAGCTTTCTAAGTTTCTCTAATCGCTTTTGGAGTTCCTCAATTGCAAGTAATGAATAATGCTCCTGTTTCGGAACAGAAACATTTTGCTCGATTTTTTCCAAAAGAAGCTTTTCATCTATGTCTTCAAAGTTTTTTAAAATATCGATAATTCGTTCCAGAACACGTTCATAAGAAATATTCCCTTGGCAACAGCCGAGCAAATAAAGGACATAGGATTTTTTTTCCCCTTTTACATTGGTATAATAGCTCTTTGTATGCCGTTTAATCATATTTTTCCCACAAACGGAACACTTTACGAGTTTGCTTAAGGGGTGGACTTTTTTATAAAGATTAGGGTCATGTTTAACTTTAATGGATTGGATACGTTCCTGTGCGCTTTTAAATAGCTCATCATCAATCATATGATTGTTCATTTCAGCAACCGTCCACTGGTCTTTTGGTTGCAATTTGGCTTTCTCACCCTTTAATTTAGTTTTGCCGTAAATAGAATAGCCTACATACTTTTCATTTAATAGAAGTCTTTTAACGGTAGTTTTTAACCATTGTTTTCCTCCAGGTGAAGGAACTTGCTGTTGATTTAACAAATCAGCTATTCGTTGATATCCATATCCATCTTCCGCATACCATTTGAAAATCTGTTCAACAATCTCTTTTTCACCTTCCTTTGGAATAAGTGTTTTAGTTTTGGCATCCAATTGAAATCCATAGGGAATCGGACCACCGATAAAAAATCCTCTTTCAGCAGCGGCTTTTCTACCAGATACCATTCTTCCACGGATGATTTGCCATTCTTCGTGGAATAAAAAGAGTTCCATCCGTAACATTCGAAGGTCGTTTTCATCCGTGCAATTAATCACGCGGTCAGGTGTAATGATAAGAATTTCATTTTGGGTCAAAAGTTCATATAAAATTCCAGCATCTTTTTGGCTGCCACGGCTTAAACGTGAAATGTCCTTTACGACGATGGCATCATACTTTTCTTGTTTAATTCCCTCAATAATCCTTTTCATTTCATGTCTTTTCTCAAGACTGGAGCCTGTTACAATTTCTTCAAATGTATGATATGGAAAGGGAGCATTCTTTAAAAAGTTTCTCAAGAGTACCCGTTGTGCTTGCAGGGTATCTTCATTGGTTAATTTCTCTAACTTTAAATCTTGACGACTTTTCCGTAAGTATAAGGCTGCAAATTTTACTTTCCTTGGAAGTCTCATACACTTTCTCCTTCCTCGCAAGAACCACTTATACATAATCCATTAGTGAAAAAAGATAATAATAGATCCATCAAAAATTACGCATCTTAAAATGGCGAATAGTAAGGATTCCTTTTTATTAGAACTATAACCTTTTTAATAATTTATTCATTTAATTCAAAGTTTAATATATTAGATTTAAAGACATTTGGTTTCGGAAAATTAATTCCAAATGTATGTGCTAATAATTATAAAAAAATTTTTATTAAACTCAAAAGGAAAATCCATTATTCCCCAATGCTTGACATTCAACACACGCTTTCTTTATGTAAGGTAAAAACAAATGTAATGCTTTCCATAATAAACCTCTAATAAAGGCACTTCATCAACAACGTTACCACATTCAAATTAACTACGAGTAAAAGGAAGAAGTTAAACAAAGTCTCCAAATTTGATCCTTCTCTTATAAAAATCGATTGGTACTGGATGCTCTAAAATATGTAATTGATCCTTTCATTACAGTAAAATACAGTTCAAAGGGTTCATCCCAGTCTTTGTTATAAAGGTTACAGGTTAGAATAAGAAACCTTGAGACTCGTAAAATTAAATTTTCCTTTAGTTTTAAAAGAGATTGGTCTCGCCAATTTCATTCATGATTTTTATTAAAGTCATCTGTTCCATTACTTAGCTCCTTACTTTAAGTTTTAAGGTAAAAAAAGATAGGATTAACCCTATCTTCTCCATAATTTCGCTTAATATTCATTGTGATAAATACATGTTCATAAATATGAACAAAATTAGTGAATGGACATACCATATTTGGACGATAATTATGGGGTTCTTTTAGTCGCGGGAGGATGGAGAAGAGCATGCAGAAGTTATTCGTGATGCAGCAATTGGCAAGGATTACTTTTATAGTATTTATAGGGGTAAAAGAAAACCAAGCAGAGATAGGGCATTACATCTAGGATTTGGATTAGAGTTGACATTTGACGAGATGAACCTTTTTTTTAAAAAACTAGGACATAACGAATTGTATCTAAGAAATGAAAGAGATTTTATTGTTAGTAGCTGTTTAAATAACAAAGAAACCATATTTAAAACAGATGAGGTCTTAGAAGAAATGGGATATGACCCTATTTGTACTGAAAATTAACTAAATTATTGATGGCTTCAGATAAAATTTATCACATGATTTAAAAGGACTATTTTGCCTTAGATTTAACATCTTTGCGAAAGGATGGCTGGAGATCGTTTCGTATAGGTGTGTTTGAATTAATTAAAAAATCACTTCCTTTGAAGTGATTTTTTTCAGTTGATAAGAAAGGGTGTTTTTCCTCACTTATTAAAGTTATAAACATTACTCCTGGGAAAAAGGGAAGCAATCTAATCTATTGGGAACCCTTCCCTTAAATGATATTTATTTAGGTAAAGTGTTTAGGTATAATATAGCATATAAAACGTTTATTGCTAAAAATTCCAGGTGAATCGTTCAGAATACCTAGAGGGGGATATAATAATGTCTGGTAAAGAATATATACAGATTAGTATATTTAATGAGGAATCTGAGGAAGAAGAACAAGATAAAATCAGCAAACAAGATTATGAAGACGAAGAAGAAAAAGATGAAGAAAATGAAGATGAAAATG
>NZ_JBALPZ010000121.1:0-38562 GCF_036965645.1 Neobacillus drentensis
TTTTCTCTTTGACCTGTCCAAAGCTTGCTCACGTTCGGACACCTACTCACCGGAAATCGCCTTCGGCTGTCCGAATCCCTTGCCTCACTCAGACCTTATTACGTTATGAGTTCTCGTCCTTCTCTGCTATAAAACGCTCAATTAAATCCATTGAAAAACCCTTACGATACAGTGCTTGTTTTATTTTTTGCTGATACTCAAATGCATTAAGGTGAGAATACTTTCTATGAACCTTCTCACCTTGAAATCGAACAGCTTCCATTTCCTCATCCACTTCTTTTGGTACCTCTGCTTCATTAACAGCAATGTTTATAACTTCATAAGAGTACCCTTTTCTCAGCAGTAACTGCTCAAGCTTTTGTTTTTGAACCTTAAAAGAAACCATTGCATTTTTTTGATTAAACTTCACCGAAATTTTCATTGCCTTTTCAATCTGCAGTTCCAAAGGAAATTCCTCAAGCGCCAGTAAGAGGATTGCCTCAGCTATTCCCTTCTCCTTCAAATCCATTTTAATTACATTTGGACCTTTATCCGTCGTATTTACTTGAGTCCTTACGTAAGCTACAGCAAACTCTTGATCATTAATATAATGTTGAGTAGATAATTTATGAATAACTTCATTAATAATCGGCTCGTCTACTTCCTTTTTAACAAGGTAATCGACGATTTCTTTTTCCGACCGCATTCTTCTTGCCAAATAATTGATAGCCAAATTATAAGCTTTGCGTATGTCATCTTGGTATTGAATCTCTAAGAAGGAAAAGTCATCCAGTTCCATTCCCTTTTTAATCTGATATTTAATTAATACATCGCTGTCGATACTAAAAGCAAATTCCTCACCTTTACCTTTACCATAATCCATAAAAACGTTAAATCGGTCTTGATTCTTTTGTTGTGTGGTGATTTTTGTAATAATGGCCATATCCTTCACCTCAAAATTACTTTACCATACAGAAGAATCATTTTTTAAAATATATTATAAAAAAACCGTATCTTTTTTTTCTAAAAGGTAAAAATGGAAATAAGTACATATTTAGTATGAGTAATGCACTCAAGTTTTAGATTATTAACAAAATGGTGAAAGGAATGAGAATGAATGGGTGAAAAGAAAAAGAAGGACAGCAGAGGCGGAGGAAAATATCCATTAACAAGTATGCAGGAAGTCCGTTATCAGCGTGATTTTAAAATGGCTGACCGTGCGGCTGGCTTCACAGACAAAAAGACTCGTATTTAGGAATACATACAGAGAATGAAAATTAAATTTTTCCATTAATGGACTCCTTTCAAACAGTAAAAACTAGTAATGAGGACAATCGTTCCTCTCTTTAGTTTAATTTTGAAAGGAGTTTTTTTCATGGGTCGAGCACAAGGGCAAAAGCATAATAAAGGGTCACTTCCACAAGTTCCCAAAAACTTAAAAACAGATGGTAATGATGTCGAGTATTCTGCAGAGTTTGCAGATCACGCCGATCTTGAGGCACAGGCGCGCGCTAATGCCGCTAACCAGCGCGTGAAAAACCGTAATCAATAACTTCTTTATAAAAAATAACAGAAGCAGGCGCTGCCCTGCTTCTGTCCTTAAACTTTCTGCCTATTCGATACTATAGATTGAAAATCATCCATATATCCAACTAATTCTCCCCAAGCCATCAGGTCGTCATCAGTAATTTTCCAAGTATGCTTCTCTGAGTCCTGCCGAATGACTGCAAAATCATAACAATCAGTTGAAAAGACATTAAAACCTGCTTTTTTAGATTGTTCAATAAAAAAATAATCCTCCGCACGATTTACTTTTTCAAATCGGACATAATAAAACACACTTTTTCTAAAAATTAGCGTGGCTCCTGCTACTGTATCGGACATTGCATTTTCCGTTCCCGGAACATGGATGAGGGCTCTTTTATTCTTAAAGTAGATATAAAGCGAGTTTTTACCAATAATCGAGACATTCGCATCCTCAAAGACCACCATTGCATTTGTAATATAATCAGGTCCATAATAATCATCATCGTCAAATTTAGCGATAATCTCATAGCTGGAGTTCAAAACCCCAAAGTTTAAACAGTCGCCTAAAGCGGCCTTTTCATGTAATTGAAACACCTGGACATTCGGATAGTTTCTTGCCTTTTCAATCCATCGATCGATGTCCATTGTATCTTTATTCAAAATAACAATTAACTCTTTATCCTCCCAAGTCTGCTGCTCATAATTCTTAAAAACATTATCCATACAATCATCTCTTATTGTACAAGTAATAATGGAAACCACTATTTTTCCTCCCTCATAGGTTTATGAGTTTATCACCATTGACAAAAAATTGGTTAAATTCGGATAGCTCTTAAGGGCCTCAATTTGTTTCCTATCCTTTTTAAGCCTTTTTCTATCTTTTGAACTAAAGCCCGCGGCCCCTAAGATATTAAAATGACGAATGTCTACTTCTAACAAAAGAATAATCGTCTCAAGGATCGTAATGAATTTTTCCGAGAAATGTTGAAATTGTTCTGGATTTGTTTCCAGAAGCAGTTTATATTCCTTTAAGACATTGTTCATCATTAATAAATCTGTCATCCTAGCAAGCTCTAACGCTAAAATTAGTACATCAACATCATGGTGTTTTATCGTGAATAAGCCAAAGTTTCCAACGGCCTCTTTCCACTTTCCTTCCCCAACAGGATGCTCTTGGTGGTATGTGGTGATTTTATTGCTGACTATATATTTGGCACCCATTTTATATAACCGATATCCTAACTCCCAATCTTCATATCCGTAATGAAAAAACTCTTCATCAAACATCCCTGCCTGGGTGATGAGTTCCTTCCTCATGGAGATATTTCCAGTCAGAAATGCCATCCATGGAAACATGAACCCTTCTAATTCTTCATTGAATTGACTGGTTATTGATTGAAACCATGGGTAAGCACTATACGCTATTTCTTTAAAGGTTCCCTGCACTATATCGTCTTTTTCAATCAGTGGATAGGATGATTCAAGGGGAAATATACAATCTTGGAGTCTCTCATATATTTTTTGATTCTTTTTTGCTCTATCCTTGAGCTTGTTCATGATTTGGTCGGAGAATTCTGGAAAAATACAGGAATATAATGCCTTGGATGACATTGCCCCTGTTACAATAAGATTTGGTGAAGTTTGGTGATAGTCTAAATGATTCGCGACAAACTCAGGTTCAGTAATCATTTCAGCATCAAGGAAGATAATTATACTTCCCCTTGCTGATTGAATGCCTAAATTTCTAACCCTAGCTCTGCCGAGTCTTTTTGTGCTGTGAATATACTTAAACTGATATGGAGGCTGGTAGTCTTTAATTGCTTCTTCTGTTTGATCAGTTGAAGCATCGTTAATGAAAATTACTTCCATCTTCTTAGTGTTAAAGGTTTGATTCTCGAGGGAGTAAAGGGTAAATAAATTTAGTGGATACTTATTTTGTGATGGAATGATAATACTAACTTCAATCTCATCATTTGTTTCATCTTGGGAAATTTCTCTTGTATCTTTTTCTGATTTTTGCTCGGAATCGTTAGTTCGTTTACTTATAATTTCTGACCACTTAAATTCGCCGCCCCAGCTTTTTCCACCAGTACCGCCTCTGGACCTTTGCTCTCTCAAGGAACCAGAAAACAATTCATTGCTCCTGTTGCTTATAAACTTTGCTGTCATACGGACCTCTTCACTTCCTTTAAAAATATACTCGTCCATTTGGTCCTTATAGGATATGAAGGACAATCATTTCTGACTAAACTAATGTCTAATTTAACGGAATTAGTGAACTTTTTTATTGGAAGTGAATGTAAAAAGTAAAAAAAAGAGCTGGGGGCTCTTTTTTTTATGTCTCTATTAAATTGGGCTGTTGATTTCTGCTCCAATCAACAAAGTAAAAAAACAACAATATCGTTTAATAGAGCCTTTCTTATAATGGGAATAATGTTTTATAATCCTATAAAGCTATTTTTGTTGGTTTTTGCTCAATTTCAAAAGCTCCTATTATTTGAAAATATAATAGGTCTTGATGTTTTCGTGCTAGCTCCTCTATTTCTTCTTTTTTCGCTTTGGCAACCCATGTTTCATCTTCAACATGCTCAATTTCTTTAATCGATGGGTCAATTGCATTTTTTTGTAGTCCAACTATTAACCAAGTTTCTTCTTGCTGCCCCTGTTCCTGAATGGCAGTATTTGTTTCACTTGATGATAGGATCCCTTGGCTTTCAGGTCGATTCTGACAAACATAGACTAAATCTTCAATAACAGCACTTGCTGTTGGAAACATACCTGCCCCTGGTCCCTGAAGTGTTATTTGGCCAACAATATCCGATGAAATATTTACCGCATTTTGAACCCCTTCGACATGATATAAAGGGTGCTCATTTCCAACTAGAACTGGTTTAACAGATGCTTTAAGTTGATGGCTCAATTTCTTTATACTAGCAATATGTTTAAACCTTAGTCCAAGCCTTTCAGCTGTATGAATTAATTCGCTCGTGATGGATGTAATCCCCATCCGTTCTACAGAATGCCAATTTGGTTCTTCGCCAAAGGCTAGTCTGCTTAAAATCATGGCTTTATAAAAGGCATCAAAACCTTCTACATCATTTGTTGGATTGGCCTCAGCAAATCCTTTTTCTTGGGCTGCTCGTAAAGCCTGGGCAAATGAGAGCTTCTTTTCCCTCATTTCCGTTAAAATGAAATTCGATGTGCCATTTAATATCCCTTGAACTTGCTGGACACGATTTACATTCAATAATTGTCTTAATGTCTGAATCACTGGAATTCCTCCAGCTACAGTTGCTTCATATCCAACCGAGACATGATGTTTTTTTGCAAGTTCAAGCAGCTCTTCCCCATAGTGGGCAAACATTTCCTTATTTGCTGTAATAATATGACAGCCCCGCTCAATGGCTTTCTTTAAAAATATGTAGGTTGGGTCCTTATCAACAATGGCTTCGACAACGACATCAAGCTGTGGCAAATTTAGTATCTCCGCAAATTCTGTTGTCACTAGTACATCTTTACTAATATCCCGCTTCTTCTGCTTATTCTTGATTAGTATGGCAGCCACCTCTACCTTCTTGCCTAAAACGGCTGTCAGTTCTTCCGCATGTGATTGAATCGTCCGATAAAATCCTTCACCAACCGTTCCAAAACCAAGGATTGCCACTTTAATTACAGACATGTTGATCCACCCTTCTTAGTATATTTGTATGATCTTTGTCAGTTTTTTTAAAAATGAAGAAAAGCCCTCTTAATAAGAAGAGGGCTTTTCCTCCTCTTATCTTTCAGGCTGAATAACCTGCAGGAATTAGCACCTTTTCAAGGAATACCTTGAAGGTTGCCGGGCTTCATCGGGCCTAGTCCCTCCGCCTCTCTGGATAAGAGTTATATTTTATTTTCATAAATTACCAAGTTAAGTTATAAAAAGTATTGTAGTTTAATTATTAATAAATGTCAATATATTCTTTTAATTCGGTAAAGAATATATTAAAACCCGCCGTTTAGCGGGTCTTAATTTCCATTGTTATCTTTGAAGCTTACCCTCTGCAAGCTTTATTTGATACTCCACCTGTTCGGGTGCTGTGCCTCCAAAGCTGTTTCTTACCGCGACTACATGCTCAGGAGCCAATACCTCGTAAATATCTTCATTAAATAAAGGACTAAAGCTTTGATATTCTTCGAAACTTAAATCTAGTAAAAACTTATTTGCCTGAATGGCATATAAGACTATTTTCCCAATCACTTCGTGCGCCTCACGGAATGGCAAGCCTTTTCTAACCAGATAATCTGCTATATCCGTTGCATTGGAAAAGTCATTATTGATCGCTTTGCGCATCACATCTTTTTTAACAGTCATCGTCTCAATCATTGGAGCTAATAGCTTTAATGCCCCTTCAAGAGTCACTACTGTATCGAACATACCTTCTTTATCCTCTTGAAGGTCTTTATTATAAGCTAATGGCAAACCTTTAAGAACGGTTAATAACCCAATCAGGTTCCCATAAGCTCTGCCTGTTTTACCACGAAGTAGTTCTGGTACATCTGGGTTTTTCTTTTGAGGCATGATACTTGAACCTGTACAGAAAGAATCATCTAGTTCAACAAACTGAAACTCTTGGCTTGACCAAATGACCAATTCCTCAGAAAAACGAGAAATATGTGTCATAATAATAGACCCAACCGATAAAAATTCCAAAATAAAGTCGCGGTCGCTCACTGCATCCATACTATTCGGATAAATCGTTTCAAAGCCTAAAATTTCTGCGACACGCTCACGGTTGATTGGAAAAGTAGTTCCAGCTAATGCACCAGAGCCAAGCGGCAGCCAATTAACCCTTTTTAGTGAATCGATTAGTCTTTCTTTATCACGTTCAAACATCCAGAAATATGCCATTAGGTGATGAGCAAAGGACACAGGCTGCGCTCGCTGCAAATGAGTGTAACCAGGAATTAATGTATGAATGTGTTCCTTTGCCTGCCCGATTAATGCCTGCTGGACATCCTCAATTAATTTAATCAATTCAGTTGTTTTGGTTCTTAAATAAAGATGCATATCAGTAGCTACTTGGTCATTACGGCTGCGCCCAGTATGAAGTTTACCGCCTACTGGCCCGATTTTTTCAATTAAGAGCTTTTCAATATTCATATGAATATCTTCATCTTCAACTAAAAACTCCACTTCGTTAGCATCGACCATTTTCTTAATAGCAAGAAGGCCGTCCTTTATTTTACTAGCATCCTCCATCGGAATAATCCCGCATTCTCCGAGCATCTGAACATGTGCCATACTTCCGGCAATATCTTCTTTCGCTAACTTTTGATCAAAGGAAATTGATGCTGTAAATTCTTCAACGAGCTTATTGGTTTCTTTCGTAAAACGGCCGCCCCATAACTTAGACATAACTGTTCCTCCTAAATAAGAAAAGCGCAAGCGCCTTGGTCAGCCCCGACAAGCACAAGACAAGCCGGCCGAAAGGTTGCCTTTTAACCTTTTGGATGGATTGTCTTGTGACCTCGAGGGGCTAGGCGCTGGAGCTAGACAATTCTCAAAGTCAATTTTTTATACTTTCTTATCTACAATAAAGAAGAGAGCCCCCGAAATGGATTCGAGGGCAATCCGGATTTATTTTAAAATCGTTTCTTTGTTATTAACTTCAGAATAAACCTTGGTTGGCAGCCCCCATAGCTTAATGAAGCCAACAGCGGCATTATGATCAAAAGCATCGCCTTTTGCATACGTAGCTAATTCTTCATTATAAAGGCTATGTGGTGATTTGCGTCCAACCACTGTATGAGTTCCTTTAAACAATTTGACACGGATTGTACCAGAAACTACCTTTTGTGTCTCATCGATGAAAGCATCAAGTGCTGGTTTGATCGGTGAGTACCAAAGGCCTTCATAAATAATCTTTGCCATTTGCTGTTCAACCTGTGTCTTAAATTGGGTAACTTCGCGAGTTAGCGTTAAAAACTCTAATTCCTTATGTGCATTAATTAAAATTAACGCAGCAGGGTTTTCATACACTTCTCTAGATTTAATTCCTACTAATCTATTTTCAATATGGTCGATACGGCCAACCCCATGTTTACCGCCAAGTGTATTAAGTGTTTCAATAAGCTGAACAAGCGGAAGCTTTTCACCGTTTAGCGCAACCGGAACCCCTTGTACAAATTCGATTTCAATATATTCAGGTACATCTGGTGTCAATTCAATTGGATTAGTCCAGTCAAACGCTGCTTCCGGTGCCTCTGCCCATGGATCTTCAAGAACTCCCGCCTCGCAGGCACGTCCCCAGATATTTGCATCAATGGAAAATGGATTATCTAAATTTACTGGAATAGGAATCCCGTTTTCTTCCGCGTATTTAATTTCCTCGTCACGGGTCATTCCCCACTCACGAACAGGTGCGACCACTTTTAAACTAGGATTTAATGCTTGGATGGATACCTCAAAGCGAACTTGGTCATTCCCTTTACCTGTACATCCGTGGGCAACAGCCGCTGCTCCTTCTTTTTCCGCAACTTCTACCAATAATTTAGAAATAAGCGGTCTTGATAGAGCTGACGATAACGGGTATTTACCTTCATATAAACAATTAGCCTTTAAAGCTGGTAAAATATATTCTTTTGCTAACAATTCTTTTGCATCTATCATATACGCTTTTGATGCGCCAACTTTTAATGCTTTATTTTTAATAGCTTCTAAGTCTTTTCCTTCACCAACATCTAGACCTAGCGCAATAACATCATATCCGTACTTTTCTTGGATCCATTTCACTGATACTGATGTATCTAAACCGCCTGAGTATGCTAATACAATCTTTTCCTTAGTCATTTTTATCTTAACTCTCCTTGAATACTTAATGGATTTTTATTCATTCGATAGAATGATTATACAACACATCTCATAAAAAAGGAACCCATTATGATAGTAAAAGTTTTAAAATTGCTTTTTGAGCATGTAAACGGTTCTCAGCTTCATCGAATACAACTGAATGCGGCCCATCGATAATCTCACTCGTTACTTCTTCACCACGGTGTGCCGGTAAGCAATGTAAAAAGATAAAATCTTTATTCGCATGGCTGCATAATTCTTCGTTGACTTGAAAACCTTTGAATGCTTTTAAACGGATGGCGGTTTCTTCTTCCTGCCCCATACTGGTCCAAACATCCGTGACAACCACATCTGCATCCTTTATTGCCTCATAAGGATCATTTGTGATTGTAATCGTACTTCCCATTTCCTTCCCTGCTTGGATGGCTCTTTCAGTAATTTCTTCATTAGGCATGTAGCCATCAGGACTGGCAATACTGATATCCATTCCGACCTTTACGGCCCCTTCCATTAGAGAATGAGCCATATTATTATTACCGTCACCGATATAGCATAGCTTCAAGCCTGCCAACTTTCCTTTATGCTCAAGGATGGTTAGTAAATCTGCAAGCACCTGGGTCGGGTGCTGCAGATCTGTTAATCCATTAATAACAGGTACTGTTGCATGAGAAGCTAACTCTTCAACCGAATCATGCGAAAATGTACGAATCATGATTCCATCAATATAACGGGACAAAACCTTGGCGGTATCTGAAATGCTCTCGCCTCGGCCCAGCTGAATATCCCTTGAGCTTAAAAAGATGGCATGTCCTCCTAACTGCAGCATCCCTACTTCAAAGGAAACCCTGGTACGAGTCGAGGATTTTTCAAATATCATTCCCAAGACCTTCCCGCTTAAGAATGGATGGGGTTTACCCTGTTTTTGCAATTTTTTCAATTCGACCGCTTCATCCAGCAAATAAAGAATTTGATCAGCACTAAAATCAGCTAGCTGTAAAAAATCTAAACCTTTTAATGTTTGTTTTTTGCTGATGCTTTTTCCGTCCGTATTAATTGCTTCTAACATGAACGGCACCTTCTTTCTCATATTTATAATACTCACTAACTGTCCTTACTTCATATTCAGCCCCAAGCTTCCTTTGCACACCTAATGTGGTTTCAATGGTATCAAGATGTGTGAACACTGGCACTTTATAACGGACTGCATACTCACGCAATAGGAAACCGAATTTGTTTTTATTTCGCCCTTGGTTCGGTATATTAATAACAGCCTGAATTGGCTTATTTCGGAAAATATTATTCAAATCTTTCTCGTCTTGAACCACTAGTTCAACAGAAAAGCCATTGTACTTTAAAAATTCAGCCGTTCCTTCTGTTGCCGCAATCTTGTAATCTTCTTTTACTAATTCCTTTAAAATAGTAAGACTATCCGTTTTTTCCCTGTCCGAAATCGAACATAGCAGATAACCCTCTCCCTTGCTTCCATTGATTAAAGGTACAGATTTTTGAAGCGCGGTCTGATAGTTAGAGTCAATTCCAAGAACTTCTCCTGTTGACTTCATTTCCGGTCCGAGTACGTGATCGACTCCTTTAAGCTTACTAGACGAAAACACAGGAGATTTTACTGAAAAGTAATCAGGTTCAGCAAGTAGCCCCAAATCTTGACTCAATTCCGTTAACGATTCTCCTAATTGAACACGTGTGGCCCACTCAATCATCGGAACGCCGGTAACTTTACTAATAATCGGCACTGTACGGGATGAACGCGGATTTACCTCCAGCACATAAACAATTTCATCATAGATAACAAATTGGATGTTCATGATTCCAATCACAGGAGCAGACTTTGCGATTCTGCCTGCAAAATCAATTAAGGTTTCTTTGATTTTGCTAGATAAAGAGATTGGCGGAAATACTGTAATACTATCACCGGAATGAACCCCAGCTTTTTCAATATGTTCAAAAATACCGGGTACGACAATATTTTCCCCATCACAGATGACATCAATTTCACATTCCTGCCCTGGTAAAAACTTATCAACTAATAAAGGCCACATTTCCGCATGTGAATTTTCCTCAAGCTGGTGAATGTACTGTACTAGCTCTTGTTCAGAAAAAATCGTAAACATGGACTGGCCGCCAATTACATAGGATGGACGAACAAGCACTGGGTAGCCCAAAGCGTTAGCCGCTTCTATCAGTTCATCAGGCTGCGAAACTGTTTTTCCTTCAATGTGAGGAATCGTTAATTCATCTAGGAGTTGATAAAATTCCTTCCGGTCCTCTAAACGGTCAACATTTTTAACTGTTGTCCCTAAGATCGTAATTCCTTCTTCTTCTAAATCATGAGCAAGATTGATGGCAGTCTGCCCGCCAAACTGGATTAACACGCCATCCACTTTTTCTTTTTCAATCACATGCAAGACATCTTCAGCAGCAAGCGGTTCAAAATACAAGCTGTCGGCAACTGAATAGTCTGTGCTCACTGTTTCTGGGTTATTATTAATCACAACGGCTTCATAGCCTTTTTTCTTGAGCGCTTTAGCGGCATGGACGGAGCAATAATCAAATTCAATTCCTTGGCCAATACGAATTGGACCAGATCCAATAACGAGAATCTTTTTCTTGTCTGTGATTTCTACCTCATCAATGCCATGCCAAGTGGAATAATAGTAAGGTGTTACGGCATCAAATTCTGCTGAACACGTATCTACCATTTTATAACCAGGCTTCCATCCGAGCTCTTTCCACTTGTCTCGTACTTGTTTTTCTGGAATTTGATAAATTTGTGCTATTAGCTTATCAGCCACGTTGTTACGTTTGGCTCTTTTAAGCAGGTTGCTTGGAACAGTGCTCCATTGGTAAGAGGCTAGTTCCTTTTCTAACGCAACGATTGAGCTAATTTTGTGTAAAAACCACGGGTCAATCTCCGTCAGTTGTTGCACTTTTAGAAGAGTGATACCTCTCCTAAATGCTTCGGCAATGACAAATAGCCGCCTATCATTTGCTATTTCAAGTAGTTTAAACAAAGAAGACTCATCAAATGATTCATAAGCAGTTTGACATAGACCATAAACATTCATTTCCATGGAGCGAATTGCTTTGTTTAAAGCTCCTTCAAACGTTCGGTCAATTGCCATAACTTCACCTGTTGCTTTCATTTGTGTTCCCAATGTCCGGTCTGCTTCAGGGAATTTGTCAAACGGAAAGCGAGGCAGTTTCACCACAATATAATCAATCGCTGGCTCAAAAGAAGCAAAAGTATTACCTGTTATCGGGTTCACAATCTCATCAAGATGATAACCAATCGCACACTTTGCCGCCATCCTTGCAATCGGGTATCCTGTTGCCTTTGAAGCAAGCGCGGATGAACGGCTTACCCTTGGATTGACCTCGATAATATAGTATTGATTGGATTCCGGATGAAGTGCAAACTGAATATTACATCCACCGATAATCTTTAACTCTCGTATTACTTTAATCGAAACGTCACGCAGCATTTGATATTGTACATCTGTTAATGTTTGTGATGGGGCGACAACAATGGAATCTCCAGTATGAACTCCAACGGGATCCATATTTTCCATATTACAAACAATGATGCACGTATCATTTGCATCTCTCATGACTTCATATTCAATTTCTTTCCAGCCTTTGATGCTTTTCTCAACTAAAACTTGGTGAATCGGACTTGCAGTCAAACCTTTTTTTAGCACAAGTTCAAGTTCCTCATCATTATAGGCGAATCCTCCACCCTCTCCTCCAAGCGTATAGGCTGGGCGGATGATGACAGGAAAACCGATTTTTTGAACAAACTGAACGCCTTCTTCGTAACTATGAATGATTTCAGATTCTGGAATTGGTTCACCGATTTCTATCATTAAGTTACGGAACTTCTCGCGATCCTCACCATTCTTAATAGATGCTACCGAGGTGCCTAATAATTCAACATTGTATTTTTCTAATATTTTTTGTTCAAATAGTTGGACGGTTAAATTTAATCCTGTTTGACCGCCAAGTGTACCAATAACGCCATCTGGTTGTTCTTTTTGGATAATTTTCTCAATCGTTTCTACATTTAAAGGTTCAATATATACTTTATCGGCTACTGCCTCATCAGTCATAATCGTGGCCGGGTTATTATTAATAAGAATAACTTCAATTCCTTCTTCTTTTAAGGCGATACACGCCTGTGTGCCGGCATAGTCGAATTCTGCTGCCTGCCCTATTACAATCGGGCCTGAACCAATGACGAGTACTTTTTTTAGATTTTTATTTAACGGCATAAATGTTCTCTCCCAATGATGCGATCTGACTCACAAAATCTTTAAAAATATAATCCGTATCGCTTGGTCCGGGATGTGCTTCCGGATGAAATTGAACGGTTTGAATTGGATACAATTTATGTTGCAATCCTTCAATGGATTGGTCATTTATATTTCGGTAGGTAACATTAAATACCTTTTGATCAATGCTCTCATCAAGGACCACATAGCTATGATTTTGTGCGGTTATTTTCACCTTACCGGTTGTCAATTCCTTAACCGGATGGTTTCCGCCCCTGTGTCCATATGCAAGTTTTGTAGTTTTTGCCCCATATGACAACGCAATTAGTTGATGACCAAGGCATATTCCAAGTGTTGGGAAAGCCTGGGTAATTTTTTTAATTTCCGGGAACCACGCTTTTAACTGCATCGGGTCTCCGGGCCCATTACTTAGTAAAATACCATCTGGATTTAAGGATTTAATTTTCTCGAATGAAGTTGTGTAAGGGACAATGGTTACCGAACATTTTTCCTCTAAAAGTGCATGAAGGATTGACTTTTTATAGCCGAAATCCATTAGCACGACGTGAGGCCCATTATTCTTGAAATATTGAATCTTATTCGTAGATACTTTATCCACCCACATCGTTGCATTTTGATCGCTAGGCAATGTGATTCCCTTTTCTTTACCTAGAAATCCTTTTACAGTTCCACGGCTGCGAATCGTTTTGACAAGCCGTCTTGTATCTACCTCAGCAATTCCGGCAACCCCTGCCATTTTCAGCTTTTCTGAAAATTTGTTTATGGATTGATAATGACTCGGCGTTTCACATAAATCCCCTATTACGACTCCCGCTAAAGCAGGAGAAATACTTTCATCATCTATTGCATTTATCCCATAGTTTCCTATAATTGGATAACAAAAAGTAATAATCTGCCCGGCATAGGATGGGTCCGTGATGATCTCCTGATAACCGGTCATACTTGTATTAAAAACGACCTCTCCGAGAGAGTCCTTCTCTGCACCTATTAGTACACCTTCAAAAACTTCTCCTGTTTCCAAAGTAAGATAACCCTTTTCCAAAATATTCACACGCCTTTCTCTATACTTTGGAATGTTTCTTCCAACGCTGCAGTAAATTCATCCATTTCCGCTTTTGTTACGGTTAATGGCGGTAATATACGAACGACATTTGGCCCTGCTGTTAAAATAAGAAGGTGATTGGTGATTGCCTTTTGGACAATCTCTAATGCATTGGTTTCAACCACTAATCCTTTTAAAAGCCCCTTACCGCGGATTTCCTTAATAAAAGAGTATTTCTCCTTTAATGCTTGAAGCTTCAAATCTAAATATTCTACCGTTTCCTTTACCTGTTCGAGTAAGTTACTCTCAATAATATGGGTCACTGTGGCAAGCCCAGCTGCTGTCGCCAAGGGGTTTCCACCAAAAGTGCTGCCATGGCTGCCAGGTTCAAACCCTTTTGCTGCCTCTTCTTTAGCAATAATCGCTCCAATTGGAAAACCAGACCCCAACCCTTTTGCGATACTGATTACATCTGGTTCGATGGAATATTGTTCATAAGCAAATAATGTACCCGTTCTGCCAATGCCTGTTTGAATTTCATCCACCATCAGAAGGATCTCATTGTCCTTGCAGATTTGTGAGAGTTTTGTTACCCATTCCTGATTTGCCGGAATAACTCCACCTTCACCCTGTACGAGCTCAAGTAATACGGCTGCCGGTTTAAGGCTGACAAGCTGTTCTAAAGCGGCTTTGTCATTAAATGGCAGGTAGCTGAAACCAGGCATTAGCGGCGCAAAGCCATGTTGGATTTTCTCTTGTCCTGTGGCAGTTAAAGTAGCCATGGTTCTTCCATGAAAGGATTGTTGAAAGGTAACCACTTCTGCAGAGCCGCTTCCTTTTATTTTATTGGCGTAACGTCTTGCCAGTTTAATAGCAGCTTCATTCGCTTCCGCACCACTGTTGCAAAAGAAAACCTGATCGCCGCAGCTATTAGCTGTTAATAAAGCAGCAAGCTGCTCTTGATTCGGGATATTATATAAATTTGAGCAATGCCACAAGTTCTGCAATTGTTCCTCCAGTTTTTTCTTAACCGGGTCGGGAACATGCCCTAAGTTACAAGTAGCAATGCCTGAAGTGAAATCTAAGAATTGGTTCCCTTGGTCGTCCCACACGTAGCTGCCCTTTCCCTTCACTAAAGTGACTGGGAATCGGCTGTATGTGGCCATTACTGGTGTGGTTAGGGAGACAAATGTATCGTTAACCATTACGCAATCTCCTCTTCTAAGACAATTTTAGTACCTACACATTTGCCGTTAGAGTAATCTAACAGACTATTTTTCTCAAACCCATTTATGATTCCTACTTCAGGGATGTTATGAACAAGGCCGTCAATCGCTGCTTGGACCTTAGGAATCATCCCGCCATAAATGGTTTCGTCTTCTATCATCTGTTCAATGATGGCCTTAGAGACCTTATCAATCTTCGTTTTTACCCCATCATTTTCAACTAAGATACCTGGAATATCACTGATGAAACAAAGGTTTGCTTCCAATGCCTTGGCAATCGCTGAGGCCGCAATATCGCCATTTATGTTGTAACGCTGCCCACTTGCATCAATTCCAACAGGAGAGATTACCGGAATAAATCCTTGGTTAACAATTCCTTGGATGATACTGTGATTTACTTCAACAACTTCTCCTACAAAGCCCAATGTTTTTGCATTTGACGTTGGAGCCGCCTTTAATAACCCTCCATCGACGCCGCTAATGCCTACAGCATTTCCGCCAACTTCTACAAGGTTTCTAACCACCTGTTTATTGACAGACCCGCTTAAAACCATTTCGACTACGTCTAACACTTGATGATCAGTTACTCTTAATCCATTCACAAATTTGGTTTCAACGTTTAAGCTTTTTAGTAAAGATGTAATTAATGGTCCCCCGCCATGCACAATGATAGGCGTCCACTCACTAGATGCATGCATCTTTACGATATCCTCATAAAAGGATCTTGGCAGATTTTCTAACACACTTCCGCCACACTTAATGACTAAATATTTCATTTTTGTCCTCCCTTAAGTGCGGTAGGATGCATTGATTTTTACATAATCGTAAGTAAGATCGCATCCCCAGGCAGTTGCACTGTATTCACCTTGATTTAAGTCAACATATATGACAACATTCTCTTGTTCTAAGTAGCTTTTTACTTCTTCTTCAACGATTGGGCACGGTAAGCCCTTTTCAAATACTTTATATTGACCGATTGAAACTTCTAATAAATTGGGTTCAATTGGAACTCCGCTGTATCCAGCAGCTGTGACAATTCGTCCCCAGTTAGGGTCTGTTCCGTAGATAGCTGTTTTAACGAGATTAGAAGAAATGATGGATTTACCAACTGTTTTAGCTGCATCTGTGCTAAAAGCCCCGTTCACTTGGACTTCAACCAGCTTTGTTGCTCCTTCTCCGTCTCTAGCAATCTTTTTGGCGAGTTCCTTACAAACAATACTTAATGCATCCACAAAGCTGACCCAGTCAGGATGTTCCTTTGTAAGCTGTTCATTGCCGGCTAATCCGTTGGCCATAACAAGAACCATATCATTGGTACTTGTATCTCCATCAACTGTAATCATATTAAACGTTTGGTTCGTTACATCCTTAAGAGCCAATAACAGGTCTTCATGGGCTATGTTTGCATCAGTTGTCACAAAGCCGAGCATGGTTGCCATATTAGGATGAATCATACCTGAACCTTTTGCGGCACCTCCGATTGAAATCGTCTTTCCATCTATTGTAAATTGAACACCGATTTGTTTGATACAAGTATCAGTGGTTAAAATGGCTTGTTTAAAATTTTCCTCTTGTTCAAATTCCGATTGAAGGATATGTTTTATTCCAGTATTAATACGATCCATTGGCAGTAATTCACCAATTACCCCGGTTGATGTAACTGCTACAAGATGCGGCTGTATGCCTAATTCGCCCGCGAAATTTTTTTGCATCTGGGCTGCATCGAGTAAACCCTGCTCGCCTGTACAGGCATTGGCGTTTCCTGAGTTCACAAGAATGGCTTGGATTTTATTTTCTTTTGCTATACTTTCTTGAGTTACAATCAATGGTGCTGCTTGAAAAACATTAGTAGTATAAACACCTGCTACAGTCGCTGGAACTTCCGAGACAATATATCCTAAATCAAGACGTTTTTTCTTAACTCCGCAATGCATACCGCCCGCTTTATACCCCATTGGTAAAGTTACACTTTCGTTTCCAAGTACAACGATTTTGCTGCTTGATGTGGCTTGTGTCAATTTCTTTTCCCCCTTAAGATTCCCTTGGCATTTAACCGGGCTATTTAACTAGTAAAATATTAGTTTTAATTATGGATACATTGGTATGTCGGTGAGCCCAGTTTGTTCATCCCAGCCATTTATTAGATTAGCGTTTTGAACCGCTTGACCTGCAGCCCCTTTTACTAAGTTGTCAATAACTGAGACCACAGTTAACCGATTAGTCCGTTCATCCACATGCAAGCCAATGTCACAAAAGTTTGATCCCATGACTTCTTTTGTTCCAGGTATATTTCCTTCTGGCCGTATTCTTATAAAATGTGATTCTTGATAAAATTGCTTATATAAATCAATAACTTTTTGGGTTGAAATTTTTTCTTTTAGATTCACATACATCGTACACATGATTCCTCTTGTCATGGGAACAAGATGTGTAGTAAAGGTAACGGTAATAGGATTACCACTCTCATCTGACAATACTTGTTCTATTTCAGGGATATGTTGATGTTTTCCTAGTTTATAAGCTTTGGTGTTTTCATTAATCTCTGAGTAATGGGAAGTTAGTGAGAGTCCTCTTCCTGCGCCAGATACTCCAGATTTTGCATCAATAATAATAAAATTTTCATCAGCTAATTTGGATTTAAGAATCGGTAAAAGACCAAGATTAGTTGCTGTTGGATAGCAGCCGGGATTAGCGATGAAAGTTGACTCCTTGATTTCCTCTTTATAGATTTCACTTAAACCATACACTGCCTTGGTCAAGTACTTCTCTTCCGGTGATGGGTGTTTATACCAAGTCTCATATTCAACACTTGACCGCAGCCTGAAATCTCCAGATAGGTCAATACACTTTATTCCTTTATCAACTAACTGAGGTACAAGTTTGCTGCTTACACCAGAAGGAGTAGCAAGAAAAACAATTTCATTCTCTTCACTTAATCTATTGGCATCAAATGTTTCAAGAGGTTGATCAACAATATTTGAGAGATGTGGATACACATCATTAAAATGAACCCCTGCTTGGGAGTTAGATACAACGGAACCAATCTCCAAGTATGGGTGCTTATTAATTAATCTGACTAACTCGACTGAACCATAACCGGTTCCACCGATAATTGCAGCTTTCATTTCTTCCACTCCCAAGTCGCTTTTATAATGAATTATTATACATACTATTATATAATTATTCAACAGTTAATTGGCTTAATTTTTGATTTTTACTGAAAATTGCCTTACTTATTTTTGCAAACGCTTACATTACCCCTTGTAAGATTATACATTTTATATGCAAAAAAAAAGCTCCTTAAATATCAGGAACTTCATAGGATCAAGTAACAATTAGTCATTTATAGGCTTGTATGAAGCAAATTCAAGACACTTCGCAGTTCCTTAACCGCTACCTGTCCCGGTGCAGAAGCCTTCTTAGCTGCTCCAAAAGTAAGGGCAGAGCCGAATAATTCTCCAGCTAGGCGGCTAATAACCCCTTTTCCTGCCATAGACATAGTAATAATCGGTCTGTCAGCGTACTGTTCATTCATGGTTGTTGTGGCATCCAATAATGTTAGGACATCAGCTGTACTAGCAGGCATTACAGCAATCTTCGGCAGATCTCCACCTAATTCCTGGGCTTTACATAGCCGTGAGATAATCTCATCTTTTAAAGGAGTCCCATGAAAATCATGGTTAGAAATGATTACATATACGTTTTGTGCATGCGCTGCTTCTATTAGTGCTTTAACATCATTTTCTTCATTAAATAACTCAATATCGACGATATCGATTAAGCCAGTTTCCGTGATAGCTTTATTTAGCTCAAAATAGAAAGCTGTACTAATCTCTTTTTCTCCGCCTTCTTTAGCACTGCGGAAAGTAAAAACCAGTGGGGTTTCAGGAAGAATAGCACGAATTTCTTTTAAGGCTGCTTCTACCTTTTCAATTTGTTCAACATGCTCAAAGAAATCAACACGCCACTCTACAACATCCAAATCAAGTGTTTTTAAATAGTTTGCTTCCTCTATAAGTTGATGTATGCTAGTCCCTACCATTGGTACACAAATTTTCGGAACACCTTCACCGAGGGTAATCCCTCTAACGGTAATAGTTTTTTTCATTTTTCCCCAGTCCTTTTCTATTTTTTAATAAAAGTTCCTGAGGCATAACGGTTACTACTTTTCACCATGTAATTCCCAGGCTAATTTTAATGATTCAACAATATAATCCGCTATCTCTTCTACCTCTTGATTATCAGTTGATACTACAGAATGGTGAACAGCGTAAATTTCCTGACGTTTATAAAACAGTTCTTCAATTTCCTTTAAGGACTTACCTTTTAAAACAGGCCGGCTGTCAATAATAAGACTAATTCGATCCTTCCAATTTTCCCAGGATAAATCTAGGAAAATAACAAGGCAATTTTCTAAACAAACCTGTTTGATCTCTTCTTGTAAAAATGCCCCGCCTCCAAGAGAAATAATCTTCATTTTCCTTTTGCATACATCAGTAATAACACTTTTTTCCTTTTCACGGAAAGCTTTTTCGCCAATTCTAGTAAAGATTTGTGACGTTGGCATCCCGTACTCTTTTTCTATTTCCGCATCAATATCGATAAAATCACGATAAAGTTTTTTCGCGACAGCTTTACCGATTGTCGTTTTTCCTACTCCCATAAACCCTATAAACACAATACTCATTTCTTTTAAAGAAACTCCCCGATATACCAATCTATAATTCCCCCTCAAGGATATGAATTGTATAATTATTTTTTCTGAAATGTACGACTTTATCTTGTCTCATTATAATAGTTCCTCCAATAGAAAAACAATGTTTATGTGACCATTTGAACATATTACACCTACTCGAAAAATCAAAAAGAAAAAGACCCCAGCTGGAGTCTCGTTCAAACCTTAATTCTTCATCTTGGGGTCAAGGACATCTCTTAATCCATCTCCCATTAAGTTAAATCCCAGCACTGTCAGCATGATAGCGATTCCCGGAAAAAACAGTGTCCATGGAGCCTGAGTAATATAATTCTTTGAATCAGCCAGCATCTTCCCCCACTCTGGTGCCGGAGCCTGTGCGCCCATACCCAGAAAACCTAAGGCTGCCGCTTCGATTATAGATGTGGCAATTGCTAAAGTTGCTTGGACAATGACTGGGGAAATACTGTTAGGTAAGATGTGACGAAAGAGAATCCGGGAATCCCTCATCCCCACTGCTCGAGACGCCATAATGTATTCTTCCTGTTTAACGCTCAACACCTTGGAGCGCACAAGCCGGCCAAAGTTTGGAATATTAATAACTGCAATGGCTATTAAAGCATTTTGTAAGGATGGTCCAAGGATGGCCACCACAGCAATCGCTAATAAAATGCTCGGAAAAGCCAGCATAATATCAAAGATTCGCGAGATAATCATATCTACCCAGCGGCCATAATAACCTGCGACAATTCCTAAAATTGTTCCAAAAACGACAGACCCTAAAACTGAAAAAAATCCAACCCACAACGATATTCTTGCCCCATAAACAATCCGAGAGAAAATGTCACGGCCAAAATCATCTGTGCCGAACCAATGATCGTTTGAAGGCGGGAGCATTCGGTCTGCTAGTACTTGCTCTCTAAAGCTATAAGGTGCAATAATCGGTGCTAAAATAGCAATCACGATAAAAAAAACTACAATCCCCAGACCAGCCAGAGCTAATCTATTTTTATAAAATGATATCCATGCTTCCTTCCAGGGAGACATCAGCCTTTCTTCAACAAATACAGGCTCGATATGAGCTGCTTTTTTTACAAGTTCCGCCACTCAAAAATCCCCCTCCCTTATTTTGTATATTTAATTCTTGGATCAACAAAGACATATAATAAATCCACAATTAAATTAATAAGGACAAAAATGGCCGCAATTAATAAAATACCGGACTGTATTACTGGATAATCACGATAACCGATTGCATCATATAAATATCGGCCTATTCCCGGCCAGCCAAAGATGGTTTCAGTTAGGATCGCTCCTCCTAATAGAAGGCCTGTTTGCAATCCGATAATCGTCAGGACTGGAATAACTGCATTTTTTAAAGAATGTTTATAAACCACCCAAAACATACTTAATCCCTTTGCCCTTGCGGTACGGATGAAATCTGATTTCATCACTTCCAGCATAGTTGCACGTGTCATTCTTGCAATGATTGCCATGGGAATGGTGGCAAGTGCCAAGCTTGGCAGAATCAAATGTTTGAGAACAACGAAAAATTGATCCAATCTTCCTTGTAATAAGGTATCTATTAAATATAGGTGGGTAATGGCTGAGACGGGATCTCTAACATTCTCTCTTCCTGTGGTTGGAAGCCAGCCTAAATGGATGGAAAATACCCATTGCTCCATTAAACCAAGCCAAAAAATAGGCAGTGAAACCCCAATTAGAGCAAGAACCATTGCAGCATAATCAAACCATGATTTCGAAAACCAGGCGCTAACAATTCCGGCATTTACGCCGAGAATCACAGCGATAAACATGGCAACTAGCGTTAATTCTGCCGTTGCTGCAAGGTAAGACCATATTTCTCCATTAATAGGACCTCTTGTCCTCAGTGAAACCCCCAAATCCCCATGAAGTAACGCCTTAATATAATCTACGTATTGTAGATACCAAGGCCTATCCAATCCTAATTCCTTTGTTAGGGCAGCAATTGATTCTGCTGTCGCTCTTTGACCAAGAATAACTTGTGCAGGATTCCCAGGTATGGCATGGATAATAGCAAAAACTACTAGAGTCATTCCAATTAAAACAGGTATTAGAGAGAACACGCGGCGGACTGTGTACGTAAACAAACTTTTCACCTCTTTTTTAAAAGAAACAGGATTTTACAAAAGGGAGGGAGAGCCCCTCCCTTTTGTTCAGCTCTTACTTAAATTCAACCTTAGTCAGTGCTTCTGATCCTGTGGGATGCGGTAAGTAATTTACGACATCTTTTCCCGCTGCTAACAATGGCGTTGAGTGTACGAGCGGAACCCATGGAGCATCATCATGGATGATGACTTGAGCTTGCTCATAAAGTGCATTACGCTTTGCCTGGTCTGTTTCTGTCTGCGCCTTAATTAAGATTTCGTGCAATTGGTCATTGCTATAATAAGAATAGTTATTGCTTCCAATGCTGTCCTTATCAAGCAAAGTGTATAAGAAGTTGTCAGGATCACCATTGTCACCGGTCCAGCCAAGCATGAACATATCAAACTCACCTTTAGTTGCTTTTTCTAAATAAGTTGCCCAGTCAACAGATTGAATTTTGGCTTTTATTCCAATTTTACTTAAGCTTTCTTGAATCACTTCTGCTACCTTTTGCGCTTCGGGTATATACGGACGAGCTACAGGCATAGCCCAAAGATCAGTTTCGAATCCTTTTTCATACCCTGCCTCTTTTAATAATTGTTTTGCTTTTTCTAAATCATATGGATATGGCTCAATAGACTTATTATAGCCTTCAATGGAAGGCGGCATTGGGTTAACAGCTTCAAGTGCCTTTCCCCCATAAAATGCATCGATGATTGATTTTTTATCAATGGCAAAATTGATGGCTTGACGAACAAGTTTATTGTCAAATGGTTTACGAGTGGTCGTTAAACCAATATACCCTACATTCATTGATGGACGTTCAATCACTTGAAGATTGGCATTTGCCTTAACAGTGGCCTCGTCTGAGTTGTTTAGACCATCCATGACGTCTATTTCGCCATTGGCAAGAGCGTTAAGACGTGCTGTATTTTCAGGAATGACACGGAAAATCACTTTATTTAACTTAGGATAGCCTTTTTGCCAGTAGTCTGGGTTTTTCTCAAGCGTAATCGTATCGTTTTCTTTCCACTCCACGAATTTAAATGGTCCTGTGCCAACAGGATGCTCTCTAAATTTATCACCGTATTTTTTAACTGCCGCAGGGCTGGCTATTCCAAACGGTGACATCGCTAAGTTCTTAAGGAATGGCGCTTGAGGTCTTGTCAATACAAATTGTACAGTATGGTCATCAACAGCCTTAACTTCTTTAATCACATGTCCTTTTTCCCCTTTATAACCACCAAACATGGTATAGTAAGGGAAGCTGTCCGCATTTCCATTCATCCAGCGGTCAAAGTTAAAAATAACTGCCTCTGCATTAAAATCCGTTCCATCATGAAATTTCACCCCTTGCCGGAGTTTAAAGGTATATGTTAACCCATCAGGAGTAACTTCCCATGATTCAGCAAGTCCAGGATTGATGGTAGTATCCTGGTCGCCATATTGGATTAAAGTTTCAAAAATGTTTTCAGTTACCTTAAATGTTTCACCTTCTGTTGAGGTGATTGGATCTAGGGATGTAGAATCTCCACCCCGGCCATAAACTAATGTATCCTTTTTCGTTCCGCTATCTGAAACCGTATCTTTTTTATCCCCTGTTACTTCATTTGTTTTGCTGCTGCAGCCAACTAAAAACATGCTGACGGCTAATAAGAAGATCAACAGCAATTGGAATGACTTCTTCATAAGATTTTCTACCCCCTAATTATTTGTTTATTTATTATCATCAATGCTGCAGATTCACTTGTTATATAAGTGGCATGCAACAAAATGACCATTTATCTCTATTTCTAAAGGTCTTGTTGTTTTGCAAATATCCATACACTCCTTACATCTCGTATGGAAAGCACAGCCCGAGGGGGGATTGGCCGGACTTGGCAATTCCCCTTCTATTAAGATGGTTTCCTTCCTGAAATCCGGGTCAGGTACCGGAACCGCTGATAGTAGAGCTTTGGTGTATGGATGCATGGAGTTTTCATAGAGTTCTTCACTGTCAGCGAGTTCTATTAATCTCCCTAAATACATCACGCCTACACGATCGCTAATGTGTCTAACTACACCTAAATCATGGGCGATAAATATATAAGTGAGCTTAAATTCCTCTTGTATCTCCTTCATTAAATTAAGAATTTGCGCTTGAATTGAAACGTCCAGCGCTGAAACAGGTTCATCTGCAATAATAAGTTTTGGTTTTGTCATAAGTGCCTTAGCAATTCCAATCCGCTGGCGCTGCCCACCGCTAAATTGATGCGGATATCTTTTAGCATGGTAACTGCTTAAGCCAACTACCTCAAGCATATCTCTTACTTGCTTACGGCGTTCATCCTTTGTTCCAATCCCGTGGACAATCAAAGGCTCCTCTAGAATCTGTTCAATAGAATGTCTTGGATTTAGCGATGCGTAAGGATCCTGGAAGACCATCTGAATATCCCTGCGTATTCTTCTTAATTCTGACTTTGACATTCTAGTGATTTCTCTATCTTCAAACAGAATTTTTCCATCAGTCGATTCAATTAAGCGCATTAGTAATCGTCCAGTAGTAGACTTTCCACAGCCGCTCTCACCAACAATTCCGAGTGTTTCTCCTTTTCTCACAAAAAAGCTGATATCATCGACTGCCTTTACTTCACCCTGTTTCCTGCCAAAAAGGCCGCTTGCGATCGGAAAGTACTTTTTTAGCCCATTTACCTCAAGAAGTAACTCCGGCATGATCACCACTCCCTTCCTTTAATGTATGTTGGAAGCAGCGGACTTCATGTCCATCTTTTTGAGTTTTATACAGTTCCGGCTCTTCCATTTGACACCTAGCAAAGGCATCTGGACATCTCGCTGCAAATCGGCAGCCCTTCTTTACAGTTCCTGGTTCCGGAACTGTTCCAGGAATACTGTATAGCCGGTCTTTCTTTCCTCTAATTTCAGGAATAGATTTTAATAGCCCTTTTGTATAAGGATGCTCTGGATCTTTTAATATTTTTCTGACCTCACCTTGCTCCACAATTTGCCCTGCATACATAACAATGACCCGTTCACAAATTTCGGCAACAACACCCAAATCATGGGTGATTAGAATGATAGAAGTTTTGGTTTTATTATTTAATTCCTTCATTAAAGTAAGAATTTGCGCTTGAATCGTGACATCCAGTGCTGTTGTGGGCTCGTCCGCAATCAGCACCTTCGGCTGGCAGGCCATTGCCATGGCAATCATTACCCGCTGTCTCATCCCCCCTGATAATTGGTGGGGGTATTCCTTTAGAATCCCTTCTGCTCGAGGGATGCCTACAAGCCCTAATAATTCAATACACCGACTCTTTGACTCTTTTTTTGTTAGATTTGTATGTAACCGAATGGCTTCATCTAATTGGTTTCCAATGGTGAATAAGGGATTTAAGGATGTCATTGGCTCCTGAAAAATCATCGATAGTTGATTGCCGCGGATTTTTCTCCATTCTCTTTCAGAAATGTCCGTTATATCTTTACCAGCAAAAATAATTTTCCCGTTGTCTATTTTTCCAGGAGGAGAAGGTATTAACCCCATAGATGCTAGTGAAGTGACACTCTTGCCGCTCCCTGACTCACCAACGATTCCAAGTATTTCTCCCTCTCTTAATTCAAAACTCACTCCATCTACAGCAGGGGCATAGTTCCCTCCGGATTGAAACGACACTTTTAAATCATTAATTCGAAGAATAGGTCCTCTATCCACATTCACACCTACTTTTTTCTTTTCTACTAGACGAAATAAATAGCTTCTATAATCTATTGACCGTTAGAACTAATTATTCGTACAAAATATGACTTATTTAATTAACGATAAAAAAAGCCTGACACCATCCGCAGTTCTGCGAAAGTAGTGTCAGGCACATTTGTTATTTTTTCATTCCCGTGTAAATATAGATAGCATCTCTTAAAAACTTTGCCATACCAGGCTGCTCTTTGTCATAGTAGGCTGTAAATCTCTCATCATCTACATACATTTGTGCAAGGCCGGAATGGGCATCTTTGCTGTATTCAGTCCAATAATAGCATAACCATTGTTTATGCAGTTCAGCCGCTTTTTGGGCTAACTCCCCTGCCGGGTCACCTGTTTTAAACGCTTCAGCTAAAGTGACTGTGATGCTTTCGGCTAATGTAGTGACTTCATTATGCTGCTCCTCTGACATATTCATGACCTTTGCATTTGATTGGACTACTTGATCATTCCCATATTTTCGGCGGATTTCTTTCCCATACGTTCTCTCGTTTTCCTCTATCATCTTTTTCTTAAAACCTTCGAACTTCTCTTGATTAGACATCTTCCTTCTCCCTTCCGTTAAGGCAATCGTTTTATCGACATTAGCAATTAATAAATCTAATTGTTTCTTTTTCTCAAGGAGCTTATCACGATGATCTCTAAGTGCGGCTGTACCATCAAAGAATGGATCGGTTACTATATCTTTAATTTTATCTAAGCTCACATCTAATTCCCTATAAAATAGAATTTGCTGCAGCCGGTCGACTTCTGCTTGACCATAGATTCGATAACCTGACGAATTGATTCTTGCCGGCTTAAGAATCCCGATTTCGTCATAATATCTTAGTGTCCTCGTACTTATCCCCGCCAAGCTCGCCAACTTTTGCACTGTATACTCCATTCGTTCACCTCCTCTTGAATAAACCATACACCTTTACGCAGCGTTAAAGTCAACCCGTAAAATGCCCAATTTAATAAAACGTTTTCATTTGATGTTGGAAGTATTCAATTTTCATCTGGTTTCAAATTAATAATCCTAACTAACTTTTATGCTACTAGCAATATAGTAGAGTGAAAAATTTTTCTAATCAGAAATAATTAACTATTTTAAAAAAACTTTCTTTTCCCTCTAATATTCATAAATATATTGAATTATCAAGGTTTTTAAGTAACCATCATTTAATTACCAAAAAAAGTTTTTGACAATTCAAATATGTGAAAAGTATTATAGAATAATAAAAAGGAGGTTGTATAATGTCAAATGTAAATAGGCAGAAAATTGTGGATAGTGTACCTCAGAAAGGATTCTTTGGACATCCTAAAGGTTTATTCACCCTTTTCTTCACGGAATTTTGGGAGAGATTCTCTTATTACGGAATGAGAGCTATTCTCGTTTACTATATGTATTATAGTGTAACCAAGGGCGGTTTAGGTATGGACCAAACCTTGGCCTTATCTATTATGTCGATATACGGTTCCCTCGTGTATATGTCAGGGATTATTGGCGGCTGGTTCGCAGACCGTATTTTTGGTACGTCAAGAGCAGTGTTCATTGGAGGCATCCTCATAATGCTCGGTCATATTGCCCTTGCCATTCCTGGAAATATCGCCTTTTTCTTTGTTTCCATGGTATTGATTGTCTTGGGTACAGGTTTATTAAAACCGAACGTTTCGACTATTGTTGGTGAAATGTATGCTGAAAATGATAGCCGTCGTGATGCTGGATTTAGTATTTTTTATATGGGGATTAACGCAGGTGCCTTCCTATCACCACTAATCGTTGGCTCCAAAACAATTATGAATACCAGCTTTCACTTAGGTTTCGGTATTGCTGCAATTGGTATGTTTGTAGGATTAATTCTCTTCCTAGTGACAAAAAAGAAAAGTCTTGGACTTGCGGGGACTACCGTATCTAACCCGCTTACAGGCTCTGAGAAGAAAAAAGTCTATACTTATTTTGCCATTGCAATTATTGTTATTGCTATCATTTGTTTTATTACAATTCCAAATGGCATGTTAACATTTGAAGGGTTTATTAACATTGTAAGTATTCTTGGAATTCTGATTCCGACTATTTACTTTATTCGCATGTACACAAGTCCTAAAACTACTTCAATTGAGAAATCACGTGTTGTCGCATATATTCCATTGTTTATTGCTTCCGTTATGTTCTGGGCCATTCAAGAGCAGGGATCGACCATCCTTGCCAACTATGCTGACAAGCGGACACAATTAGATTTTGCTGGTATTCAAATTTCTCCAGCCTGGTTCCAATCATTAAACCCATTATTCATTATTGTATTCGCTCCTGTTTTTGCTGCAATATGGATGAAATTAGGAAAACGCGAGCCAACCATACCGCAAAAATTCTCACTGGGCTTATTATTTGCTGGATTATCTTTTATGGTAATTCTTGTACCAGCCTATTTCGGAGGAACAGATTCATTAGTAAATCCATTATGGCTAGTTCTTAGTTATTTTATCGTTGTTCTAGGTGAATTATGTTTATCACCTGTTGGACTATCAGCAACTACAAAATTAGCTCCAGCAGCTTTCTCTGCACAAACGATGAGTTTATGGTTTCTATCCAGTGCAGCCGCTCAAGCTTTAAATGCACAAGTCGTTAAATTCTATACTCCTGCAACTGAAATGACATACTTTGGTGTCATCGGCGGAGCTTCTATTGTCCTTGGTATTATTCTTTTAATGCTAGCACCAAAGATTCAGGGATTAATGAAAGGTATTCGATAGGAAAAGCGTAAGCACCCTGGTCAGCAGCGTATGGCCTGGAGTGCTCCAACTGAGATAAAGGAAACACGAAGGAGTTCAAGCGATTCGATGTTGACTTATCGTAGGGCGGAGCGCGAAGGACACTAGCTGCTAGAGTGCTGGAGCTGGACAATTCTCAAAGTTGAGCTATCTGTTTATATCCTATAAAAAAAAGGTGAAGGTCTCTTAATTTAAAGAGAACTTTCACCTTTTTTTATTTATCTGTAAGACCATTTAATTCATCTATTAACTGTTTTGTCCGTTTTGCATTCCCTTGGGCAAAATTTTCAAGACGTTCTTTTAATTCATCATTGTCATGAATACGCTCTGATGTAATTAGATAAGTTCGCATCAGATCTTCTTCAATTTCTTTTGAACTTTCAAGAATGGATGCAAGGTTTTCCTTTTCTTCATGATCCTTATTTTTGAACGAATTTATATCCATTAAATAGGACCTCCTTTTTACCTTTATTCTTCTCTAACTCGGCATTATTTATGTTATTTCCTTTGATCATACATAACATCATTAAGGGCTTGTTGCAATGTCCCTTTGAATTCGGCCAACGCATTAAAATCTATCCCAATGTTAATTAAGTTTTTGACAATGTCCGCACGTAATCCTGTTAAAATTGTTTTACAGCCCATCATGGATATCCCTTCAATAATTTTAGCAAATTTGTCAGATGCATCGATTTCCATTGGAGTAACTCCTGAAAGGTCAATAATTAATAATTGTATATAAAAAAGCTCATCTTATTAGTAAATTAAAGATGAGCTTTTCATTATTATAAACTGCGGTTTAAAAAGACTTTTGTCCGTTCGAATTGAGGATTAGTAAAAATCTCAGCTGGATGGCCGGACTCAATAATCTCTCCATTGTCCATGAATATCACCTTGTTAGCTACCTCTTTAGCAAACCCCATCTCATGAGTCACCACAATCATTGTCATTTGTTCTTCTGCTAAATCCTTCATTACTTTGAGCACTTCACCTGTTAGCTCAGGATCAAGAGCTGATGTAGGCTCATCAAATAGCAGAATTTCAGGCCTCATCATGAGTGCTCGAGCGATAGCAACCCTTTGTTTCTGTCCGCCTGATAAATTGGCAGGGTAGGCATTGGCACGATTGAGAAGGCCTATTTTATCCAATAGCTCTGAGCTTCGCTGTTGAAGCTCAGCTGAAGATTCTTTTTTCACCAATTTAGGTGCAATCATCAGATTTTCGTGAACTGTTAGGTGAGGGAACAGATTAAAGTGCTGAAAGACCATTCCCATCTTAGCGGTAATCTGTTTAATTTCGGGAAGTTTTGGATACACTCCATCTTTCACCAAGTATTGACCCAAAACACAGATACTGCCAGCCTCTACTTGTTCAAGGTGAACAAGACTGCGCAGCATGGTACTCTTCCCTGAACCCGAGGGACCGATGACCGCAACTACATCATTTTTATTGACATCAAAGGTGATATTCTTTAATACATCTAGTTTGCCATAAGACTTTTTGAGATTTGAAACTTCAATAATCGCCATATTCACCCATACCTTCTATTCAAATCTAAATCTATTCTCAACCCATTTAAATACTAGTGTTAATACAAGTGTCATTAAGAGATAAATAATTCCAGCTACCACAAAGGGAACGATGGTAAAATCACGATTGACCGCTGTTTCGGCAAAGTGTAGTAATTCAGGAACTGCCACGGCATAGAGGAGGGCAGTATCTTTAACCAGTGTAACCGATTCATTTGCCACAGCCGGCAGGGCAATTCGAAACATTTGCGGCATGATAATTCTCGTCATCATATGCCATCTATTTAACCCTAGAACCTGAGATGCCTCATATTGTCCTTTATCAATTGCCAATAATCCTCCACGAAAGATCTCGGCAAAATATGCTGCATAATTTAAAATAAACCCTAAACACGCTGCAACAAAACGGTCCAAGACTAAATATTCACCGATAACCGGGATCATCGGCAGCCCGAAACAGATAAATAATAATTGCAATAACAGCGGTGTTCCCCGCATCGCATATATATATGCTTGTGCAAGCCATGACAATGGTTTGATTTTACTTCTTACTGCCAATGTTAAAAGAAAGCCCAATGGAATGGAGACTAAAATAGCAATAATGAATAAAAGGATCGTCATCTGGGCCCCTTCAAGCATTGGCTTCAGGATTGAAATAATGTAATTAATAGACATTCTTAATTTTCCTCCAATTAGAAAAGCGTAAGCAGCATTATCAATTAACAAACAAAACAGGCTTTCCGGTGGAAATCCTGTTTTGCCTTCTTATAAATTTTACTTCAATACTTTATTTTCGCCAAACCACTTAGTTGAGATTTTTGCTGCTGTTCCATCTGCATTCATATCATCGAGGGCTTTTTGAAGATTTTTAAGTAATTCTTCATTTCCTTTTTTCACACCTACTCCATACTCCTCTGGAGCAAGTGATTCATCCAATATTTTAAAAGTATTTTTCTCTTTAGTCATATAATAATTAATAACGACCTCATCAATGACCACCGCATCCAAACGTCCGCTTTTTAAATCATTTAAAGCTAACACATTGTCTTTAAATTCTGTTACGGTTTTAATTTTTGATTTAATTGGATTTGCATCTAAGGCATCTGACGCAGAGGAAAGCGATTGAAGCCCGACAACTTTTCCTTCTAAATCTGATAGTTTAGTAAGTTTAGAATCAGTTCGTGTAACAACGACTTGTGCATTTTTTAAATAGGGCTTTGTGAAAAGCACTTTTTTCTTTCGATCATCTGTAATAGTGTATCCATTCCAAATAAGGTCAATGCGGCCGCTGCTAAGTTCAGACTCTTTAGTTTTCCAATCGATTGGCTGAAACTCTACTTTTTTCCCCATTTTTTCAGCAGCAGCTTTTGCGAGGTCAATATCAAAGCCGACAATCTTATTGTTTTCATCTCTGAATCCCATAGGGGCAAATTTATCGTCAATCCCAATAATTAGCGTATCATTTTTAGCACTAGATGATTTGCTTGAGCAAGCTGTAAGAAGAGAAAAAACAGCTGCAATGGCGAGCATCATTGTTGCTATACGTTTCATCATGTATTACCACCTTTTACAAGATTATTTTATAAATACTTTAGTACGTTACCATACTAGCACATTATAACATTATAATATTTTAAAACACAATCATTTTTCTTCTAAAACGAAAAAAGTCTCTCCCTGAAGTGGGAGGGCACTGAAAATTCACATAAATGTAATTTGTGTATGTATATTGGCTGTTGATTTCCACTCAAGGCGGCTTCGCTTTCCGCGGGCGTGCCGGGAAGCCTCCTCGGCGCNNGAGTCTTCGCCGCCTTCCGTTCCAATCAACAGAGTTCTTTTACTCAGTTCAATTTTTTAAAGGTATAATTTCTCATCATTAAGATGATTTTTTTAGAATGTTTTTAATATTTATTATAATAATATAATGGATTAGGCTTAGAATTAGCACTTTATAAAAAATAAAAGGCAACTTCCCGAAAATGGGCAGTTGCCTTTATTTTTTATTATTTATGCTATTGTATACTGGTTTTCAATTGACTTTATTCTATGATACAACTCTCGATTAACAGGTGTTGGTATATCATACTTTTTCCCCAATTTCACGACGGTACCGGAGAATAACTCTACTTCACTGAATCGTCTTGCCTCAACATCCTGGGCCATTGAGGGTTTTCCATCTGGACTTAATGTGCCTAATACCCTTAACCAATAATCTAAATCTTCTTCCGTTAAACGGACCTCTACTTTTTCCGAGAGCGCCATTACCTCTCTCATAGCAGAAATCATCATCGTTCTAGCCGGTCCCTCAAGCTGGACCTCTCCATAATTACTTTCAAAGACAGCAACGGTTTGATTTACCCCTACATTAAGCATGAATTTCCCCCACAGCCTTCTTAACATATTGGGGTCAACCTCATATGGAATTTCCACTTGTTCAAAAAACTCAGCCAGGCTATTCACCTTTTCTGATTCATTTCCCCCAAAACAGATCATTCCCATATGGTCGTATGTCAGTTGGTTCTCGACTTTAACCGCATCCATACCTTGGGCCACACTATATATTATCTTATCCATACCATAAGTCTCACCAATGATGTCCTCACTAGTGATACCATTTAGGAGTGATAAAATAATTGTTTTCTCACCAACATGCTGTTTTACCGCTTGGATCGCAGCATCTAAGCCATTAAATTTTACCGCAATGATCAACAAATCGGCTGGCTCGCATGCTTCCTCAGGTCTCACATAGTTGAAATCACAGCGCTCCCCATTACAAAAAACTCCGTCCTCTTTATAGCGCTGAATGCGGTCTTGGTCAGCAATTATTCTTAAATCGGCACGGGGCATCTTCTTAGCTAATTGGTTCCCAAATAGAATTCCTAATGCCCCAAGACCGATGATAGAGATATTTTTTATGACCATCGAACTTCACCTTAAATCCTTACTGACCATCCAAAAGGATCCTCTTTTGTGCCATTTTGGATTCCGGTTAATGTATCGTATACTTGTTTCGAAACCGAACCAATTTCTCCCTTATTAATGACCATTTTCTCGTTCTTCCATAGTAATTCTCCAATTGGCGAGATAACCGCAGCTGTTCCAGAACCAAAAGCTTCCTCTAATAGGCCATCTTGATAAGCCTGCTGAATTTCATGAATAGAAAGTCTTCGCTCTACAACTGGAATATTCATATAATTCAATAGCTCGATAACTGATTTACGAGTAATCCCTTCAAGGATACTTCCATTTAACTCTGGAGTAATAACCTCCCCATTGATTTTAAAGAAGACGTTCATACTGCCAACCTCTTCAATATATTGATTCTCTTTTCCATCAAGCCATAATACTTGAGAATAACCATTTTGCTCGGCAATCTCGGACGCCTTTAAGCTCGCTGCATAGTTCCCTGCTGTCTTGGCATTCCCTGTTCCCCCAGCAACTGCACGAACATATTCACTTTCCACAGCAATTTTAACAGGATTGATTCCCTCTTTATAATAAGCACCTACAGGAGAAAGAATAATCATAAACTGATAGGTTTTTGCAGGATGTACTCCTAGAAATGCTTCAGTCGCAATCATAAATGGACGAATATAGAGGGATGTGCCTTCCGCAGAAGGAATCCAATCACGTTCAATTTGAATTAATTGCTTTAACGCACTTAATGCCCCTTCTTCATCAAGCTTCGGCATACATAAGCGGTCATTAGAACGATTGAATCGTTTCATATTCTCATCAGGTCTAAACAATAGAATCTGTTCATCCTTGGTCATATATGCTTTTAACCCTTCAAATACTGTTTGCCCGTAGTGAAATACGGTCGCAGCCGGGTCTAAAGTAATGGGTTGATAAGGTACAATTCTTGGGTCATGCCACCCTTTACCTTCAGTATAATTCCAAATAAACATGTGGTCAGTGAAATTCTTACCAAAATCTAAATGGTCAAAAGATGGCTTTTGTTTCTTTTCTGTACTTAAAGTTACGTCAATTTCTAACTCCTTCATGATTATGGCTCCCATCCTTAGTTTCTATAAACTTTCCATAAAAGATATAGTTACATAATTTTAATACTATTTCGATTATTTTAACATATTTTTCGAAGAATTGTGTTAATTTTGCTAGTAACTATTAAAACAATTAGGATTGTTATTTTTTGGCAAAGAAAAACAAGTAAACTTGTCAAATTAAAGACATTGTTTACTTGCCCAGTCTACTCTTATTTCTTCTATTAAACTAGTCCTGTTGTTAAATATACGCCAATGATAAAGAAGGCTGCGATTGTTTTAATAATAGTGACTGCAAAAATATCACGGTAGGACTGTTTATGTGTTAAACCTGTAATCGCAAGTAACGTGATAACCGCACCATTATGGGGCAGTGTATCCATACCCCCTGAGGCCATCGAAATGACCCGGTGCATGACTTCAAGAGGAATTCCAAATTGGTTGGCCAATTCAATATACTTATCAGCCATAATTCCTAACGAAATCGCAATCCCCGCTGAAGCTGAACCGGAAATAGCAGAAAGAACGTTTGTAGTCACAGCACCATTTAATAATGGATTAACAAATAATTTAGAAATGCCATCTCTAGCAATCGTAAAACCAGGCAGTGATGAAATAACTGCACCAAAGCCGTACTCAGTAGCAGAGTTCATTATGGCTAATAAGGCTCCGGCAATCCCTATATTCATACCATCTTTAAAGTTAAGTACAATTGGTTTTCGATTATATAAAATAGTAGTAAGAATACCAATAATAAGTGCAATTTCAACCGACCATATACCCACAACCTGTGAAGTTTCAATATTAGGAAAATTTAAACCAATTTTTGAAAAATCAAAACCATTCGGATACCACTTAGGAATTAAAGTTGTTAACACTTTATTTAATACTCCAACCAGTACAACTGGAACAAAGGCCAAAATTTTACGAGCCGTACTTTCTTGTAAATCAAGGTTAACTTCAATTTGTTTTTCTTTAATCGTTCCGAAACAATCGTATCCTTCACCAGCTTTTTCAGCCTTTTTCCGGCGTGAATTTAAATAGAGCATACCAAGTGTGAAGATAAAAATCGCACCTATGATCCCAAGTGTTGGTGCAGCATAAAGATTTGTCTTGAAAAATGTGGTCGGGATAACGTTTTGTACCTGCGGAGACCCTGGAAGTGAATCCATTGTAAAGGTGAATGAACCTAGGGCAATGGTACCTGGAATTAATCGTTTAGGAATGTTAGATTGTCTAAACAGGTTTGCTGCAAAAGGATAGACAGCAAAAGCAACAACTACCAAACTGATACCACTATAGGTAAGAATCGCACATAATAATACTATGACCAGCATGGCACGTTTACGCCCCACTAATTGAATGAGCGTTGTTGCAATAGAACGTGCTAATCCAGACATTTCAACAACCTTACCGAATACTGCTCCTAATAAGAAAATCGGAAAATATAGTTTAATATATTCAACCATTTTCCCCATAAAAACATTTGAAAAAAACGGTAAGACGAAATCTGGATTTGTTAGGAATACGGCAAATAATGCACAAATAGGAGCAAACAAAATAACAGAAAATCCCCGGTAAGCAATAAACATTAACATTCCGAGTGCTAATAGGATAATAACCAGTTCCATAAAATCTCTCCTCTATTTCAGCGAGTATTATTCTAAGAAGTTGCAGCGAGATATATTTTAGCAACTGAGGACAATGATCACAGAACTTAAAACCGCTTTCATTAAATACTACAGTAATTTTTTAAAAATATATATCCTTGCGCAGTATGCTGGCGAAAAAGAGGAAGTTCTCCTTTCCGCCAACTCTTAGAAGTTATGAATCTATAAATAATTAGCTTAAAGCTACTTTACTATTATGTTTAGCAATCTCAGCCGCCACTTCGACAATCATATCCTCTTGGCCGCCCACCACTTTACGTTTTCCTAATTCTACTAAAATGTCTCGTGAATCAACACCAAATTTAGCAGCAGCACGTTTTGCATGAAGAGCAAAGCTTGAGTATACACCCGCATAACCTAATGTTAAACTGTCTTTTGTAATTTCCTGCGGCACTTGTAGGATAGGGGCAACAATGTCTTCTGCTAAATCCATCATTTTATATAAGTCTACTCCAGTTTTAATTCCCATCCGTTCACAAACGGCAACCAATACTTCTGTTTGCGTATTACCTGCCCCGGCACCAAGACAGCGCACACTTCCGTCAATCCGCGTGGCTCCCTCTTCAATTGCTGCAAGAGTATTGGCCATTGCAAGTGATAAGTTGTTATGCCCATGGAAGCCAACATTGATTCCAACGGATTCTTTCAAGGCATGAATTCTCTCACGTACTTGGTTAGGCAGTAAATAACCGGCAGAATCCACAACATAAACCGTATCAGCACCATAGCTTTCCATTAATTTAGCCTGCTCAACTAATTTATTAACCGGAGCCATATGATTCATCATAAGGAATCCAACTGTTTCCATCCCTAATTCTTTTGCGTAAGCAATATGCTGGGGAGCTACGTCAGCCTCTGTCACATGGGTGGCAATACGGGCCATTTTAGCTCCTAAATTAGCGGCTTCTTTTAATTCATGCAATGTACCGATTCCGGGTAAAAGAAGGACAGCAATTTTAGACTTATCAGCAACGGATACCGCGGCTTCAATTAATTCCATTTCATTAGTACGGGAGAGTCCGTACTGTAAAGATGAGCCTGCCAGCCCGTCTCCATGGGATACTTCAATAAATGGTACGCCCGTATCATTCAATGCTTTGGTTATTTTGAGTATTTGTTCCACTGTATATTGATGATTAATCGCATGACTTCCGTCCCGTAAGGCTACCTCTGTAATCAGGATATCTCTCTCATTTGTCATTTTTCTTTACCCCTTTCTAACAGTTTAAACTGTTTCTTTCGTTAAAAGTTTTTTCGCAAATGCTTCAGCAATTCTTACACCAGCAGAAGTCATGATATCAAGGTTACCTGCATACACCGGCAAGTAATCACCAGCACCTTCTACTTCAAGGAAGATGGTCACTTTATTACCTTCAAAAATCACCTCAGTCCGGAGACGGTAGCCTGGTACATAGGATTGAACTACTTTTTCCATTTCAGCGATGGATTGTCGAATGGCCTCTTCATCCATTTTTCCTTCTTCCACAAGCGTATACACTGTATCACGCATCATAATTGGCGGTTCAGCTGGATTTAATATCATAATGGCTTTCCCTTTTTTCGCGCCTCCGACTACCTCAATTGCACGGGAAGTGGTTTCCGTAAATTCGTCAATATTGGCACGTGTTCCAGGTCCAGCACTTTTACTTGCAATGGTGGCAACGATTTCTGCATACTCAACTGGTGCAATACGGTTTACAGCATGAACCATTGGGATGGTTGCCTGACCGCCGCAAGTAATCAGATTGATATTATCTTTATCTAAATGGTCCTCAATATTAACGGCCGCACATACATATGGTCCTACTGCAGCTGGAGTCATATCAATTACTTTTATGCCGGCTTCTTTTAATACTTTTGCATTGTATAAATGTGCTTTTGCACTCGTGGCATCAAAAACAATGTCCGCTTCTAAAGTTGGATCTGCTAGAAATCCATCAATCCCTGTATCAACCCCGGCATATCCTAATTCTCTCGCACGACGGAGTCCATCTGATTGTGGATCTATTCCTATTACAGCAGTTAGCTCTAATAGGTCAGAACGGCCTAGTTTAATCATTAAATCTGTCCCAATGTTCCCTGATCCCAGAACGGCAACTTTTACTTTTGACAAAATAATTCTCCTCCAATACCTAAATTTATTAATTTATCTCTTTTCTTTCTCTACTTAGATGCAATATTCCCATTGAAACCTAACTGTCTTGAAATATCAGCCGCTGCATGCTTAATTCCCTCAATGACATTAGGCAGACGTTCTTCATCTAACCTCATTTTAGGAGCAGCACAGCTTATCGAAGCGATCACATTCCCTTGATGATTAAAGATAGGTGCAGCTACACATTTTAGTCCCAGCTCAATCTCTTCATCATCAAAGGCATAACCTTGTTCCCTAATGGATGGCAAAAGACCTTTAATCTCCTCGATATTAGTCTTCGTAAATTCTGTAAATGCTTCTAAACTGATAGATGATAAAATTCGATTTACTTCATCTTCACTAAGATGGGACAAAATGGCTTTACCAACACCTGTACAATGAAATGGGGCTCTCTTGCCAATATGTGAATAAATGGTTAAGGCATTCGGACCTTCTACTTTTTCAATGTAAATTAGTTCATCACGCTGCAGCGATACCAAGTGGACGGTTTCATGTAGCTCCTCGACTAAGTCTTTAATGATGGGTCTGGCAATTCTTCCAATATCAAGATGTTTTCCTACGTAATTACCTAGCTCAAAGAGTTTAATTCCGAGTCTATATTTTTGATTTTCTGAATTTTGCTCTAGGTAGCCTCGATGTTCCAAGGTTTTGATAATGCCGTGGACAGTACTCTTTGATAGGTTCAATCTGTCACTAATCTCTTTAATACTTTGTTCTGGATGTGAAGTTAAAAATAGTCCTAGGACATCTGCTGCTCTTTCGATTGATTGAATTAGACGCTCCGCCATCTTGTCCCTCCTTATCGTTCGACATTATCGAATGCTGTTCGTAAATATTAAGTACACTTTTATAGTACTCTTAGGTACTTATTCTGTCAACGTTTTCATTTTTTATTTTTCGAATGGCTCATTTAAATTGGGCTGTTGATATCCGCTCCAGGCGCTCGATTTCCGCGGGCGTGCCGGG
>NZ_JBALPZ010000121.1:38603-52256 GCF_036965645.1 Neobacillus drentensis
CCGCAGGAGTCGAGCTTATCCGCTCCTATCAACAGAGTATTAAAAAATAACAAAGTCGTTTAACATGCATTTCGAAAAAAAAGCCGAATTCTCCCTTTGGAAAATACGGCTAATTTAAATTATGGTCCGACTAAAGGATCTCAAATTGTTTAAATCCAGTTTGATCAGGTATATAATCTAACGTTTTATGATTGAAATAATGGCATTCTCCTGCATCAATAATAAAGTGCAGGCTATCTTTTATGACTTCTTTATCATTTGCTTGAATAGTATCTTCTAATGTTACCTTCACTTTCATAAAACAACTTTTCCGCATTTGCATCCGAATAAACTGTTTATGACCTAGTTTTAACCGATTTTGCAGCTCTTGTCTTGCCGCTTCTGTTACAATAAACATAAAAATCACCCCGTTTCAATTAGTACCTAGGATGATTATGGCAGATTAACGGATGCCTGTCATGGACAATAATTCAAGCATCCTATTTTAAAACCTGCCAAAATGCTGTTGTTATCATTATGCTTTTACCTATTATCCTTAAGGACAAAGCACATGATGCTTCTATCCTCACTAAAATCCCAATCCACAAAAATATCTGCTACAGGATTGCTAAAAATCTCTTCAAAGCGCCCATCCCGATGCAAATAAGATTTTTCCAGTTCATCTTTGGTGACCATCAGCGTTTGTTCATATCCCTTTTCGATTAATGCCTTTTCAATCTGAATTAAAATTCCATCTCGTATTATCAAATAAATTTTTGGCGGAATAAAATATGCCTCGGTTTTTTCAGGTCTTTTTTGTACCAATACGCTGATCCTTTCAACCTCATCAATTAAGGGTTTGAGTTCCACAGGATCACTAATCTTAGGGCCAACTTTCTCTATAATAGCACCCTCAAATTGGACGGTGATCATTCCTGTGTTTTGTGGATAATTCCAATCATGATAAAAGGATTCGATGTCTTGCGCAAATTCCAGCTCAAGAATTCCTTTTAACTGGTTTTGAACATTTTTCATGACTATATTTCTTGAAATTTCGATTTGATCGGAATTACCATTCTCCAATAAAGCAGCTTCCAACGGCGACAGGAATCCCCTTATGTAAAAAACCAAAAACTGATCCTTTGCATAAGCGTAGCAAGTTTCTGGTCCACGTCCAAAATTTTTTCTTAACAATTTACTAGTCAAGCTGCTAATATCCATTAACTTTTGCTGCAGTGGCGATGACATAAGTGTTTCGACCTCACTTTCGAAAAGGGCAAAAAAACACTGCCCTGCATTATCATGCCCAGGCAGTAAACTTTTTATCTTTTTATTCAGGTATATACTTTGTTGAAACTAAAGATCAAATAACTTTTATTATTTTTATAGTCCCACATGATAAATAAATCCTCAATCGAACGATTAAACATTTCTTCAAATATTTCCCTATGCTGATAATACCCCTTTTTAATTTCTCTAGCATAGGTAAATAACAAGTCAGAATTCCCCTGTTCCACCATCAAGCAGTCTAATGGCAGCATAACACCTTTTGATTCAATCGCACAGATATTTTGAGTGTACTTAACAACCTTTAACTCGCTGGGAATTTTATGAAACTGCGAACCCACCATTCGAACTAATTGAAATAACTTTCTCTCAAAACTCTCATCTATCTTCACATCAGGATTGAAACTATTATTCACTAATAGCAATATACCCGAGTTCGAATTATAGTTCCAATCTTGATAAAAGGAATCGAAAGAAATTCCTAAAATAAGCGATGCCTCTTGCAGCAAATCTTGGGACAAAGCTGTTATGACAGACGACCGAAAATTCATCACTAAATTATATTCTTGCTTTTCCGCTAAAATTGCTTCGGCAGGTGTCATAAAGTTACGGATATAAACGTATAGTCTGTTTGCCCTTAAGACCGTGTAACAGGTCTCAGGACCTTTTCCAAACCCCCCCTTTAAGACTTTACTAAAAGAACTGCTCAGAGACAGCAAATCTTCTTTAGTTGCAACCATTCAGATCCCCCTTGATACAATATAAAAAGGCCTAACTTCACAAAAAGGAAGTTAGGCCACGGTTAAGACGACTTTAAAAAATTAGTTTCTACCATTTACCATCACAAATAAGAATATATTGATTTTAAATAGACTTTAAATCACTTTTTCAAACTAATGACAGCAAGACATTAGACAAAACTCATGATAACATTAAATTTACAACATAACAACAAAATTAGGTGAAAAATAACATTGAATGAAAAATTATTGTTCAGAAGATAAAGGAAATTCCACATGCAGAGCGGTTCCCTTCCGACTACTCTCTATGAATAAGTCTCCTTTATGTTCTTTTATTATTTGCCGGCTAACGAGCAGCCCCAGCCCCGTTCCATTTTCTTTTGTGGTAAAAAAAGGCTGGCCAATTTGATTGAGTATTTCTTCAGGAATTCCGCAGCCCTGGTCGGTGATGCTAATTCGGACCTGCCCTCCAACAAGAGGGCTCCCATTTATTTGCACGATCCCTCCCTCGGGCATTGCTTCGATTGCATTTTTTATAAAATTAATAAAAACTTGTTTTAATTGATTTTTATCTCCAGTTATCCACGTGTAAGTAAAATCAAGTTGTGTATCAATTTGAATATTATTTAAGAGGGCCTGCGATGCCATTAAGGTAACAACTTGCTCTAATAAACTTTGAAGATTTACTCGCTCATATTTTTGTTTGGTTGGCTTTGCAAGGACCATTAATTCTTTTAGAATTTCTTCAATCCGGTCAATCTCGGAATTAATGATTTCAAAATAGATCTGATTACCCACGTTTTCTCCCATTAGTAGTTGTAAAAATCCTTTTATAGCGGTAATGGGGTTGCGAATTTCATGGGCAATCCCAGCAGCCAGCTGACCAGCCGTAGCTTGTTTTTCCGATAAGCGAGATAAATTATTAATCAAGGTATGATACTCTTTTTCACGCTCCATCGTTAACCTGTTCTGTTTTATGGATGTTATATCCTTAATGACTAGATACGTGCCAAGGTAATCCTTTTCAAAAAAGATAGGAATTGAGGTAACGTTTACATCAAAGATACTTCCATCAATGACTTTTACTTGGGCATCAAAGTTATCAAGTTTTTCCTGTTCTCTCCCTTTAAAGAAGGTTTGCTCTTGATTTAAAAAGTCTAAGATAAACAATTTATTTAATGCTATTTGATGCAAAGTATCCCTCGAATAACCAAATAAGGGTTCACAAGCATGGCTTGAATATTCAATTTTCCCTTCCAGGTCAACTAATATAAATGCATCACGATTTTTAGATAAGATCGAAAAGTCCTTATCCATGTTCGTATCTCTATATACTTTTAATAGAACTCTCTTTCGGTCGGTTCCATGCATAACCATAAGGCAGACCCTCCTTTCTAAATTTTCAAATAAAAAAGCCACAATAAGAGCAGAGGATCCCCTGCATCTTACTGTGGCTTAAAAATCTAGCATCAATTTCTAGAATTCGTTACCATTAAGATTTACCTATTTACTTCAATTTTCCGGGTAGAATAGAGCATTTACTCTATATCCATCTTAACTATAATATACATCTCCATCTTTAGCAATAAGTTATCAGTATTTTCTTAAAGTTTCGTCAAAACTTTTCCAATCATGTACCACAAAAGGTTTGGTAAGGACGAGTAGATGGCTCAGGAAGTGTACAGTATTCCTCCTGTACCGGATTTTGAGTGTACGGGTTTGAGAGTACATGTAAAAGTTTGCTCATTACACTGTAATCTCCTTGGGTAACTGCAGCTTCCAGCGCTTCTTCTACCCGGTGGTTCCGAGGGATTACCACAGGGTTACTGTTTTGCATTAACTGATTGGATTCCTCCTCTGTTTCCTTCTGCCTTCCAAGTCTGTCCTGCCATCGCTCCTTCCATTGTAAAAATTCAGGTTGCCCAAAAAACTTGTTATCATCATATTGAGCATATGTTAAGGAGCGGAAAGTATTAGTGTAGTCGGCCTGATACTTATGCATTAGGTTGAGCAGCTCTTCAAATAATGATTCATCCTGTTCCTCTTCGTTAAAGATGCCTAATTTTGCTCTCATTCCTGCCAGCCAATTGGTTTGATACAACTTTATGAATCCTGAAATAGTCTCCTGAGCTAATTGGACAGCTTGCTCTTGATCTTCATGAAGAAGCGGCAATAAGGTTTCGGCAAATCGCGCCAAATTCCATCCGCCCATATACGGTTGATTAGCGTATGCATAACGCCCTTCTCTATCAATGGAACTAAAAACGGTTGCCGGATCATATTGATCCATAAAGGCGCAAGGCCCATAATCAATCGTTTCCCCACTAATGGTCATGTTGTCAGTGTTCATCACTCCGTGGATAAATCCAACCAATTGCCATTTGGCAATCAGTGCAGCCTGACGTTTAATGACCTCCTGAAGCAATGATAGATACTTGTCCCGATTATCCTGAATTTTAGGATAATGGCGATTAATGGTATAGTCAGCCAATGCACGCAGATCGTCGACTTCCCCTCTTCCAGCAGCGTATTGGAAGGTCCCGACACGGATATGACTCGCAGCCACTCGGGTGAGAATAGCACCTGGCAGCAAGGTTTCACGGATAATGGTTTCGCCAGTTGCAACCACAGCTAGACTCCGGGTGGTCGGGATTCCTAGTGCATGCATCGCTTCGCTAATGATATATTCACGCAGCATTGGTCCCAGTGCCGCCCGGCCATCGCCGCCGCGTGAGTATGGGGTTCGGCCAGATCCCTTTAACTGGATATCAACCCGTTTTCCTAGAGGTGTTACCTGCTCCCCAATCAATACAGCCCGACCGTCTCCTAACATAGTAAAGTGCCCAAATTGATGTCCTGCATAGGCTTGAGCAAGGGGCTCGGCTCCCTCCGGTTTCTGATTTCCAGCAAACACTGCTATACCATCATCTGTTTGAAGTTCAGAGATATCAAGGCCTAATTCCCCTCCCAATTCTCCATTCAAAATAACTAACTTTGGTGATCCTACTGGGCTTGGGTTTAGTCTTGTGAAAAATGCTTCAGGTAGATGGGAGTAACTGTTATCAAAATTCCATCCTGTTTTTGTCATGGCAGCTCCTTTTCTCTATATATCATTGGTATGATTAATAGGTTATAACCGTTTTTAATTTCTGTCTCTGTAAGGTTATTATACCTTCTCACCTTCTAGGTAATGAAGGATATGCCTTGACCAGTAAAAAAAGACTGCCCCCATGAAATAGAGCAGTCTCATTTAGATTGATTAACGATATTTTGATAATCCTGTCTTGTATCCACATCCAAAATCGTCCCTTCATCATCTAAAGGAATGTATATGTGCTTGTCAGCATATTTAAAAATTGGTTTTGCCCCTTGATCTCCTGTTATGTCGTTAAGATATGGAAACATTTGCGCAGAAATAAAAACAGGATGCCCAGGTATTCCATTGTAGGTTGGTTGGACAATACATTGGGATTGAGCGTGATCCTTTTCCATTATAACTTTGAGGATTTGGTCGATTGTCGATGACCGTATAAGCGGCTGGTCACCCAAAAATACTAAAACACCACTTGTTTCATAAGGAACGAAATCGATTGCAGCCTTTATCGAACTGCTTAACCCTTCTAAGAAGTTTTCATTCATATTCCAATTGAAGCGATTGTCCTCGACATGTATAGCCTCTTTTAGCTCATTTCCTTTATATCCTACAACTGCTGTAACTTCTTGAAACGGAAACGATAAAACCTTTGTTAAAACAATCTCAAACATAGGTTTTCCATCAATTAGAAGCAGAGGTTTAAATTTTCCCATTCTTGAGGAAACACCTGCAGCTAAAATTACTGCTTTTATCGGTAACAAATTTATGTTTACCCCCATGAATTTTCCCCTCCTCTATAATCCTAGCGTGAGATATAAAAAGAGACACAAGATGGTGCTGAATAGCTCAACTCAAACCATATTCTTTTATTTTGTTGTAAAGAGTCCCCCTTGAAATACCGAGCAAACTGGCAGCAGCACTTTTATTTCCATAAGTTTTTCTTAATGCCTCTTCAATTTGCAAGGCTTCCGCATCCTTTGAGGAGATTTCCGCAGGGGTGCTTTCCGCATCTTTTCCCTCGTTATGATTGAATATAATTTTACTCTTTATGTTCTCAGGCAATTGTTCACTTGAAATAGATGGCTTGTCATTCAATAGAACGATTCGTTCGATGGTATTCCTGATTTCCCGAACATTCCCTGGCCAATCATAGTTCACTATATGGAGCATCGCCTCGGGATGAACCGCTGGAACCATTTTTTTATACTTAGCACTAAATTCATTGATATATTTATCAACCAATGTGACAATATCCTCTTTTCTGGTCCGAAGCGGAGGGATATCGATGGTGATCACCGAAAGATGAAAATAGAGCTTTTCATTTAAACTCCCTTCCCTACGCAGTACATCAATGGGTTCGGACGTAGACGCGATTATACGGGTAGGGACTGTAATCTTCTCTCCCCCTCCAACCCTGTAAAAACTATGGTCGACTAAGTAGTCCAGTAATTTCCCTTGGATGGATAGCGGCATTTTATCAACATTTTCAATAAATAGCGTACCATTTGAGGCCTGCTCAATCCTTCCAATTTGCAAAGTCTGTTGTGCGGAGGTGTCCGTATCCTTTTGAAATCCAAAAAGTTCAATCTCTAACACGGCTGCAGGAATGACTGAACAATTCAAGTTGATAAAAGCTCCTTCTGCTTTCGCCCCGCCATAGTGAATGGCTTGCGCTAACATTTCCTTCCCTGAACCAGGTTCGCCTGTTAAGAAAACCGGAATATCGGCATGAGCAACCTTTTGAGCAATTTGTATGGCCTCCTGAAATTTTGGGCTTCCAGTTATCATCGTAGAGAATGGATTTGTTTTAGAGACCAGTAAAGAGGAGTTTGAATCTAGTTCTTCATTGAGCCGTATAATATTTGTAATATCTTGTTCTGCAGCGACACCACCGATTACTTTATTATCTAGAATAATGGGTAAGGCACTTATCAGAACATGAGTATCCTTATTGGGGCGATGGTACTCCCCTCTTACAGGCCGCCCCTCATTCAGTATTCGATGAAGGATAACTGATTCATCGTTAAAGTGCTCACCGATTTTCTTACCCATAATAAATTCCTTCTTTATCTTGTAGGTCTCTTCAGCGGTTGTATTCCAATAAACTACATTCCCAGATTCATCCACTGCTGTTACAGAATCGCTTATGGTTTCAGCCAAGGTTTCAAAATAAGCTGAAACCTTACTGTTCTCTTCCTTCAATTTTTCAATTTCCTTCCCAGATGTCAGGATACCTATGTATTCCTTTTCATTCTTAAAAAGGACCGGCCTCCTCCAGTCCACTTCCGACGGAAGACCTTTGTCAGCTGAAACGACTGTAGACGCAAGCCAGTTCAGATGTTGAAGCCAGTCAATAATAGGCGTAGAGTCTTTTCCTATAGCCATCAGATTATATTCATAGTTATTAATGATAAAGTATGTTCCGCCTGCTACAATGACAAAATTATACTCTTTCAGTTTCTCTTTAATTTCAGTTAATGGTGTACGATCATTTACAATTGTAAAGAAGTAATCCAATTGATATTGTGCACTTTTGAACATACTAAAATCCTTTCTCACTTTTCTTTCACTTTAACACAAAATGAAACGCTGTATCCAATTAAGCGCTTCATTTATCATTAGGAGCCCACCGAGCAAAGGCGTAACTAAAAATACATAAGTCAAAATTCCGATTAAAAAAGCTGAACCCATTATTGAATGGGGATCAGCTTTTTCAATCATTATTGAATACTTATACCATCTAAAACTTGAGGTTCAAATTTCTGCAGGATAATTATGCTGTTTGTTTATATCGATCAAATTCCTTTTTTAATTGTTCACTAGGTTCCGGGGTAGCCAGACTGACAACCCAGATAGCAGTCAAACTCACAAGGAATCCTGGAATCATCTCGTATAAACTTTTCGACAATACCGGAACATTTGCCCAAATAATTACGGTAATGGCTCCGGAAATCATTCCGGCAAGAGCCCCCCATCGATTCATCCGTTTCCAGTAAAGACTTAACAAAATAACAGGCCCAAAAGCAGCTCCAAATCCTGCCCATGCATAAGCAACAAGCGATAGAATTGTTCCACTTTTATTGAAGGCTAGTAACACAGCAACAAACGATACCACAAGGACGGAAAGCCTGCTTACGAGCAACAGCTCTTTGTCTGTTGCCGACCTGCGGAAGAATGTCTTATAAATATCCTCTGTCAGGGAGCTGGCCGTTACTAAAAGCTGCGAAGAAATCGTACTCATCACAGCCGCTAATAATGCAGCTAATAAAAATCCTGTAATGAGCGGGTGGAAAAGGATTTCACTTAATTGAATAAAAATCGTTTCCGGATCTGCAAGATTAAGTCCTTGCTTTGAATAATAGGAAATTCCAATAAAACCAGTAAACATCGCGCCGCCGACAGAGAAAATCATCCATCCCATGCCAATTCTCCGGGCTTTTTTAATCTCTTTAACAGATGAAATCGCCATAAAGCGTACAACAATATGAGGCTGTCCAAAATAGCCTAATCCCCATGCCATTAACGAAATAATTCCCACTAATGAAGTCCCTTTAAAAATATCAAATAACTTAGGATCGATCCCTTTTATTTCACCAAAAGCTGGGCCAAACCCGCCTACATTCATAATGGTCACAGCCGGAACGAGGACTAGAGCAATCACCATGATTAACCCTTGTACAAAATCAGTCCAACTCACCGCTAAAAATCCACCAAATAGAGTATAGCCAATGACAACCGCAGCGATTATCCAAAGGCCTGCCTGATAGTGAAGATTGAACGTTGACTCAAAAAGCACCCCGCCTGAAACCATTCCGGAAGAAACATAGAAAGTAAAGAAAACAATAATGACAAGTCCGGAAGTTAATCGCAGCATGGATGACCGATCCCCAAAACGATTTTCCAGATAGGCAGGAATCGTCATTGAATTATTGGCCGTTTCTGTATAGATTCTTAGTCTTGGAGCTACATAAAGCCAGTTTAAATAAGCACCTATTGTCAACCCTATGGCGATCCAAGATGCGCTCAAGCCTTGGGAAAACATCGCACCAGGCAATCCCATTAACAGCCATCCGCTCATATCAGAAGCCCCGGCACTTAATGCGGTAACTGCAGCTCCCAGGCCCCTTCCACCAATCATATAATCAGATAGATTAGAAGTTCGTTTGTAGGCGAAATAACCAATTAAAAGCATGCCCACCATATAAATACCAATAGAAATAAGTATCTGTGTATTCAATCGTCATCCCCCATTCTCCGTATTCATTCCCCCATAATAACACGTCTACATACATAGAAGATACCCTTTGTTCAATTTCTTGGAAGAGCCCCCCACCCCCGAGAGCTCTCCGATCTTTTTGTTATGATAGTTTTTTAGATTTTAACTTAGCTTGAGTAAATAACAGTAAGTAATCGAGTCCTCCTGCTTTTGAATCCGTGCCAGACATATTAAAACCGCCAAACGGGTGTGCTCCCACTAATGCACCAGTACACTTTTTATTGATATACAGGTTGCCACAGTACATATTTTCAAGAGCATAGTTGATTCGTTCCTCATCCTTTGAATGGTAGGCGCCAGTCAATCCATACTCCGTATCGTTATAAATCTCAATAGCTTCCTTCCAGTCAGCAGCTTTTGCAATCGCTAAAACTGGCCCAAAGATTTCTTCCTGCATGATGCGTGCTTTTGGATCAACATCAGCTAAAATTGTTGGTTCAATATAAAAACCGTTTCCTGCTGCTCTTGAACCGCCTGTAAGGAGTCTCCCTTCCATCTTACCAATTTCAATATAGCTCATAATTTTATCGACCGATTTCTGATCAATTACTGGTCCTATTGAACAGTTTTCTTCTGGAAGACCAATGGATAGGTTTTTCGTCAAATTTACTACCTTTTCTACCACTTGGTCATAAACTGATTCTACGATAATCGCTCTAGATCCAGCCGAGCATTTTTGTCCCTGAAAACCATAAGCTGAAGCAACAATAGCTGCAGCTGCTGCATCTAAGTCAGCTGTTTCATCGACGACAACTCCGTCTTTTCCGCCCATCTCGGCGATGACACGTTTTAACCATAACTGGCCTGACTGAACCTTTGAGGCCCGCTCATAGATCCGGCATCCTACAGCACGTGAGCCTGTAAACGAGATGAAACGTGTTTTTGGATGTTCAACCAAATACTCTCCCACGTCGATTCCATCCCCAGGCATAAAGTTAAGCACACCTGAAGGTAGTCCAACCTCTTCCATTAATTCCACAAATTTAGCTGCAATCACAGGAGTCGCATCTGCAGGCTTTAAAATAACGGTATTACCAGATACAATCGCTGCTACGGTCGTACCTGCCATGATGGCCAATGGGAAGTTGAATGGAGATATGACAATTCCAACTCCCAGAGGAATATAAGAAATTTGGTTGACTTCTCCTTCGATTTTAGTAAGCGGCTGATGAATGCTTGTCTCACTCAGGCGAATCATTTCCCTCGCATAAAACTCCATAAAATCAATGGCCTCTGCTGTATCCGCATCCGCTTCAGCCCAGTTTTTCCCTGACTCAAATACAAGATAAGAGGAAAACTCATGCTTGCGCTGTCTCATTAAGTCTGCTGCCTTGAATAAATACTCTGCACGTGCTGCAGGGTCAACCTTTTTCCATGTTTCAAATGTCTTCAAAGCTTCCTGCATTGCCTTTTCAGCTAACTCCTGATTCCCTTTACTTACAGTTCCAATAATTTCATCGACATTTCCCGGATTAATAGAAACAGTTTGCTCCTCCGTAAACAATTTTTCGTTTCCTATCACGATTGGATACTTTTTGCCAAGCTCTTTTTTCACTTTTGCAAGAGCTGCATACATGGATTGCTTATTTTCCTCAATTGAAAAATTAGTAAAAGGTTCATTTTTAAAGGTTGGTACTTGAACTGTTGTTGTCATATTCATTCGACTCCTCTTTATATCAATTTTTTATTTTAGTAGATTTTTAAGTACGAACCATACATTTGCAGGTCTTTCTGCTAAACGTCTCATGAAATAGCCGAACCAATCGATCCCATATGGTACATATACACGGACTTTAAACCCTTCTTTTACCAGTCTTGCTTGAATATCTTCACAAATACCATAGAGCATTTGGAATTCAAAATGATTTTTCGGTATTTGATGCTCACTCACGATTGACTTTGTATATTCAATCATTGTTTCGTCATGGGTAGCTATCGCTGTATAGTTGCCGTTCAAAAGATGCTGCTTAATGATGTTTTTGTAGTTCTCATCCACATCTTTTTTCTCAGGAAAGGCAACAGACGTTGATTCTTTGTAAGCCCCTTTCACAAGGCGCAAGTTTGCTTTCAGTTGATTTAAATCGGCAATATCCTGTTCGGTCCTGTAGAGATAAGCTTGAATAACCAGGCCGACATTGTCATATTCCTTGCGAAGCTCTTTGTAAATATCGATTGATATTTGACAATGCGCATAATCCTCCATATCAATTCGAACAAAATTATCATGGAATTTAGCACGATCAAGAATTTTACGCATATTTTTCATACACAGCTCTTTGCTTATATCAAGGCCAAGAGATGTCATTTTAAGGGAAAGATTTGAATTAACGCCTGCCTCATTAATCGCATCCAAAGTTTGAATACACATGGCAGCCGATTCAAGTGCTTCTTCTTCGGTATAAACAAATTCACCCAAATGGTCCAAGGTGACCACCTTGCCCTCGCTATTTAGCCTTTGAACTACTTCAATAGCAGATCTAATAGATTCACCTGCTACAAATCGGCTTGCCCCAAAACGCAATCCATATTTCTTTGCGAGTTTATTGGCGGAAGTGTTTTTCCCAAGTGATTGAAACATGTTTCTCATTATTAATTCCAAATCCTTCAATCCTCCTTAAAATATCATGTAAGCTCTTACATAATTTTAATATTACTTAAACACTATTGTCTACATTTTTTTAATTTAAACAATACTGTTAACTTAATAAATTGATATTAAAGTATAATTGACATTATTTGAACATTTCTGTCACATAATCTGACACAGTTTTTCACAATAGTGTTCAATCTGTGTTTTCACAAGGAAATACACAATTAGACATTTTTGATATCCCCTAAGTACTAAGTCATCTCTAGCTACAAATCTAAAATCGAATTCTTACTGTTCCACACAAAAAAAAAACATCCTATTCTCGTAAATAGGATGTTTTTAGATTAATAGCTATATATCAATAATGATTAAATCTATCGTAAAACTCGAGCCGCACTAGAAAACTTAGCCGGATTATAAGCTGCAATTTTCACAACGTCACCTGTTTGTGGTGCGTGAATATATTGTCCGCCACCAATATAGATACCGACATGATATGCTGGGTTCCCTCTGAATACCAAATCTCCCGGCTGAACTTGACTCGGAGAAATTCTCGTTCCAACATTCTGCTGATCGCGTGAGACCCTTGGAAGATTAATTCCAGCTGCATTTCTAAACACGTATGAAGTGAATCCTGAACAATCAAATCCACTTGGTGTAGATCCGCCCCAAACGTATGGTACACCTAAAAATTGTTTCGCATAGGCAATAACTGCACTTGCCGATCCAGTGTTTGCTGGAGGGGCTGCAACTGCCGGTGTTGTAGGCTTAGAAGGTGTGCTTCTTACAGGCGTTTGCTGTTGAACTGGCTGCTTTGCTTGTTGCGCTGGCTGCTGGGACTGCTGCGCGGCTGGCTGACTTTGCTCTGCTTGTTGTTGTGCTTGTTGCTGAGCCTGTTGTTGTGCACGCTGACGAGCCTGCTCAGCCTGTTGTTCTGCAAGTGCACGCTGGCGTGCTTCTTCTGCTAGTTGTTCAGCATATTGGGTCTGTTGGCTTTGCAATGTATCTTTAGCAACAGCTAATTCTTTTTCAATTTCCTTTTTATCTTGTTCAATCTTTTGTTGTTCAGAAGCTAATTCAGTTTGGCTCTTTTGTAATTGAGCGTATTCATTATGTAATTTTTCCTCTGCATTTTTTAATGCTTGTTCTTTTTCATTTAAACCATTCAGCAAGTCTGTATCACTTTGCATAATACTAGAAATGGCAGTAAAACGAGTTAAAAACTCAGAAATGTTATTAGAAGACAACAAAAGTTCTGCGTAGGTAGCCACTGACTGTTTACCTTCTAATTGAATGGTTTTAAGTCTCTCAGCATAGACCTCCTTATGAGCATCTAGTGACTTTTGGGCTGCTGTGATTTCAACCTTCGTTTCTCCAATTTTCCCTTGTTGTGTTTTAATTTGGGCGTTAAGTTCTTGACTTTTCTCCATAGCAACCGAAATTCGATTGTCTAATTGTTGAACCTTTGTTTCAAAGTCATCAATTTGATTTTGTGTTTGGTTGATTTGTCCTTGGGTGACTGGATTAGCAAAAGCAGGTGTAGCTGAAATCATAGTGGCAATAATGGAAGCGGATACGGTATATTTTAATAATTTTTTTAGCATTATAAGTTCTCCTCTTGTAACCTATCATTCTTAATAAATTCTTAATATGTTTCTAGTTTATATATTTAAAGGAGGAAAAACAA
>NZ_JBALPZ010000121.1:52271-70638 GCF_036965645.1 Neobacillus drentensis
AAATGTAATTTTATGTAGAAAAACCTGAAAAGAAGTCGACATTTTGTACTTATTCTTGAAACTTTTGTAATCTGATACAAAAAATAGAAACAGAATTGTATTCTCCCATTCCAACATTTACTTGTACCCATTAAATATTTCTTCAACCAATTAGAATATTTAGTTTCTTAAGTATTCTCTATAGTTTTTACGGGTTAAATGATTTAGATGTCAAGCTAAAATAGAAGAATAGCAGGATGAGAGGGGGATAGTTACGTATTATGTAAGCGCTTCACCATTTAATAAAAAAAATCTATTATGGGGGATGCATTAAATGAGAAAAAAGTTTAAAAGTTTGGTTTCATTACTTCTTGTAGCCCTTTTAGTCATTCCGTTAGGTTGGATTACACATGTTTCTAAGGCAGCGGCGAGCGCGGACATTCCAGTTCTTTTATATCATCGAATCGTCCAAACTCCTACCAATCAATGGACGGATACCAGCATTGACCATTTTAACCAGGCCATGAAGTATCTTCATGACAATGGTTACACCACGTTATCAGCAGATGATTATGTGGACATCATGAAAGGAAATGCAACAGCTCCTGCAAAGCCTGTTCTATTAACCTTTGACGATGCTACTCCTGATTTTGTTACCACCGCTCTCCCAGTATTAAAACAATATAACATGAAGTCTGTATTATTTGTTGTCAGTAGCTGGATCGGTGGCGGTTACAGTATGTCACAAGCACAGTTACAAAGTTTGGTGAATGAACCTAGTGTGAGTCTAGAGAATCATTCCAAAACCCATGACGATAAAGTTTGGGGAAATGGTGCTGCAGGTACTAGCCCCATGACGACTGAGCAAGCTGCAGATGAAATTGTATCAGCGAATGATTACTTAACAAAATTGACAGGTAAGGCCCCTGTCCTTTTGGCTTATCCTTATGGTTCTTTTAATGATACTGTAAAAGATGTTGCTAAAAACAACGGCATTAAATATGCATTTAAAGTTGGCTACCCTGACGGTAGCGATAATTATACAATGGGTCGAGACTATGTATTAGATGCAGATCTAACTCAAATTGCAAAATGGGTTGGCGGACCTGCCCCAACAACGACTCCGACACCTGGAGACCAGACGCAAACGGTTTATCATGAAACCTTTGCCAGTGGTGTGGGCATTGCAACGAAAGCGGGCAACCCGCAAGTGCAAGCCGTTTCTGGAAAAGTTTTTGATGGCAATGATGATGGAACAGCGATCTATGTAAGCGGTCGAGTAAACAACTGGGATAGCGTTGATATCCCCTTCAGCAAAGTTGGCATGGTAAACGGCAAAAAATATACAATCACAGTCAAAGGGTACGTTGACGATAGTGGAAGTGTTCCTGCAGGTGCACAAGCTTTGCTTCAGAATGTAAACAGCTATAATGGCTTGTATGTAGCAGCGGATTACAAAGCAGGACAAGCTTTTACGTTAACTGGAGAGTACACCGTTGATACAAGCAAAGATAACGCATTGCGCATTCAATCTAACGATGCAGGAAAAGCAGTTCCGTTCTACATCGGAGATATCCTTATCACGGAAAAGGTAACTTCCGGCGGCAGTAGTGATCCCGTGGATCAAAGACCAGCTGCGCAAATCTTCAACCCAATTACGTTTGAAGATCAAACAAAAGGTGGCTTCGAGGGCAGAGCTGGTACAGAAAATCTGACTGTAACCAATGAGGACAACCATACTGCAGGCGGTTCTTATGCTTTGAAAATTGAGGGCAGAACACAAGCTTGGAATGGTCCATCCTTACATGTTGAGAAATACGTTAACCTTGGACAAGAATATAAGATTTCAGCTTGGGTCAAGTTGATTTCGCCTGAAAGCTCACAGCTTCAGCTTTCCACACAAGTAGGAACTGGCGGGGCTGCCAGTTATAATAACCTTCAAGGTAAAACAATTAACAAGGCAGACGGCTGGGTTAAGCTAGAAGGTACTTACCGTTATACCAATGCAGGCGGCGAAAATTTGACGATTTATGTAGAAAGTTCAAATAATACTACCGCCTCTTTCTATATTGACGACATCACCTTTGAACCTACTGGTTCGGCTCCAATTGAAGTCCAAGATTTAACTCCGATAAAAGATGTCTATAAAAATGATTTCTTAATCGGAAACGCAGTATCACTGGCAGATCTGGATGGAGTTAGACTTGACCTCCTTAAAAAGCATTTCAATATTGTCACTGCTGAAAACGCCATGAAACCAGACCAAGCGTATAATGCGAATAGACAATTTGACTTTACTGATGAGGACGCGCTCGTCAACAAAATTACAGCAGCAGGCCTAAAATTGCATGGTCACGTCCTTGTTTGGCACCAGCAGACGCCAACATGGCTGAATACTGCTGACAATGGCCAGCCATTGAGCAGGGACGAAGCACTCGCAAATTTACAAAACCATATTAAAACGGTCATGGAACATTACGGTGACAAGGTCATTTCTTGGGATGTAGTCAACGAAGCGATAAATGACGGCTTGTCGAATCCAACAGATTGGAAAGCATCACTGCGTCAATCCGGTTGGTATAAAGCGATTGGACCGGACTACGTGGAGCAGGCCTTCCTGGCAGCCAGAAAAGTAGTCGATGAAAACGGCTGGAATATTAAACTTTATTACAACGATTATAACGAAGACAATCAGAACAAAGCAGAAGCCATTTATCAGATGGTCAAAGAGCTCAACGAAAAATATGCACAGACACACCCTGGAAAACTGCTCATCGACGGTGTTGGTATGCAGTCACACTATAATTTAAATACAAACCCGGCTAATGTGAAAGCATCCATGGAGAAATTTATTTCCTTGGGTGTACAAGTCAGCGTGACCGAACTTGACATTGCAGCCGGCAGCAACAGCCAGCTTACCGAGAAGCAAGCGAATGATCAGGCTTATCTATACGCGCAATTGTTTAAAATCTACAAAGATCACGCTAGTCACATCGGGCGCGTGACCTTCTGGGGACTAAATGATGCGACAAGCTGGAGAGCAGCTCAAAGTCCGCTTATTTTTGATAAAAACTTACAAGCAAAGCCTGCTTATTATGGGGTTATCAATCCGGATAAATTTATCTCTGAACATGCGCCTGAAGTGAAAGTCGCAAAACAATCTACTGCTTTATTTGGTACACCTGCTATTGATGGAACCGTAGATGATGTTTGGAAGAACGCGCCCGAACTTCCAGTTAACCACTATCTACAGGCATGGCAAGGGGCAAACGGTGTATCCAAGGTACTATGGGATAAGGAGAACCTGTACATTTTAACACAGGTGAGCGACTCCCAGCTCGACAAATCAAGCCTTAATCCATGGGAGCAAGATTCGGTTGAAGTCTTCGTCGACGAGAACAATGGCAAAACATCTTCATATGAAAACGGAGACGGACAATATCGAGTAAACTTTGACAATCAGACTTCATTTAACCCTGGAAGCATTGCCAATGGTTTCGAATCTGCTACCCACGTATTGGGTAATAGCTACGTCGTTGAAATGAAGATTCCGTTCAAAACAATTAGTCCACAACACAACGCGAAGATCGGTTTTGATGTACAGATCAATGACGGTAAAGATGGTGCCCGCCAAAGTGCTGCAACATGGAACGACACTACTGGTAATGGATATCAAGATACATCAGTGTTCGGCGTACTAACACTTGCTGACACAACTGCACCTGTGACAACTGATAACGCACCAACAACTTGGGTTAATAGTGATGTGACGGTTGATCTTACCGCTAGTGATAATGGTTCCGGTATTAAAGATACCTATTACAAAATCGATAACGGGGCAGAACAGACCGGAAATTCCTTCACTATTACTGATGAGGGCGTCCATACTATAAGTTATTGGAGTGTAGACAACGCTGGAAATGTTGAGCAGCCTAGGACAAAAACAGTTAAACTGGATAAGACAGCACCAATGTTATCTATTACTCTAGATAAAACAACAATATGGTCACCTAATCATAAGATGGTGCCAGTTACGGCTACTATTAGTCCAGCTGATGCCGCATCAGGAATTGACTCAGTTGTGTTAACTTCCATTACAAGCAATGAGAAGCTTCAATCTGATGATATTCAGAATGCTAAATTGAATACACCTATTACTGGTTCTACTGCTTCCTTTGATCTTCGTGCTGATCGATTAGGAAGCGGTAATGGGCGTGTATACACGATTACTTTTACCACAACTGATAAAGCTGGTAATGTAACAACTAAGAGTGTTACTGTCACTGTTCCCCACGATCAGTCTAAATAAATAGTGATTGAAGAAATCCCCTGAATGTGCATTCAGGGGATTTTTTTCTGAAATAAAATATAGGGTACAACTTCAAATCTGTTAAAACTTTCGAAGTGCTTTTAGGCCCCACCGTTCAGCTGATTAAAGTGTAGAAATTGTCCAGTCAATTTCCTTCTGTCCAATTTTGCGTAAAAAGTCATTGGTTCGGGAAAATGGCTTGCTGCCAAAGAAGCCACTGTTAGCAGAAAAGGGACTCGGATGAGGTGATTTTATAATAAAATGCCTTTGTGAAGTTATTAGCTCTTGCTTTTGCTGAGCAAATCTCCCCCATAAGATAAAGACGACCGGTGTCTCCCTACCATTCAAGATTTCTATAATTCTATCAGTAAATCTCTCCCAGCCAATCCCTTTATGGGAGTTAGGGTTCCCAGCCTGCACAGTCAGCACCGCATTAAGCAGCAGCACCCCCTGCTCCGTCCAATCCGTTAGAGATCCATGATTGGGTATCTCGCAGCCTATATCAGCATGTAATTCCTTATAAATATTTTTCAAGGAGGGCGGAATGCCTACCCCCGGCTTGACGGAGAAACTAAGTCCATGAGCCTGTCCTGGTCCATGATATGGATCTTGTCCGATTATGACCACTTTAGTATCCTCAAAAGAAGTAAAATGGAGTGCATTATATATATCGTGCATATCAGGATAAATCACTTTATGTTGATATTCCTCTTTTAAAGTTTGCCGCAAACTCATATAATACGGTTTTACGAATTCTCCTTCTAATAAAGGAGCCCAGTCATTTGTTAAGATTTTCATTACTTTTAACACTCTTTTCATTTTAGGTTGTCTATATTTATTATAAAGACACTAAAAAAATTTAAAAGAGATTACCGTTTTCGTTAAAAGTCATATATTCTGGTTCACTTAAAATTTCAATATTCGGATTCATCTTTGCTTCTTCCATCAGGCATTCAGAGATGAACATATGTTCAAGCTCCAGCGTATTTTTAATCCGAATCATCCTCATCTGGTTATAGTCAACGTCAAAACAAGTTTTCATGGCAGCTCTTATCGCCAAGCTGTCATTTTCCATAACCATAGGAATTTTAACACTTTGTGCCAGTCTGTTTGTCAAGGGGTTCGGGTAAGTGGACTCAAATGATATCTTATCAAAGAGTCTTCTTGAGCAAATATCCGCATTAGCCATTCCGTTTGCATTTCCATGGGACTCTCTTGTAAGATCCAGAACGGCCAGTCTTTGTGCCAGCGGATTATATTTTAAGGATCCTGAGTAATTCCTTCTAATAATATTAGGATCCATGCCGCTCCCTGAGATGTTTTTACCCATTTCATCCACTATAAGAACATCACATTTTTCGAACATGATGCTTGGCATAAGTTCGTGTGCTTCTTGCAGTAATCCCGGTTCCTCATCCATAATCCGTTCCTTTGGTATGGCTGCAATTTTATAAGTTTCATCATAGGCGTTTTCTATCATTCCAACCGCAAATATGATTTTTGATTTTTTTAATGTCTCTCTTGCAATCTCTTCCACTCTGTACGGAATGTTTTCTACACCGGCTGAATGAATGATTTCAGCACCCACTTGTTTACCAAGCCCAACCGCGATCATTTTGGCCAAGCCGCTTTCATAGGACGCCCTAAAAGATGTATGAGGCTTAATGCGGCCAGTAATAATAATAGCATCTGCTTTCGTATGAGCATTCTTATCTATATTGACCGGAAGTCCAGTTTTGGAGACCCCAATCTGAACAACTTCCATACTAGAAACAATGGGTGCCCCTGTAGATTCTTCGGTTATGCCGAGCTCGGCGAGTATTTCCGCCTGTCCTTCTCCTGTTGCTCCCCCATGACTCCCCATTGTTGGCACGATAAACGGGTAAGCTCCTCGGTCTTTAACCGCTGTCACAATTTCTCTAACGATGCAGGGCATATTGGCAATCCCTCTACTGCCCACAGCTATAGCAACCCGCGCACCAGCATTAATTCTGCCTATAATTTCTTTCTTACTGAGTTCTTCTCGTATAACAGCAGTTACATCTGCAATGGTTTCTCTTGGGAAACGCTGTCTGATTTTAATCATTCTTGGGATGTTTATACCTCTGAATAATTTCTCCATTTCAATACCTCTTTTCAAAAAAGAACAGCATATGTTGTTCTGACATATAAATAGTATTTATCCTTTAATCAGGTTATTGGTGCTGGGTTAAACAGGGTAAAATCATTATAAATTTCGTATTTTTCTGCAAAAGTTTGTTTTCTTCCGCTGGCAACATCGATAATTTCGTTGAATAATAGAGTTCCAATTTCTTGAATGGTTGCTTCACCCGTTGCAATTGGCCCGGCATTTACATCTATCAAATCTTGCCACATATCTTTCATATCATTTCTGGAACATACTTTAATTACTGGTGCAGTCTCTAATCCATAAGGAGTTCCTCGTCCTGTCATAAAAACTTGGAGCGTGATCCCACTAGATAACTGGCATGAGCCACATACAAAGTCGCTGGCTGGAGTTGCCGCAAAAATCATACCTTTTTTCGTTGGTCTTTCTCCAGGTGAAAGAACTTCTACAATCGGTGATGAACCCGATTTAGCAATCGAACCCATTGCCTTTTCAACAATATTCGATAGACCACCCTTTTTATTTCCAGGAGTTGGATTCGCTGAACGGTCCACTTGACCGTTATTTAGGTATTGATCATACCATTTCATCTCATCAGCTAGTTTTTTCCCAACTTCTTCGTTCACACAACGCTCTGCAATGATATGGACACCATCACGGACCTCAGTTACTTCAGAAAACATAACAGTTGCACCAGCATTGACTAACATATCGGCAGCATATCCGGCGGAAGGATTAGCTGTTACACCTGAGAAAGCATCACTTCCACCACATTGTAATCCAATACATAATTGAGTAAGAGGCAGTTCAACACGAACTCTTTCATTCAATTTTTTTAATTTATTTTCAGCCATTTTCATAATTTGTGCCATGATCGCCTGGTGACCTTTTTCATTTTGAAACGTGACCACATTGTCTGAAGTGTTATATTCCGCATCCAACAACATTTCTAAGGTTAGTTTTTCACATCCCAAAGAGATAATCATCGTCTCTCCACCGAAATTCGGATGTTTGACCATATTTTGCAACATTCGAATCGGGATTTTTGCTTCAGGGGCATTAATTGCGACACCGCATCCATACGCATGATTTATCACTACAACATCATCTACATTTGGATATTTTGGAAGGAGTTCTTGTTTAATTCTCTTTACTGCATTATTTAAAACACCTGTTACGCATTGAACAGTTGTGACAATTCCCAGTATATTTCTTGTTCCAGCATATCCTCCGTTTTTGTTTGGATAACCCATAAATGTCCTAACTGGTGGCTCTGGCAGATCTGCAATTAAATTTGTTGCAAACTCCATCTCATCCAATGATGGAGGAATTGGAAGTTCCAACATATGTTCATTAATCCAGTCCCCCTTTTTAATAGAATGTAATGCATATCCTAAAATGACGCCATATCGGACGATTGGTGCACCTTCTCCGATATTGCATAATGCAATTTTATGTCCTTGGGGAATATCCTGATTTGCTAAAATATCATCGATGGCAATGGTACCTGCTGGAATGGCATTTACTGTAATGGCAACGTTATCATTATCATTGATTTTAATAAAACGATTTTCCACTTTGATACCTCCTAAACTCTTGTTCTATTCTCAAAACAATTGTACTCTTAGAGGGTAAATAAAGTAAAAGTGATTATTTTTAGAATTCTATAAGAAAAACTAAGAGTAATGAGGAGAATTTCATATGGATTTAAAACAGTTGGAATATATGATTAAAATCGCTGAGGAAAACAATATTACAAAGGCTGCCGAAAAACTCTTCATCACTCAATCAGCATTAAATCAGCAGCTTTTAAAATTAGAAAAAGAGCTGGGAACGCAGCTTTTTGTCCGTTCAAGAACCAATTGGCATCCGACGCAGGCAGGTGAAATTTATATTGAAAATGCAAAAAAAATGGTACGTATTAAAAAAGACACCTACAACCAAATTAATGATTTAGTGGATATAAAAAAAGGAAAGCTTAGTATTGGCTTAACTACCGAACGCGGTCCTGAAATGTTTGCATCTATCTATCCTGCTTTTTACAAAATGTATCCAAATGTAAAAGTTGAACCCATTGAACTACCTGTGAAACAACAACAGCATGAAATATCAATTGGAAATCTTGATATTGGTTTTGTAACTTTGCAAGATTACCAAAAAACAAATGATGAATATATTCAAATTGCTTTAGAAGAAATTATTTTAGCAGTTCCCAAGACGCATCCCCTTGCCCATATTGGAGGACAACTCGGCGATAAACTACCTGAAATAAGCTTAGACCGTTTTAAAGATGATACGTTTGCCCTAATGCAAAAAGGATCAACTCTTCGAGAAATTTATGATAATCTCACTACCGACAAAGATTTTAATCCATATATATTGTTAGAAACAAGGAGCTGCCAAAACTTATATCATATGGTTGCGGAAGGAATCTGCTGTTCCATTATTCCAATTGCCTATGCCCAAAAAAACTCTAACGTCGCTTACTTCTTTATCAAGCAAAAACCTGTTTGGGAAGTATGTGCATCTTATAAGAAAGGTACTTACTTAAGTAATCCTGCTAGAGACTTTATTAAGATTGCTTGTAATTATTGGTCCAATAAATTGATTCATCCATAAGGAATGAGCTGTAACCCATAAAATGGACTGGTATATATGGCAACTCATGAGATGTTGGTAACCAGATATTTACGACTCTAGCAAGAATTTTTTTAGGATACAAAGCCCTTTCTCCAATTCATAGGAGTCCTTTGGAGATGTTAGTGAAATACGAATAAATTGTGGATATTCATCTTTTTTGACCAAGAAACGATGAGAATGATAAACATGAATCCCCCGGGTTAAAGCAATATGCTCAAACTGGTTTAGCTGCCATTGTTTATGCAATGGTAACCAGCGAAAAAAACTAATAGGATTTTCGCTGGGATGATTGATTTGAAAATAGTTAAGGTAAATCCGGTTCCGTTCTTGTGAAATTTCCCGTTTTTTCTTAATGATTTGTTCAGCAGCACCAGTATTAATTAATTCTGTTATAATTTCTGCATTTAAAGCAGATGTTTTTACGTTGAGATTGAAAATTCCATATGTAATTTTTTCAGCAAACTGATTGGCGTATGCGATAAATGCAACTCGAATACCAGAGCTGAGTGATTTGGCAATACTCAGGATATAAACAAACCTTTCCGGCACAAAATATGAAATTGGGAAATAACCATGCGGAGCCAGGAAAGAGTATACGTCATCCTCTATTAAAATAAGCCCGTGTTTATTGATGACCCCTGCTATTTCTTTTCTGCGATTCATATTCATTGTTACAGCAGTAGGATTATTGCAGGAGGGACTCAAATAAATTCCCTGCAATGAATTTGTTCTGCAAACAGCATCTAATCTCTCCGGCTTCATCCCTAACTCATCCCCCTCAATAGGGATTAATTGGATATTCAATATTTTAGCCAGTTCAATAAAATTAGGATAAGTATATATATCTACCGCTATTTTATCACCCGGATGAAACAAGGCCATTAGAATCAGCGAAAACGAATTTTGCCCTCCCGAAGTGATCGCAATATTTTCAATAGGTACATCCATGTTAAAGAACTGCATCCACTTTTTGGCTGCCATTCGATGATAAGGCATTCCCAACGGGTGTCTGTAATCTAATAAATTTTCAAGATAATCTTTGGCGGCAATGCTTTTAATCGCTTGGGCGACGATTACGTTTGTGCTATCTAGGGGCTTAATGATCCCCATCTCTATATAATTCTTATGCTCATCACTGTCTGCCATAAAAATAGCATTTTTTATATTGGGAGTAACAAAGGTTCCCCTTCCGGTAACGGCATAGATTAATCCTTTTACTTCGCATATTTTAAATGCCCTTGTGACAGTGCTGAGGTTAATATCAAGATAATCTGCTAATTCTCGTTGAGGAGGAAGCTTCGTATTGGCTGCGAGAAAGCCATTAATAATATCATACTCCAGCAAACTGGCAATCGACCGATACAATGGAGGGGCAAGCTGTTTTTTATCCGGCTTCCACGACAAAGGATAATTTTCAAATGAATTAACTGGCATCTAACACCCTCCTCGAAAAATTGTATTGCATACAATTATATCATTGAAGCCATACAATGAGGATGATAAAGTAAATTTACAAACAATTTTTTATAAGTGGGTGAAAGATTTTGAACATCAGTGATAACACTTTTTTGCGGGAAGAAAACAACTTCTTTGCCGGTGTACGGGATTGTCTGCCCACTGTACTTGGTTACTTAAGTATTGGATTTGCGGCAGGTGTTGTGGAAAAAACAGCAGGACTTTCGATTGTTGAAATTGGACTGATATCCTTGCTTTTATACGCAGGTTCTGGTCAATTTATTGCTGCAGCGATGATTGGGGCTCAAAGTCCCACATTAGCAATTATCTTTACTATTTTCTTTATTAATCTCCGCCATCTTTTAATGAGTGCGGCTATTTCGCCCTATTTCCGTCATCTTACACCCTTCAAGAATATTTTAATCGGTTCTTTACTTACAGATGAAACATTTGGTGTGGCAATGAATGAAGCAGCAAGTAAGAATTGGCTCAGCGAAAAATGGATGTATGGTCTAAATATAACTGCTTATTTAAATTGGTTCATTGCCAATATTGCCGGAGCATTTTTCGGAGAATGGATTTCGAATCCGGAAACATTCGGTCTTGATTTTGCCTTGCCGGGAATGTTTATTGGTCTTCTTGTCCTGCAAATGGTCAGCCGAAAAAAATTGATGAAAGATATTATTGTTGCACTATGTGCTGTTGCCATTGTTGTAGGGGTAAGTTTAGCGGCATCTGGAAGTGTAGGTGTTATTATGGCAACAATTATTGCCTCTAGCGTAGGAATGGCGGTGGAAAAATGGAAGTAAGATGGTCTATCTTTTTAATTATTTTAGGCTCAGCACTTGTAACATTCATTCCTCGAGTGCTTCCCATTGCAATTCTAAGTCGTATTGAACTGCCCGACTGGGCAATGCGCTGGTTGAACTACGTCCCCATTGCGGTTATGGCAGCCTTAGTGGGGCAAGAATTGTTAATGCCAAACGGAAAATTGGAACCTTTGCAAAATAACCTTGAACTAATCGCCGCTTTGCCTGCTTTTATGTTTGCCATTGTAACGCGCAGTTTATTAGGAACTGTTGTAGCTGGAATCATCTCTATAATGGTATTACGTTTTGTGTTTTAAATTAGTAAAGTACTGTTAATGAATTTAGCGAAATGCAGACGGTTGGTATGGATTTTCTAACGCAAAAAACTCCTCAAAAACAAAGTGATCTTGCTTTTTGGGGAGTTTCTTTAATACTGTCAAAGTCTGAAGACTCCTCTCGGCTTTTTTATTATGAAATATAGTCTATTATTCCTGCACTGAGTCTTCATTAAATATTGATTTTGATAAATTATGAATAATATCTCCACGGCTTATTATCCCTACAACCCTGCCGGCTCCATTCACGACAGGAATCTTTTTAAAATGATGCTTCGATATTAAACGAATGGCGCTTTCAAAGTCATCCTCGGGTGATAATGTCTTAATATTTTTCTTTACCATAATTTGCTCAATAGGAGTATTCATTCTTTCTCTTAAAATATCTTCCATTTTTTGAGCTTCTTCTACATATACAGTATAGTAGGCTAAATATAGTTTTTCTTTATGCGGAGAAAGAAAACGTACGATATCCCCATCTGAAACAATGCCAACTAAATTTCCTTTATCATCAACCACTGGGACACCGCCAATTCGATTCGTTTCTAAAATAGAAATTAATTCTTTGACCGTTGTTGAATGCTTAGCTGTAATTACTGTTCGAATCATAAAATCGCGTACTTGCATGTAGACCTTTCTCCTTTCCTCTATCTATTTATTTATTTTCACATTCGCCTCAGACATCCATTCAGCTGCATGACGATTCTCTTTTTTCTTTCCGCTTGTTAAAAAGAAGTATGCTAAACCTCCTGCAACAATAAGTACGATTCCAGCGATAAAGACACTGCTATAACCAAATGAATTTGCTGCTATTCCCAGCACAAATGCTCCAATAGCCATTCCTAAATCCATTGAATTGAAGAACAACGAATTGGCAATTCCGACACGATGTTTTTCAACAGAACTAATAACCTGTGTTTGAAGTATTGGTGTAACAGAACCGTACCCAATTCCAATGATTGCACCTGCCAAAATCATAATGACTGCTGTTTGAGGCAATGAGAGTATAACCATCCCAATTGCAAATAAAACAATACAAGGAAAAACTATTTTGTTTGCCCCGTAACGGTCAGCCCACACACCTGTAAAAGGCCGGAATACAAACATTAAGCCCGCATATAGAATAAAGAACGTACTAGCGGCTTTTACAAGGTTAATTTCCTGCGCATATAAGGCTAAGAATGAAGCAACACCTGAATATGCACAAGCTAAAATAAATATAACAAGCGCAAATGGCGCAGCTTTTTTATCAACCAAATCATTGAAATCAAATCTTTTTCTTGTTTTAAGAACTTTTTCTTGCTTCCCTTGTTCTGGAACATGAATAACCATTGATAAAAAGATATTTACTACTGAGATGACAATACAAATAATGTATACTGTGTTGTATGCTCCAATGTTCGCTAAGTTAAGACCTATAACTGGCCCAATCACCATTGCTAATCCCATTGCTAATGAGAACCAACTCATTCCCTCTCCACGTCTTGAATCTGGGATGATTTCCGCACTGATTGTTCCTTTTACAGTAGTTATAACCCCAAAAGTAATTCCATGAATAATCCTCAATATAAATAATGTCCAAATATTTGTTACAAATGGATAAAATAGTGTCGGAATAAAAAATGCTGCTGCAGAATAAATCAAGATTTTCTTTTGTGATCCTACACTTACCCACTTCCCAGCAAATGGCCGAATAATAATAGCCGCAATTAAAAATAAGGTTAATAATAAACCAGCCTGATCCGCACCCCCGCCAAATTCTTTCGTTAATTGAAGGGGAAGTGCTGTTAATAGGATATAAAATGCTAAAAAGATAAAAAAACTGATAGTAGTGATATTTATGAAATCCTTAGTCCATAATTTTGGTTTAACCATATACTGTTTCCTCCTTTATACACTTGTCAATTGACAGATCTATTAACGATTGTTTACTTGAAATATAGGTTACTTATTAAGTATATATCTATTTGTCATGCGTACATAATTGTATTTTTTATAGCACCCATGCATAATGGTAATACCACTGATAACCCGAGGAGAATGCCGAATGGATTTTGACCAACTTTACTATTTCCATACAGTTGCAAAATATAATAGTCTTACAAAAGCCTCCGAAGAATTAAATCTTTCACAACCAGCGCTAAGCCGTTCCATTCTGCGTCTTGAAGAAGAAATTGGTGTCCCTTTATTCGAAAGAAAAAGCCGCGGAGTCGTTTTAAACCAATATGGAAAGTTTTTTCTAAGTCACGCAATCCAGGTTTTATCAGGAATGAAAGAAGCAAAACAAAAAATCCATGATATGATCGATCCAAACCATGGAATCATTTCACTCGCATTTATCGAAACGCTTGGCTCCAGTTTTGTACCTGATCTAATCAGTGATTTTCAACAAGAATTTCCCAACATTCAATTTCAATTATCCCAAAATATTTCAAGTGAAATTTTAAAAGAAATAGAAGCCGCTAACATTGACATTGGCTTCTGTTCGCCGCAGGAACTGCATGAAGGTCTGTGTTCCATTCCTGTTTTGTCTGAAGAATTATTCCTAATTGTTCCGGTTGCCCACAGGCTGGCGGGAAAAGAGCGGGTAAATTTAAGCGAAGTGGCGGATGATCCGTTTATCTTTTTCAAGCCTCAAACAGCCTTGCATGATTTAATACTAAATCTCTGCATTGAAGCAGGATTCCATCCAAGGAAGGTTTTTGAAGGATATGAGGAGAGGACAGTCTCTGACCTAGTAGGAGCCAATTTGGGTGTTGCCATTGTACCGTACATCCCTAATCTTGACGAAAGTAAAATTTCTATGATCCGTGTACAGTCACCAAAATGCTTTCGAGAAATCCAAATGGTATGGAGATTGAATGGATATATGTCTCCTGCCGTACAGAATTTTAAGGAATTTGTAGAGAAACGGGCTATAGGTATTACAAAGGAATAAATATAAAACGACAAATCTTGTGTTTTCCCTCTCTTCTTACACGTAAAAAAGCCCAGTCATTAATAATAACTGGACCATATGTTTATTCTATTCCTTTTAAAGATAAGCTTAACAACTAATTTTGGGGGCACATTAGTTTAACGTCCTACTTCGCTTTTACCTTGAATTGGGACACTTTTACTGTTCCCCTGCTCCATCAAGATTCTTTGACCCAAAATTATCGAGCAATGCACGCACTTCATCTGTTGATTCTGTGTTCATTAATTGATTTCTTAATTCACTCGCCCCTCGAAATCCTTTGACATATATCTTAAAAAAGCGATGAAGAGCCTTGAACGAACGCAGCTGTAATTCTGAATATTTATCATGGAGATCCAGATGCATTCGTAAGAGATCAAGCAATTCCTTACTGCTATGATCCCTCGGTTCTTTTTCAAAGGCAAATGGATTAGTGAAAATACCACGTCCAATCATAACCCCATCAACACCATATTGATTAACAAGCTTTAAGCCAGTTTGACGGTCAGGAATATCTCCATTGATTGTCAAAAGTGTATCTGGTGCCACCAGGTCACGAAGTTTCTTAATCTCCGGGATTAGTTCCCAATGAGCATCTACTTTGCTCATTTCATCTCTTGTACGCAGATGAATGGAAAGATTGGCAATGTCTTGTTTCAATATGTGTGTCAGCCAGTCGTGCCATTCGTCGATCTCAGTGAAACCAAGCCTTGTCTTTACACTTACGGGCAATCCACCAGCTTTTGCTGCTTGTATTAACTCTGCTGCCACTTCTGGACGACGGATAAGGCCGCTTCCCTTCCCATGCTGTGCAACATTAGGTACAGGACAGCCCATATTGATATCCAACCCCCGAAACCCAAGTTCCGCCATACCAATACTCATTTGCCGAAAGTTTTCAGGTTTATCCCCCCATATATGGGCCACAATCGGCTGTTCATCCTCTGTAAAAGTCAAACGCCCACGCACACTCTGAATCCCCTGTGGATGACAATAACTCTCAGAGTTTGTAAACTCTGTAAAAAACACATCAGGTCTGGCTGCCGCACTTACTACATGGCGAAAAACAACATCCGTCACATCTTCCATTGGTGCCAGTATAAAAAAAGGTCGTGGTAAATCACGCCAAAAATTATCTATCATGTTCAAATTCAAATCCTCTCAATATGGGATACCAGGGCAACCCATTATCCCAAAATTAAAAAGCAAAATGTCCCTGCTTCTTTTACACTTATACCATGCTTAGGCACATTTTATCAAACAGATCGGTCACGAGATGCTGGCAGGCTTATTCATTTTCCACTTTCTTATTGCATCTTGATAAATTTCACGATAGTACTGTCCATATTCAAAATGCTTTGTTTATCCGTTACAAGAAACACGAAAAGACAGAACCATTTTAGTAATGGTTCTGCCAAAAATTATGTGATTAAAAGAGAGATAATGATTGGTAAATGAACTACTATCAACGTAAAATCAAATGCTAAATAATCAGCTTGGTATTGTTTCGAATCGATCAACCCATTGTATCGTTAATAAATTCGGTAGTGTGGACATTTCATGATGAATCTGAATATATTTTTTAGACTTTACAGTCGCAACACACTCAATAAAAGAATGTCGATCTTCAATCAATACTTTATAACTACCTAAATTCGGTAACGAATAATTTGGTAGTATACCATTCTTTTGACAATACTTAGTTTTATAAAAGCCCCCCAATAAATTGGGTAATTCACTAAGCTTTCGTTCTGATAAGTGTTTCCGAATCAAAGTTGAACTAATTTTTTGATTATTCCATTTTAGCTCATCGACAACAGTTAGACCTACTTGCTTTGTAACTGCATAAAATGCCAGTGTTTTAACAGTACCACTTGCTTTTGCTCCATATGTGTAGTCGAAACCGCAAATAATTTCCTTAGCATTCAAACCAATAATATAATCATCTAAAAAATCGTTCGCTTCTACTTTAGCTAATTCCTTTGTAAATTCTACGATATAAAAAATATCCACTTCAAGCCTTTCTAACTTTTCAACTTTTTGTTCTAGTGGCTCTAGATATGAGATTTCGTTGTCTGAAAATAACACACTTTTTGGATGCGGGAAAAAAGAGAGAACTGCCAGTGATAAATTTTGTGCCTTTGCTTTTTCTTTAGCTGTTTGAATTACCTTTTGATGTCCTAAATGCACACCATCAAAATAACCAAGCGCCATTGCTACATTAGGAGATGACTGTCTAATCTCTTGTAAGTTATTAGCATTCACATAGATTACCTTCATTGCGATTCTCTCCTTTTTCCTTTATCTTGCTAAATTTTGTGTTACTTCATAAATTAAACCTTCTTATCTACAAACAGCCATCATTCTTTAAGTTTTTTTTCATTTGTTCACTACTTCCTTCAAAATGTTAGCGTTTACTTTTCCAAGTATACCGAAGTCAGCTTCGAATTCATCGCCTGTTTCAAAGGTAACAGCTTTTGATAGTGCTCCTGATAAAACAAACATGCCTGGCTCGATAGAAATGCCATATTCGCTCACTTCATTTACTAACCAAACAACCGCATTGAGTGGGTTATCTAACACTGCCGAACTCATTGCTTCGTCTGAAAATTCACCATTTTTCTTCACAATCATTGGAATTTTTGTAATGTCTTCAATATCTTTAAGCAGTGTACGTTTTTCACCTAAAATCGCACCTGCTGAAGAACCATTGTCTGCCACTGTATCCTCGAACTTTATTTTCCAATTCGCGATACGGCTATCGATTACTTCTACTGCTGGTACAACATAAGCCGTTGCATCGATTACATCTTGCACCGTCACTTTTGGCCCTTTTAACTCTTTATTGAAAACAAATGCGATTTCAAACTCTACCTTTGGTTGAATAAAGGACTCAGCAACTAAACCATCTGCCTCGTCATATACCATCGTATCTAAAATAAAGCCGTAGTCTGGTGTATATACATTCAACATTTCTTGCATCGCTTTACTTGTTAAACCAATTTTTAGCCCTTTTACTGTCGCCCCTGTGTCAATCTTTTGACGAATTTGCGCTAATTGCACGGCATAAGCATCATTAACTGTAATAATTTCATAGGTTTCAGTTAAGGGTGCAATTGGCTGTTTTGTACGTTCTGCTTCAAGCAATGCTTTAGCCATAATTTGAATATTCATAGACAATTCTCCTTTTATGACTTAACTGTTTCTACCTCAGTCAAATGACGATATTTACCACTGAAGAACAATAACGGATCTTTATCCTCAAGACGTAAATCTACTACTTTACCAATGAATAATGTATGGTCACCTTCTACATGTTCTGATACGACTTCACATGCAATTTGAGTGATAGCCCCTTTTAATACTGGCAGCTCAGCTAACGTTTCAAATTCTACTGCTTTACCAGGTTTCCCAGCGAAATGACGTGAATAATGCTCTTGATCTTCCGCTAAAATATTTACTGTATATTTTTTAGATTGTGAAACCTTCTCTAAAAATTTTGCTCTATGTCCAATAGAAATTAAGACAAGCTCCGGATCCAATGATACTGACATGAAACCGTTTGCTGTCATTCCATGTGTTTCTCCCTCGTTTTCAGTTAAAAGAACTGTCACTCCTGTAGCAAACTTTCCCATTGCATCTCTAAATAAACGATCATCCATCCTAAATTCCCCCATTCTTAACCGATTGAACTAATCATAAATGAGTCTATTTAAAATTATCATTATAATTTTTATTAAAAATTTAGATAAAATC
>NZ_JBALPZ010000122.1:0-31858 GCF_036965645.1 Neobacillus drentensis
ATCATTATATTATTCAAATATGAGTTTTTGACGATCTTTTCAGAAATTTTAGAAATTAGACCCAAGAGGTGTATATAATGGATTTATTTAGAAAAAAATCAATCCAACAGCTTATTCAAGAAGTTGGTCAAAAAGATGTAACATTAAAGAAAGAGTTAGGTGCATTCGATTTATCCATGCTCGGGATTGGAGCTATCATAGGCACAGGTATATTTGTCCTTACAGGAGTAGCTGCTGCTGAGCATGCAGGTCCTGCATTAATCCTATCTTTTATCTTATCAGGTTTAGCCTGTGTATTTGCCGCCCTATGTTATGCGGAATTTGCTTCTACAGTTCCGGTATCAGGAAGTGCTTATACGTACAGCTACGCTACCTTTGGTGAAATAATTGCCTGGATACTTGGCTGGGATTTGATCCTTGAATATGGTTTAGCCTCTTCTGCAGTTGCGAGTGGCTGGTCAGGTTATTTACAAGGACTCTTAGCGGGGTTTGGAATTCATTTTCCTAAAGCAATCACAAGTGCTTATAATCCTGCAAATGGAACCTATATTGATGTTCCTGCAATCTTAATTATATTCATTATCACAATGTTACTAACACAAGGTGTAAAGAAGTCTTCTCGATTAAATACTATTATGGTTCTTATTAAGCTGGCAGTGGTTGTATTATTTATTGCTGTTGGGGTATGGTATGTAAAACCAGGAAATTGGACTCCGTTTATGCCATTTGGATTCTCGGGTGTGACAGCTGGTGCAGCTACTGTATTCTTTGCTTATATCGGTTTTGACGCTGTATCAACTGCAGCGGAAGAAGTAAGAAATCCACAGAAAAATATGCCGATTGGTATCATTGCCTCTTTATTAGTTTGTACGATTCTATACATCGTTGTATCCGGTATTTTAACAGGGATTGTTCCTTATCAACAGCTAGATGTTAAAAACCCAGTGGCCTTTGCACTAAATTATATTCACCAAGACTGGGTAGCAGGTTTCATTTCTCTAGGAGCACTTGCTGGTATTACTACTGTATTATTAGTTATGATTTATGGACAAACACGTTTATTCTATGCAATCAGCCGTGATGGATTATTGCCAAAAGTATTCTCTAAGGTAGATAAAAAGAAGCAAACGCCAATGGTAAATTCTTGGATCACTTGTATTTTGGTATCAATCTTCGCAGGATTAGTTCCGTTAGGAAGACTTGCAGAGTTGGTAAACATCGGTACATTATTTGCTTTTATGGCTGTATCAGTTGGAATTTTATATCTACGTAAAAACAAGCAGACCCCAAAAACTGGTTTCCGTGTACCTTTTGTGCCCTATATCCCGATTCTTGCTTTCTTATTCTGTGGATATTTAGCACTTCAGCTTCCGGCTATTTCATGGATCAGTTTCTCTGTTTGGTTAATAATTGGATTATTTGTTTACTTCGGATATGGACGCAGGCATTCAACTCTTAACACTAAAGCTGGCTGGCTGAAGAAAGTCAGCTAATTATTGGAAAAAGAACTTGCTTTTTGAACTGACCTATTAAAATGAGACAACGAAAAAGCACCGATTATGCTGCCTGTTCCCTAAACTCTATAGGGGACAGGTAGTTTAATTTTGCCTGAAGTCGTGTTTTATTATAATGATTGATGAATTTTTCAACTCTTTCTATTACAATAGAATTTGTAAGAAACTCTCTTCCTTGAGAGTAGAATTCTTCCGACTTTATGGTGGAGTGGAAGGATTCAATGACGGCATTATCCAAGCAATTGCCTTTCCGGGACATGCTTGTGGTAATGCCTTTTTCTTTTGCTATTCTTTGAAAGGAGAGGGACGTATATTGAGATCCCTGATCGCTGTGAAGTATTAGGCCGCTAGTATCACGACCCTCTACAGCGTCTTTTAAAGTATTTATCACTAAAGAAACATCTTGGCTGGTACTAATTCGATATGCAATAATCTCATTATTAAATAAATCCATGATCGTGCTAAGATAAAACATAGATTGTCCGAACGGAAGGTAAGTAATATCAGTAACCCATTTTTCATTTGGTCTAGAGGCTTTAAAATTTCTATTCAAATGGTTAGGGACGACTACCTTCATTTCACCAGCTATATTATTATTACGTTTTGGCCTGACCCGGCATTGCAAATTATATTTTTGCATAATCCGTTGTACAGTATTACGATGAACCTTTGTCTTATAATTACGTAATAGCCAGGCTTTGACAGTCCGATGGCCAATTAGAAATTTATGACGTTTACAAATTTCTATGATTTGTTTTTCAAGTTCAGTTTTAACTTTTGGATTCCGATTTCTCCACCTATAGTATGTTGATCTAGGTATATCTAAGCATTTACAAAGAATGGTTACACAATATTTATCTCTTAATTTCTCAATTAAGGTGACTACAGCTTCTGGAACCAACTCCTCTCGATTTCTTGGTATTTTTTTAAAATTTCTAATTGTGCCTTTAAGTGCTCATTTTCTCTCTTTAATTGATTAGTTTCGGATAATTCTTCAGGACCTTTCCCATAACTGTATTGTTTACCAATCCCTTGCGCTAAACGGTATTGTTGCCCTTCACGGTACCACTTCATCCACCTTTTAATTTGAGTAACATTGGTTATTCCAAACTTGTCCATAATTTCACGGTTAGAATACTCACCACTTAACTTCATCTCAATAACAGCCTTTTTAACTTCTTCTGAGTATGCATTTTTCTTCCCCATAAGAAAACACCTCCTGATTTTACGTATTATTTAAATACGATTCAGGGGGTGCTTTTTCCTTTGTCTTATTTAACTAGGTCTCTCCATTTTGGCAGGTTCTTTTTTTGCTATAATGTTATCGAAAATTGTCGGAAATCATCGAGAAAAGAAAAATATTGTCATTTTGATTGGTGAAAGATGGTAGAATAGAAGTTGAGAACTAGTTTGATTTTATTATTTAAATATTAAGGAGTTAGCTATATGAAAAAAGGTAGCAATAATCTTAGATTATTTGCTGAAGAAAAAAAAGCGGTAATCCTTTTTTTATGTTTATTTAACCTGCTTTTTTATGTTTGGGATGTGTATTACTACTATATTAGGCTATACATCGGGGGCAATGTTGAAGTTTCAAGAGATGGTTTAGGAATATCTTTATATTTTTTAATGTTATTACCCCTTTTTTCGGCTATTTACCTTCAAAAAAAAGGAAAGATTTTCTTAATTAAATACCTATATTTAACTGCTTTTCTAGTGATTGATATTATAGATAACTTAATTAGATATATTGGCACAAATCTTCATTTTGCAACCGGGAATATAGTAGAGGTTCTCTGTATTCTATTTGCACCTATATTTGTAAATAAGAAGTACTTTTGGTTTACTGCTATAGGAATCATTGGGAAGTATATATTATTAGGTCTAATTCTGCAGGATAGTAATGTTGTTCTTCCTATATTCCTTTACTTAATATTATCAGCGATTGCTTTCACTGTCTTAGTAAGGTTTTATTCTTACATTCATTCGTTAACGGATGTATACGAGGAACTAAAGAAAAAGGAGAAACTCGCGGTGATTGGTCAGATGGCTGCAGCTATTGGCCATGAAATTCGAAACCCTCTGGCGGCATTAAAAGGATTTACTCAGTTCCAGCAGGAAAACTATCCAAATCCAAATAACTATTTTCCGATTATGATTGAAGAGATTGACCGAATTAACACAATTGTTGATGACCTTATGTATTTAGGAAAACCAAAAAAAATTAAATTTGAAAAGGCAAGCATTGAGGAAATTATTGCTTATACTCTATCGATTACTCAGCAGCTGGCTGAGAGACAAGGGGTTACGGTTGAAACCATAATTGCTGGACCACTTCCGCCGCTAGATTGTGATGAAAAACAGCTAAAACAAGTGTTTATAAATCTCATAAAAAATGCAATCGAATCAATGCCTAATGGGGGAAGTATTCAGATCCATGTAAACGTAAATGTGATACAAAATCAACAAAAACTTTCCATTTCGATCCAGGACAAAGGAATGGGGATAGCAGATGAAAATATCCTAAATCTTGGTGAACCATTTTTTACGACCAAAAAAGACGGAACTGGCTTAGGTTTAATGGTTACCAAACAAATTATTAAAGACCATTCTGGGGAAATTAAGATTGAAAGTCTTATAAAAAAAGGAACTAAAGTCAACGTTATTTTACCTATTAAGAATAAATGAGGCAGTGGTTAACTAAACATTTCAATTTATTAGAAAAAAATAAATATTTTTACAATTTACCTGAAAATATTTCTTATTTATTCATAAATCGACTTGATTTATTGTATTTAATTTAAATTAAATGTTTTATAATGTAGGAAAGTGTCAATAAAAATAGCTTTCAGTTCGTTGATATAATACTTATTACCTATAAAGGAGAATATTTTATGATCCTTACGAGAGGTTTACCAGATGAAAAAACAACCAACAATTGATCCTAATTTAAGAAATGCTGAAACTCGAACGCTAAAATGGTTTTTGGTTTTATTTTATATAATATCTATTGCTTTTGATATCATTTATTCTGCCATATCGAAAAATGGGCTTCATATTAAAAATACACCTATCAATCTTATATATTTGATCTATTTATTAATGTTTGCATTACTGCCAGTGGCACGCTATGCAATAAAAAAGCAAAAATCCTATTATATTAAATACATTTACTTCCTAACATATACCTTTCTTACCTTAATAAGTGATGTAGTTACGTACGGTGGCCATCCTGAAAAATATCCTGGAGGAAGTGCTGTAGAAATATTCTGGTTATTACTATCAGCAATTTTCGTTAGTAAACCTTTTGTAATTGTTGTTTCAGGCGGAATTATATTGAAATATATTATAGTTGGACTAATTTTTAGTCCTCCTAACTTAGTGATAGGCCTTATATTAGCTGTCACTCTTTCCGTTTTTTCATTTATTTTATTATCAAGATTCCAATCATATGTGAATGCAATTAAGACCTCTTATGATCAACAATTAACTGGTCTTGTCAAAGGAGTAATTGCAACACTTGAACTTAAGGATCCATATACAAGAGGACATAGTGAACGTGTCGCAGGGTATGCACTAGAGCTGGCAAAAGCTACTCAAAATTATAAAGAAAAAGAACTAAAGGATTTTGAATTTGCTTGTTTACTTCATGATATTGGGAAAATTCACATTCCAGATCAAATATTAATGAAACCAACTAGGCTAACAAATCAAGAGTATGAAATAATAAAATCCCACACTAATGTTGGGGCAGATGCCGTATCAAAGGTCGTAGGTTTAAATAGTAGTATTGATGTTATTCGCTCGCATCATGAACGATGGGATGGAAATGGTTACCCTGATCAGTTAAAAGGGGAGGAAATTCCGTTTTTGGCACGGGTTGCTGCAATAGCAGACGCCTTTGATGCGATGACCTCAAATAGATCTTATCGAAATGCATTGTCAGTTGATGAAGCTTACAAACGGATATTAGACGGGAAGGGCACCCAATTTGATCCAAAATTAGTTGAACTATTTAAACAGGTTTATCCAACATGGACAGAAATCCATGAGAAATCTGTAAATGAGATTAGTAAAAAAGATATTTCTAATTTAGTTATCTTCTAATTTAAGGAGGTGATATCCTTGAAAATCCGGAAATTAAAAAAAATTAAAGTAACTAGTTTATGTTGGATTTGTTGGTTTGGAGGAGGAGCATAAACAATAAAGAAGGGTGCTAGCAAATGGCTTGCATCCTTCTTTATTGGATTACTAGAGAGGCGGGGGATTAGATGGATATATCCCTTTTTTCATACCTTACATTAGTCCCTATCAAAATTAGAAAAGAAAAAAAGACCTTTATTGTTGAAAATATAAATTCTGGTGAGTTTTATGAAATGCCAGAGATTTGTATTAATGCAATTGATTTATTGAACAATGGTCATTCATTAGGGGATATCGAACAGCGTTTGAAAGTAAAGTATCCAGAAGAAGACGTTAACCTTATTGATTTTGCTGAACAGCTTTCAGATCTCCAACTGATTGCAACAATCGATGGAATAGAGATTGCTCCTAAACTAAAGATAAATAAAAAAAACCATTCAGGATTCTTGTGGATTTCACCTAAGGTTGGGAAGTTCTTTTTTAATAAGACAGCACTGTTTTTATATGTAATATTGTTCATTTTAAATTTGTTTTTATTTGTTTCCTACCCAAATCTCTTTCCTCATTACCAGGATTTATTCATTTCTAATTATATGGTTTTAAATATTATAGCTTTACTTGTTCTAACTTTTTCTTCCGTGTTAATTCATGAATTCGGTCATATATTAGCAATGCGGTCAAAAGACCTATCGACTAAACTAAATGTAGGACATCGACTGTTTTTATTAGTACTTGAGTCTGATATCTCCACTGCTTGGAAACTACCTTCTAAAGAACGTAATGTAATATATATGGCTGGCCTATGTTTTGATATGGTTATCCTATTCTTAGCTTTAATAAGTCAGCTCAATTTTGTAAGTGGATCGGGAATTTTCCTGAGATTAATGTCTGTTGTTGTATTAAATACATTTCTCCGTATTGTTTACCAATGCTGTATATATATGAAAACAGATCTTTATTATGTATTTGAAAGCATTACTGGCTGCTATAACTTAATGGAAAACGCTCAACAAATGATCAAAAGAAGTTTACCATTTATAAAAAAACTAGAAACAAAGGATTTGGTTTTTGAGGGTGAGAAAAAGACTGTCTTCACTTATTCCTTATTTTATTTTGTGGGTGTTGTGTTGACAATTAGTTTATATGCTTTCTTTTATATTCCCCAGTTATTGTTTGCAGTTAAAAAGATTACTCCTGGATTTTTAGAAGGACCAGCCTCCCCTCCGTTTTGGGATGCTATGGTATTTTCCTTACAAATAATAATTGGACTTGCACTTCTTCTCCACTCATGGCGAAAAAAATACTTACAAAGATAATGTGACAAGAATTTGTCTAAAATAACTTTATTAGGGGTTTTTCTCCCGCATAATAGGGGATTTCCCTGATATAGATAACACATCCGTTTTTCTNNAGAAAAACGGATGTGTTATTTTTTTTGAGGAGGACCAAAAAAATGCAATCAACTACTGTCGCTGGGGCAAAAAAAGCGGGACGTTCTGTTAATGACGCCTTTGCATCTCATTTTGCTAAATCCATGTTTTTAACGATCATCGGATTTGTCATTTTAACATTTATCGGAACAAGAATGTTCACTCATATTGACTTGAACCTATACGGATATATGGTTGGAACCTTCGTCTTTATCGGTGGGTTCTTCTACCGGTTCATAGCATGGGGGGAAAGACCGCCAACCAAGATTATCATTAAAAAGGGCTTAAAACTGCTATTTAGAAAGAGCACTCCTAAGACAGCAGTTAATCACTTAGCCATTTACAATTTCATTCGTAACCGGGGAATTTATCGATGGATTCAACATATCTTAATCGGCTGGGGCTGTGTTCTTGCCTGCTTAGTAACATTCCCATTGGTATTCAGTTGGATGTATTTCACGATGGAAGACAACGGCTACTACACGATCGTATTATTCGGTATGAACATCATGCATGTCAAAGCAGATGGAATCATTGCTTGGATGTCTTATAATGCCTTAAATATTGCAGCCATCATGGTTACGACAGGCGTATGTATGGCGCTGCACCGCCGCTTGAAAAATATGCAGGCTAGAGCAGAGCAAAAATTTATGTACGACTTCTTACCACTTTATCTATTATTATTTATCTCTGTTACAGGACTTTTGTTAACTGTCCAAAATGTTCTTTTGCATGGATGGATGCAGCCACAGATGTCGCTGATTCACCAATTCTCTGTCATTGTGACCTTAATTTATCTTCCATTCGGGAAGTTAGCCCATATCCCGTTCCGTCCAATGAGTGTATTTGCAAGAAACTACCGTGAACATTACGGAGAAAAAGAAATGAAAAAATGTAAAGTGTGCGGAGATCACTTCGTATCAATGGAACAATCAAATGATGTTATTAATGTTTTAGGTGTAAACCAAATGGAATTTAACATGGAAGATGGATTTAATCTTGCTGAATTGTGCCTGCCGTGCCGCAGAAAATATCGCATTGCTAGATTCTCTGGATTCCCAACACATCAAGTAAAGGTCAAGGAGGCTAACCAGAATGCAAAGGGATAAATTTTATAAAGAAATCGAAAATGTACGTCATCCAAATGAAACGCTTGTTAAAACCCATTGCAGCTATTGCGGTATGCAGTGCGGCATGAACTTGAGGGTAGATACAAGAACAAACAAAATCATCGGGGTTGAACCCCGCTATGACTGGCCAGTGAACGTAGGAAAAATGTGTCCTAAAGGAGTTACTGCTTACCAGCAAACCAACCACCCAGATCGTATTTTAAAACCGTTAATCCGTGACGATGCTTCTTTAAAGGGAACGAAAGAGGGTTTCCGGGAAGCGACATGGAATGAAGCATATGACTTAATTGCGAAGAAATTTATAGAACTTCAAGCGAAATATGGTAAAGATACATTATCTGTATTCAGCGGCGTATCCATGACCAATGAGAAATGTTATCTAACAGGAAAATTCGCACGGGTTGCACTGCAAACTCGCTATATCGACTATAATGGCCGCTTCTGTATGTCAAGTGCTGCCGGCGGCTTCCTTCGTTCATTTGGAGTAGACCGAGGTTCAACATTACCATGGACAGATATCCATGAATCAGATTGCTTGTTTATTGCCGGAAGCAATACAGCGGAATGTCACCCAACATCGATGTTCCGTGTTTGGAATGTACAAGAAAGAGGCGGTTACTTGATTGTAGCTGACCCGCGTGAAACACCAGTTGCTAGAAGAGCAGATGTTCACTTAGACTTACGACCAGGAACAGACCTTGCACTTGCAAACGGAATCCTAAATTTATTGATCCAAAACGGTTATGCTGATGAAGAGTTTATAAATAATCATACAAATGGATTTGAAGAAACGAAAGAACTAGTAAAAGAATTTACTCCAGAATATACAAGCCAGATTACCGGAGTTGCTGTCGATAAGATTATCCGTGCCGCAGAAATCTACGGTAAAGCTCCAAATGCCGTTGTGATGTTCGCCCGAGGAATTGAGCAGCAGCATAAAGGTGTCGATAACGTGTCTGCCTACACGAATATGGCGCTGGTTACAGGGAAGATTGGCCGGCCAAAATCAGGTGTTGCTACGTTCACTGGTCAGGGGAATGGCCAAGGCGGGCGTGAACATGGTCAGAAATCAGATTTACTACCTGGTTATCGTAAAATAACAAATCCTAAGCATGTAGAAGAAGTATGCAAGGTATGGGGGATTACTCCTGAAGAAATGCCTCAGCCAGGGGTTTCCGCATATGAAATGTTTGAATTAATGGAGCAAAAAACCATTCGTGGTCTTTACCTGCTTTGCTCTAATCCTGCTGTTTCTGCACCAAACTTAAACTTTGTACGTAAAGCTTTAAAAGGCTTAGATTTCATGGTTTGTGCTGATTTCTATCTATCTGAATCAGCGGAATTTGCTGATGTGATTCTACCAACGGTTACATGGTCAGAAGATGAAGGAACGGTGACAAACCTAGAAGGACGGATTATTAAAATCAATAAGGCTCAAGAGCCGCTTGGTGAATCAAAGCCAGACTGGCAAATCCAAGTGGAACTTTCCGAACGTTTAGGAAGAGGCAAATACTTCTCTCATTTAAAAACAGCTAGAGACGTGGCGGATGAATTCCGTTTAGCATCTAAGGGCGGTTATGCTGACTACTATGGGGCAACGTGGGATAAGATCGATAAGCAAGACGGAGTATTCTGGCCATGCAGAGACGAAAACGATCCAGGAACACCACATATGTTCCTAGATAAGAAGTTCTATCATCCAGACGGGAAAGCAAAGATTTGTGCCTTACCTTACCGTCCGCCAGCTGAAGAGCCGGATGCAGACTATCCATTACGTTTAACGACTGGACGCGTTGTCTTCCATTATCTATCTGGGAATCAAACTCGCCGTATTCAATTTTTACGAGATATGTGCCCAGAGCCATACGTAGAGGTGCACCCAGCAACAGCAGCGAAATACAAGATTGAACACGAAGAATATGTCCGCCTGTTTACTCGCAGAGGTGAAGCGGAATATAAAGTGAAAATCACAGAAGCCATCCGGAAGGATACTGTATTCGTTCCTTACCATTTTGGTCACGATCAATCTATTAATCTATTAACGATTGCCGCATTAGATCCGATGTCAAGGATGCCTGAATTCAAAGCTTGTGCAGCGCAGATAGAAAAACTAGCAAGAAAGGCGGTCCAGTAATGAAAAAGCGATTATATTTAGAACTTGAAAACTGTATAGGATGCCGTTCTTGTTTGGCTGCCTGCACGCAATGCGGCGGGCACGAAGAGCGGAACCGTAACTATGTTTACGACGTCAATCCTCTCGTCAACCGTCAAACAATGCCTCTCATGTGTCTTCACTGTGTGAATCCAGCATGTGCGAGAAGCTGCCCGGCACAAGCAATCCAAATTCACGAAACAGGGGCGGTTTTATCGGCTCTTGTAGAAAAGTGTATCGGCTGTCAAAACTGTACAATTGCTTGCCCTTACGGAATACCAAAGTTCGATACAGAACAGAATTTAATGTATAAGTGTGACTTGTGTATCGACCGGTCAAAGGATGGAATTCCACCAATGTGCGCGAGCGTTTGCCCGTCAAATACATTACAATGGCTCACAGACGAGGAAATTGAAGCAAAGCAAAAGCAGTTTAACCTTGATAATGGCAAATGGGTAACAAGTATGCCTTACTTAGAAGGCGAAACAAATGTTAAAGTGAATCTTCCTGGGATCCTTCAGGGCGTCACTAAATTGTTTTAGGAGGGATTAAAGATGACAGAGAAAAATAATAAAATCCCGTTCAATGAAGATAACTATACCCACAATATAAATCGAAATAATGAACGTAAGCTGGACCGCCGCGGTTTCATGAAAACATTAGTGGGGGCTGCAGGGGTATTCGCGGTTTCCTCTCTTCCCTGGGGAGCATTAGCGGCAAAAGAATTAACTGGGCTTAGTGATAAGAAGTATCCAAAGCATAAAATAACCGATGTAAGTGCAATTCCAGTTGGGGATGCTGTTGATTTTGCTTTCCCAGGTGAACACGACAGCGCCATATTAATCAGGCTCTCTGAAAATAAATATGTGGCTTATCAAAATGCGTGTACCCATTTACGCTGCCCTGTCTTTTGGAAAAAGGACGAGGGGGAGATGTTATGCCCATGCCACCATGGGAAATTTGATGTAAAAACGGGAGAACCAATTGCCGGACCGCCGAGACGTCCGCTTCCTGAAGTCTATGTAAAAGTAGAAAACGGTGCGGTTTATGCCTTGGGGGTGAAACGTTATGAAGCGTAGTTACTTACCCGTTGGACTCCTTTTGGCTGTACTCATGTTAAACATAATTTTCACACAATATATGGTACATCAATATTTCTATCAAAATTATCTCGACACCATTATAGCTGCCGTCATCAACGTAATTTTATTTCCGATCGCATTGTTTATTTATAAAAATGGTGTGAATGTCAATGACTAGTGAGACCTATATTGATTTTTGTTTTGTAAGGCCAGCATCAGGCGGTTTTGCGGGGGAGATTGATGAGTTATTGAAACAGACCTTTGCGAAAAAGCGGTTGAATTGGTTTTTAGAAGAAAAAACATGCGAAGGTATTGAAATGGTTGTGGCAGAAATCAAAGGGATGAGCAATTGGCAGTCTGAAGAAGAGACGATTCAATTTATCGAAGAGCATGCAGGCGAGGTGTTCTGGGAGTATTTGCAAGGATATAAAATGTTCATCTATCCGGTATTGAAAGGATGTAGTAGCTGTGGAACCCATTAATTTGGCAGATGTGGAATCGTTTACTGATACTCTAGTCGATATTCTCATCCAGGATGAACAAGGCGGAGATCAAGCAGCTGCTGTAAGGAAAACAATTAAAAAAGCTCAATATTGTCCTGATAAAACGCATATTCGTTTTTATTTTGATCATTTTTATTTTCTAGCTGTTCCGCTCACATGCAAGGTCAACCTGTCAGACGAAGCCTGGTCTGCGTTTGATACAGACAGTGGATTAACCTATACATTAAAAAAGGTTCAGGTCTTTTAATAAGAACCTGACTTTTTTCATACTTAAATGAAATGGGCTAAAGGGGGGAACCTTAATGGATGATATACTACAGACCAAGCAAAAAATCAATTCTTATATTATTGATTCACAGGAAGAGGAAATAAAACGAATTGCCTTAGAGCTTCATGAAGGTGTTGGACAAAATTTATATAGTATTATGACAGGATTGCAGTTTGTGGAATCCGGGATCGCCGAGCAGAATATGAAGAGTTATGTGCGGGAAATGTCACAGCTTATTGAAAAAACGATCCGGGAGATAAAATTATTATCGGTAGAATTGCATCCTCCAACCTTATCAACCTTTGGTTTGCTTCCGGCAATGAAAAGCTATCTGAAGTTATATACATCTACGTTTGGAATCTTGGTGGACTTAGAATCAGCTGGAAAAGAGACCAGTTTGCCTGATCGCTCCAATATTGCCGTTTTTCGTGTTTGTCAAGAAGCACTGGTCAATATAGCCAAATATGCCGATACATCGAAAGTAAAAATGACCTTTCTTTGGACAGAAGAAGAATTAAAAATTACCATTTATGATTTTGGGAAAGGATTTCAACTCGAAGAACAAAACGGTGTTCATCATTCATCAGGACTTGCAGTGATGAAAGAAAGAATGCACCTCGCTGGCGGCATGTGTACAATATCTTCTAAAATAGGAGTAGGGACATCAATTGAGTTATTATTGCCCTTATAGAAGAAAAGGAGACTTTATCATTGATAAAAATTCTGTTAGTTGATGATCATGCAGTAGTCAGAAGCGGTTTAAACATGTTGTTGAATACGAATCCTGAACTGGAGGTAGTGGGAGAAGCATCTGAAGGAAACGAAGGGATCAAAAAGGCCTTAAAGTTAAAACCCGATGTTGTTGTCATGGATTTAAGCATGCCGCATGGAAAAGATGGCCTATCCGCAACAACAGAATTAAAAAAACTTATGCCTGAAGTCAATATACTAATCTTAACAATGCATGACGATGAGGAGTATCTCTTCCGTGCGATTGAAGGCGGCGCGTCTGGCTGTATTTTAAAAAGTGCTCCTCATGCTGAATTGATGTCAGCAATTGAATCGGTATCCAAAGGGGATGCCTATCTTCATCCTTCCGCACAGAAACGTTTAATGGAAGAATACTTGGCAGGGGCAAAGCAGGATAGCAATGATATGTATCACCTCTTATCTGACCGCGAACAAGAGGTACTCACCCTTATAGCGAAAGGGTATTCAAACAAGGAAATTGCTGAGCAGCTCGTTATTAGTGTTAAAACGGTTGAGACTCATAAAGGAAAAGTAATGGAGAAGCTGCAAATGAAAACCAGGCCAGAGCTGGTAGAGTATGCCGTGAAAAAAGGGCTCTTGGGTTATGGGTTGTAAGGGGGAGCCCCAGATGACAGAAATAAAGGAATTGCCAAAGGTTATTGAAATATGTAATCAACTAAAGGAACTAGTTTCTTGTGACTTTGTCGGTCTTGCCATTCAAAATAAAGTAGGCCCGGACGTAAGATGGCATTATGCAGTTGGAAACTTAAACGATAAATATAAACGAATAACCGTCCGTTTTGGAAAAGGCATAGCTGGAAAAGTCATTTCGACCGGAACCTCCATGATGATGATTGATTTTCCTTACCAAACTACTGACAAGATCACAGACTATCCGATTGCGCTTGCTGAAAAGCTGAACACGTGTTACGCGGTTCCTTTATTTTTTAATGGTGTACCAAAGGGGGTTCTACTGGCTGGTAACCGTGAATCTCGTCCTTTTAACGATCAGGATCAAGAATGTGTTAAGGAATCTGGTCAGGATTTAGAAGGAATATTAAAGGGAAATATTGGGCTTTAAATCAGGGGGAAAGATAGAGATGGATATTCAGCAGACAAGAAATGAACTGATGGATTATAAATTCGCCCTTGATGAATCTTCTATTGTCGCAATAACTGATTCGCGGGGCATTATTACATATGTAAATGATCAATTTTGCCATATTTCAAGATATGCACGTGAAGAGCTCATCGGTAATGATCATCGGATTGTTAATTCAGGGCATCATTCCAGAGAATTTTTCAAAGAAATGTGGAGAACGATTGGATCAGGTAAGGTCTGGAAGGGTGAAATTTTAAACAAAGCTAAAGATGGTACCTACTATTGGGTGGATACTACGATCGTTCCTTTTTTAAATGAGACTGGTAAGCCCTACCAATATGTTGCTATTCGTTATGAAATTACCGAAAGAAAACGTGTGGAGCAAGAACTTCAAAAAATGATGAGTTCTATTATTGAAGTACAGGAAGAAGAACGGAAGCGTCTGTCACGTAATTTACATGATGGGATTGGTCAAAATCTTTATAGTCATTTAATTACGATTAACCGCTTAATGTCAGAAATCGATCATCCACTGTTACAGCAGATGCAGGAGGAAGCGGCACAATTGATAGAAGAGATAAGGGAAATCTCGTGGGAGCTTCGTCCATCCGTTCTGGATGATCTTGGTTTAGTCCCGGCGATCCGTTCTTTCTTATCCCGATATTCTGACCATTACAATATCGATGTTTTTTTTGATTGTGTGTTAAATCAGCGTCTTTCCATCAATATTGAATTGACTATTTATCGCATTATTCAAGAAGCATTAACTAATATACGGAAATATGCGGAAGTACCTGAAGCGGCAGTAACGCTAAGGGAAATGGATGAGGTTATCCGGGTCATGGTGGAGGATAAAGGAAAAGGATTTGATAGAGCGAAACAGACCCTTGGAGTAGGTTTATTCAGTATGGATGAACGGGCACGCTCTGTCGGTGGTAATTTGTCTGTTTTTACGTCACCAGGAAAAGGAACAAAAGTAATTTTAGATATACCATTATTCCATAAAGATGAACCAGGGCTTCCGTAAACTTCCTGGTTCTGTTTCCGTTCGTAAAATTTTCAAACCACTTTAGAAATGAAACAGAAACTCAATTAATCTCTCAAGATAGATGCCTTGTTATAAGTTATGTTCGCTGCGTATTTTATTGAGTAATGCCCGGCACCCGGATGAAACAAGACGATAGGTTTCATCAAAATCACCTGTAAAAAATGGATCGGGGATATCTTTCCTGTATCTTGTCAGGTCGAGCAGCCTAATAATCTTTGGATGATTGGGTTTGTTTGTTATCCTGTAAATATTTTTTAAGTTGCTTTCGTCCATACCGACAATATAGTCGAATCTCCAAAAGTCCTCCTTCTTTAGTGTGCGTCCAATAAGCCCTTCAGAAGAGATTTTATATTTTTTTAGAATATCAAGAGTTCCTTCGTGCGGAGGGAAGCCGATTTGCCATGAACTGGTGGCAGCGGAATCAACTGCGATTTTACTGGTCAAATTTTCTTTTTTGACTAAGTTTCGAAACAAGGCTTCAGCCATTGGTGAACGGCAAATATTCCCCAGGCATACAAATAAAACGTTAATCATGTTACATAACCCTGCCCCTCTTAATTTAGGTTTTTTTCATTTACATAAGAGTCTATGTACAAAACAGAAATGTGGAACGGCGATGTTCGCAAATTTCATGTATGGCAAGAGCTTTTTGTTAATTAAGCCGAATATATAAAAAAGGCTCAGAGTTTTTTTTTACTCTGAGCCTTTTTTACTTGTTAGATTTTAAACGAACTTTTTAGTGAAACAATCCGATTAAAGACAAGCTTATCAACGGTTGTTTCTTTAGGGTCGACATTGAAATAGCCGTGACGGAAGAATTGAAATTTATCCTGCGGTCTGCTTTCTCTCATATTTGGTTCGACAAAGCCTTGCAGAATTTCTAATGAATTCGGATTGACTTGATCAAGGAAAGAAGTCTTCTCTTCATCATTACTGTTTTCTGAATCTTCAAGAATAAGCGGCTCATATAGGCGGAACTCGGCTGGAACCGAATGGGTAGCTTCTACCCAATGAATGGTTCCCTTCACTTTTCTGCCAGTAAATCCAGTTCCACTTTTGGTCATTGGGTCATAGGTACAGCGAAGTTCTACAACCTCACCATTTTCATCCTTAACAACTTCTTCACATTTAATGAAATAGGCATGTTTTAAACGAACCTCATTGCCAGGGAAGAGGCGGAAGTATTTCTTTGGCGGATTCTCCATGAAATCATCTTTTTCAATATAAATTTCACGAGAAAAAGGAATTTTCCTCATTCCCATATCCGGATTTTCTGGGTTAATTTCTGCATCCAGCAATTCAATTTGTCCTTCCGGATAGTTGGTAATCACTACTTTTAACGGGTTAATGATCCCCATTGTCCGAGGTACCTTTAATTTTAAGTCCTCACGTACGTAGTGCTCTAGCATTTGTGAATCAACAGCCCCAGAACCTTTGTGAACACCAGTTTCTTTAACGAAGGCACGAATGGATTCAGGCGTAAAGCCTTTTCTTCTCATTCCGGAAATAGTCGGCATACGCGGGTCATCCCAGCCATCGACAAATCCTTCCTCCACTAACTGCTTAAGTTTCCGTTTACTCATCACGGTATTGGTTACATTCAAACGCCCGAACTCAATTTGCTGAGGTGTGCTCTGCATTTCACATTGTTCAATAACCCAATTATATAATGGACGCTGGTCCTCGAATTCAATGGTACAAATAGAATGAGTTACCCCTTCAATGGCATCCTCAAGTGGATGAGCGAAAGCATACATTGGATAAATGCACCATTTATCACCAGTATTATGGTGTGAGGCATGCGAGATACGGTAAATAACAGGGTCGCGTAAATTGATATTAGGTGAACTCATATCAATTTTTGCCCGAAGAACCTTTTGGCCATTATCAAATTCACCGGCACGCATCCGTTTAAACAGATCAAGATTCTCCTCGATCAAACGGTCACGGTAAGGACTATTCTTTCCAGGCTCTGTTAAGGTGCCGCGGTATTCACGGATTTCATCTGCTGATAGGTCATCAACATAAGCAAGCCCTTTTTCAATTAATAAAACAGCTCGGTTGTACATTTCTTCAAAATAATTAGAAGCAAAGTATAAATTATCCCAATCGAACCCCAGCCATTTTACATCTTCTTTAATGGAGTTAACATACTCGATATCTTCCTTTAAAGGATTGGTATCATCAAAACGTAAGTTGGTTTCTCCATTGAAGTCATCTGCTAAACCGAAATTGATAATAATTGATTTAGCGTGTCCGATATGTAAATAACCGTTTGGTTCTGGAGGGAAACGTGTCACGATCTTTTGGTGCCTGCCCGATTCTAAATCTTTTATCATAATATCTTTTATGAAATTAGAAGTGTGATTTTCCACCTTTACAACCTCTTTTCTTCAGTGTCTGCTCCGGACCTAAGTTGAAGCCCTGCACTTTTCTTCATATCTATTACATATAACATAAAATCTGATATTTTTCCATTGTTCCCAACAATTCACGTTCAAAACAGGAAGAATATGAATTTTTCCTTGATTATATTGGAAAGTGAAACCTAAAAAGGATAAAATGGTAATTTGAAGTAATCAATAGGAAGAGGTAGGACTATGATCAAATTTGCTACAGTAGGTACAGGATGGATTACAGAATCTTTTATTCAGGCTGCTAAACTTAGTGAACAATACCAATTAGTTGGGGTGCATTCACGAACGGAGGAAAAAGCGAAACAGCTTGCTCAACACTATAACGCACCTCTTTATTTTACTGATGTAGATGAAATGGCTAAGAGTGAAGAAATCCAGGCTGTATATATTGCATCACCAAATTCTCTTCATTTTGAGCAAACCCTCACCTTTTTGAAAAATAAAAAACATGTTATCTGCGAAAAACCGATTTTTTCAAATACGGCTGAATTAGAAGAAGCCTACCAAACGGCTGAAGAAAATGGGGTCTACTTATTTGAAGCGATTCGAAATATACATACTCCTAATTTTAAAATCCTAAAGGAAAAACTGCACATGGCCGGCCCACTCAGAAGTGCAATCCTTCCTTATATGAAATACTCCTCCCGTTATGATTCATTTCTAAAGGGTGAGGAACCTAATATCTTCTCAGCGGCCTATTCAGGCGGGGCACTGGTTGATTTAGGGGTGTATCCTTTGTATTTAGCGGTCTGCTTGTTCGGGGAACCTCAACAGGTTTCGTACCACCCTGTTGTATTGCGAAGCGGTGTCGACGGGAGTGGAACATTACTTTTAAATTATGAAGGATTTGTTTGTACTGTTCTTTGTTCTAAAATAGTAGATTCAATTATTCCTTGTGAAATTCACGGAGAGAAGGGGACGTTTGTCCTTGAAGATGCCGCCCCAATCTCAGAAATTACATTCCATGATACACGTACAAAGGAAAGTAAAATCTTAGGTGTGGACCAAGAAGAACAAAACATGGTTTATGAATGTATTAATATCGCGAAGATAATGGAAACAAATAATCTTAAAGAATATGAGCAATTAAAGGATTGGAGTAAAATCGTCCTTCGGATTACCGAAGAGGCCAGAAAGCAGAATCATATCATGTATAAGGCAGATTAATTCATTTATTGACAAATTTAAGAATGGCAATGTGACATTTTTTCGACATAAAGGAATCGAATGATTTATATCACTTACCTCCCAAAAAGCGTTCATTATAGTTAGGTTAATAATGAATGGAGGAAGCTTTATGAAGTCAAAAGCATGGTATAGGAAGCAGTTGAAACGTAAGCCCGTGCAGTTCGCCAGATATGCCGTTCAAGCTGTGTTTTTGTTGTTTTCACTCTATATAGGTCTGCAATTTTATCAATTTTACGATCATTTTGTAACAAATGGAAAAGCACCTTTTGTGGAGCGTCCATCTGCTGTAGAGGGATTTTTGCCTATCAGTTCCCTTGTTGCCTTGAAGGTTTGGCTGACCAGCGGGGATTTTGATATGATTCATCCGGCGGGTCTAGTTTTGCTCTCGTTTTTTGTCGGGGCAGGAATCCTTCTCCGTAAATCCTTTTGCAGTTGGATTTGTCCAGTGGGTACAGCAAACGAACTGATTGCCTGGCTTGGCAGAAAGATGTTTAAAAGAAACTTTGATCTGCCTAAATGGCTTGTTTGGCTCTTAACCCCCATAAAGTATATGCTGTTGTTATTTTTTATCGCTATGGTTCTTCAAATGGATATCTTTAGTGCCAAAAGTTTTCTCGTAGATAACTATAATAAAGTTTCAGATGTGAAAATGCTGCTTTTATTCTTAAACATTAGTGGATTTACCTTGAAGTTCATTATCGTTATTTTTATTTTATCTTTATTCTTTCGGAACTTCTGGTGTCGTTTTTTATGCCCATATGGTGCATTCATTGGCCTGGGTTCCATTTTAAGAATAACCAAAATTGAAAGAAACATTGATACCTGTACCAATTGTGAAATGTGTACAAAGGTATGTCCACAGCGATTAAAGGTTCATCAGGTGGAAAAAGTAACGTCTCTAAATTGCTCAGCCTGTATGTCTTGTGTAGAGGCATGTCCGATTAAGGATACGTTAAACATGACTGTAGCAAAGAGAAAGGTAAATAAATGGTTTGTTCCGGTGACGTTCTTTGTTTTATTCTTCGTGGTAGTTGGTGTTGCGAAAATGACAGGCCACTGGAATACGATAATTACTTATGCTGAATGGAAACAATTAATCCCGGAAGCCCGGTATATTGGTCATTAGAAATAAGCAGCCAGGTGGCTGTTTATTTTTATACCTGCATATTGTCGGTCATCGCTTTCTTTCTTAAAATGAAGATGAATACGTTGTCGTATTAAATGGATGGGACTGATGTCATGTTATTTTTAGCGGAAATGCCAAAAGAAGCGAGAGACAAAATTCTATATGCGGGTCTCTTAAGGTTCACCACAGAAGGCTTTAAAGCAACCTCCGTTCTGGATATTGTTGAAATGGCGCGAGTCTCAAAAACGACCTTTTATCAACATTTCTCAAGTAAAGAGGAATTAATGGCTGGGCTGTTAAGGGTTGTTACCGAGGAAATTCTCAACGAGGTTAGGCACTCAACCGCTCGAGAGGAGCGTAATGCCTATAAGGCTTATGCAGGGATACGCCGCTATATTGAAATTTGTTTTACCGATATAAAGGCTGCTACCCTGATGTTAGTTGAATCAGTGGGTGTTTCACAAGAAGTGGAAAAGGTTAGAAGTGAAGCGCATCGCCTTTTTGCCCGGCTTATTTTTCAAACCGTGAAAGGTTCTCTGCCTGAAACGGTTTCAGAGAAGGAAATGCATATTGTATCACAGGCAATGGTAGGGGCCATCAACGAAGTGGTTGTCCAACATTATAATCAAGCAGCTCCCATTGAGTTTGATGAGCTTGCCCGCCTGCTAAATCGTATTGTAATCAGTGCTTTTGCCCATTTAGGCAATTAATCATGTGAGCTCCTTTTTAAAAGTAAAAGAGGCAAATCAGGCTTTGCTTAATTTGTCTCTTTTCTGCGAGAAAAGGTGAAAAGATATCATTGAACAATACGGATACGTACTAGTATCATTAAGCTATACTGTTTTATAAGGGGTGTTGTCGTTGTCAAAAACCATTGAAGAGTATTCTCTACAGGATTTAATGAATCTGATTGAAGAAATTATAAACAAGAATCCTGAGCCGATCCAAGGGTTTACGGCCATTTATCAGTTCGATATTCACGGAGTGGAACAGAATATCTTTCAACTTCATTTCAAAGATGGAGGTGCAGCAGTCATTAGGGGGGAAAAGGCATCTGCCGATTGTACCTTGAACATGTCCTTAACGAATTTTCAGCTGTTCTTGTTAGGGAAGTTGAATGGAACAATGGCTTTTATGACTGGTAAACTAAAAATTCAAGGAGACATTGGCAAAGCACTCAAAATCGAGAGCATCCTTAAAGAGTACAACGTGAAGGAGAATTTATAAGAGATTGGCCTAGATAGTACACCCCAGCAGTGTGCTATTTTTATATTGGGAAAATCATATCACACAACCGCCCATCTCATTCATATATATATTAAAAAAAATGGGTGAGAAACAATGGTTGAATTAAATCAAGTGGTAAGCCTGGTTATACCTTACCTCCCCGCTGGAGCAGAAATCTTATACCAAAACGATCAAGCCATTGTAAGATGGGCAGACTTGGATGGTGACGGTATTAATGAAGTCTTTGGTCTTTATCGTTATCATCAACGGCCATATTTGTTTATTTTAAAGAATCCGTATGGCTTTTATCTATCCTATTTTCCAGTTTCTAAGTTAGTTGAGAAAAGTGCAGAACGGGTACTTAATGGAATTTTTGAAATAAGAGCCGTTTATTTATTCCCAGTCGCAATTAGGGAGATTGGCGGAAGTAAGTGGGGATATATCAATCCGAAAGGCCAAATTGTTTTTCCTCCAATTTACGACCATGCAGGGGATTTCCAAGATAATGATTTAGCGATTATAAGCTTAATGAGTAAAACAGGTGTTATCAATGAAAAAGGTTATTTAATCGTTAAGCCAAAATATGATACCATCCAGCCGTTCTCAGAAGGCCGCTCCGTGGTAAATGACCACGAAGGCTTCAAGGTGATAGATGAAAGCGGTAAAGAAGTAACTGAAAAAGCATACTCTTTCATAAGTCCCGCATATAAAGAGGGTCGCGTAGAGGCGGCAGAAAATGATGTGCAGGGAAATTATTTATATGGTTATTTAAATAAACGGGGTAAAGTGGTAATCCCTATGATTTATGAATCGACCAATGAATTTAAAGAGGGAAGAGCAGTTGTAAAAGAAAAAGGAGGTCATTATCAACTAATTGACCTTACAGGGAATGTACTGCATACCTACCCCTATGCATGGGTTGGAAACTATGGACAGGGTCTTCTTTCTTTTAAAAGAAGTAATGATGGGCTATTTGGCTATATTGATGTTGAAGGTAACATTGTAATGGAACCAAAGTTTACAATGGCTGGACATTTTATAGACGGGCGTGCCATTGTCAGTCTAGAAATTAATAAGAAGGAACTCTACGGACTAATTAATCATGCTGGACAATTTGTTATAAAACCAAATTATAATCAAATTTTATATTTAGGAGAAAAACGGTATGCCATCGGAAAGGAAGTAGATCCAAAACAGGCATGTATGAGATCAATTTTTGCTTTGGCAACCGATGAAGGACTTATTTTTACTGGGTTCCTTTTTCGTGAAATTGGATATTTTCAGAACGGAATGTTATCTGTCTCGGATGATCAGCATACTTACTTTATCGATAAACAAGGGAACCAAATGGAACATCTGCCCCAAGTAACTGGCAGCGGGCAGCTTAGTTTCGAAACGACTTTAATAAAGGGTTTTATTGATCAGCGCTTGATGTATTTTAGCCAATCGAATGAGTTGATTTGGAAACAAGCAGCTAATTTTCCGTTAAATAAGCAATATGCTGTAGTGGAACATAAATATAAACCAAATTATGATTACCTCGTTTATTACCCTGAGATTAAGGGGATGGGAAATCTTAATCAAGTAAATAAGACTTTAAAGGAAATGGCTGGGGTTAAACCAGTGCCTTCCATTCCTTTGGAATCTAATTACACAGGCGATTATGAGATTACCTTTTACGAGAAAAATTTATTGGTGATTGAAATAACAGGGTATGATTATCCTTTTTGTGCAGCTCACGGCATGCCGATAAAGAAATATGCTCATATAAACCTTAAAACGGGCAGGTTGTACCAGTTAAAAGATCTCTTTAAATCAGGGAGCCCTTATGTAAAGGAGATTAGTGATTTAATTACAGACCAAATAAAAAGTAATGACCAACATTCTTACCTCTTTCCCAATGAATACCATGGTATTCATTCAGATCAGCCATTCTTTATTAATGCTGCTGGTTTAAATATCTTCTTTCAACCATATGAAATTGCTGCTTATGCTGCTGGTTTTCCTACCTTTACAATCTCTTTTAATGAACTAAAGGAATGGATTGATGTCAACGGTGAATTTTGGAGAGCTTTTCATTAAGGGGGAATGTCTAAATAAAAAGGCGTGTAACCATTTGGATACACGCTTCTTTGGCATTGACGAACATTATCTAAACATACTTCTTCCTAAACACAAACCAGTAGCTGCTAAGTCCGATAATGAGGAAAAGACATACTGCTATAGGAACCACGTAGTCTTTAACAGAAGGTTTAACACTCTGTTTTTTCATAAGTGAAACCGCACTTTCTGTTTCTTTATTAGAGTCTTCTGTATCTGTAGCTGATATATTTGGGTTCGTATTTGAGACTGTCACCACAGTTAATGCTGAATGATTATCAAACGATTCTGTTTGAACAGAATCGAATTTAGGAGTAGATACTTCTGAGTGTGTATAAGCAAAGCTATTTGTTCCAAATAAGAAGAACAAAGATGAGACGAGAAGAGCAATTCTGCTAAACATCATATTCAACTCCGTTAAATTGTTATCTTAATGTTATTCTATCATCAATCGCACATGGTTAAATTGAATTAGCGACAATGTTCACAAACCTTTCGAATTTAAAAAACTTTTATTTATATATGTTTTCTTGAAATAGGTGTGTACATCGCTTAGGGGATAGTTAAAAGAATAAATTCTTTATTAAGAACATAGTTGTTTGTTATAATATATTAACCTCGTGGCAACTAGAAACATTTATAAATTTACTTTCCGGGTTAAATACTAATCAAAAAAGGGGGTACTTCATTGGATCAGACTCAGGATAGTAAATTCGAAGATTCATTTCTGCCAATGACTTCCATTGGCAGCGGGATTGGTGTTGCTGTTCTGCCAGATGTTTATTGTTATACTGACCAAATCGTCAATCTTGTCCTGGTAGGAAATCCAAGTGAGACAAGTGAATTTGTGCTAGTAGACACGGGAATGCCAAAGTCAGCGGAACAAATTAGTGACATGATTCAGAAGCGGTTTGGAGAGGGTGCCATTCCGAAGGCAATTATCCTCACGCATGGACATTTCGATCATGTTGGGTCGATTGCAGCTTTATTAGAGGATTGGAATATACCTGTATACGCACATGAAAAAGAGCTTCCCTATTTAACGGGCAAACAGGATTATCCGCCGGGGGATCCGAATGTAGACAGTGGGTTTGTAGCCAAGATGTCACCGATGTTCCCAAACCATGGGATTGATATTAGTGCTCACGTTCAGCCACTTCCAAGTGACGGAACTGTTCCATATATGTCTGGGTGGAAATGGGTATTTACCCCAGGCCATTCTCCTGGGCATATCTCATTGTTCCGTGAACAAGACAGAGCATTGATTGCAGGAGACGCTTTTGTCACCGTAAAGCAGGAATCTCTATATAGTGTTCTAACACAATCAAAGGTAATCAGCGGTCCGCCGAGATATTATACAACTGATTGGGATGCTGCATATGAATCCGTAAAAAAATTGGAGGCACTAAAGCCGCAATGGGCTGTGACAGGGCATGGGATCCCGATGAGCGGAGAGGAACTTTCAACAAATCTTCAATACTTGGTAGATCATTTTAATGATATCGCTAAACCTGAAAGCGGGAAATATGTAAATTAGGAAAAAGATTAGGTTGCTGACAGCAGCCTTTTACTCCGTCTGCTGGTTCGTAATAAAGAATGTATTTGCATATAAATAGATAGAAAGAATGGTGTTAACAGTTCGTGTTAGGGAGGTATTATGAAGCCTTGTATTTTTTTGCTTGCTGCTGGATTGATCGATGCAATCTTCACACATGTCGGAATTTCAACAGGTTTTATTAAAGAAGGAAACCCAGTAATGAGAGAAGTCATTAACAAGGGGTGGACCTATTTTTATCTGATTAAGATATTTCTCCCGCTGTTTTTACTGGGTTTATTTTATTTTCGGCCCTTTAAGGGAATGATTCGAATGCTGCTCATTTCAACCTGTGTTCTATATTTATCAGTCCTTGTTTATCACGTGGTCTGGGTTATTCTTTACTTTAATACTTCTATTTAATCCAAACTAGACACCTTAAGAATAATAAGATAGTATCAATACGATATGGGTTAACAAATAATAAAAGTAAATAATGATTTAGATATAGAAGGAGTACGAAATGTTAAACACCTTACAACCTTTTTTACAGGAAGCATGGCAAAAGTCAGGCTTCCAAGCACCAACATCTATCCAGGAAACAGCGATTCCACTCATACTCGAAGGCAAAGATGTCATTGCCGAATCACCGACCGGTACGGGAAAGACGCTTGCTTACTTGCTTCCATTACTAAATAAAATCGAGAGTAATACGCCTTCCTTACAGTCTGTCGTTTTAGCTTCTTCACAGGAGCTGGTCATGCAGGTTTATCAAGAGTTCCAGAAGTGGTCAGAGGGAAGCGGGATTCGGGGCACCTCTATTATTGGCGGAGCTAACCTAAAACGCCAGCTTGAAAAATTAAAAAAACGGCCTCATGTTATTTTTGCTACTCCGGGACGGTTACTGGAATTAATCAAGCAAAAAAAGGTGAAAATGCACGAAGTTAAGATGGTTGTCCTGGATGAGGGTGACCAGCTGTTAATTCCGGAGCATTTGCAGACGGTTCAGCAGATTGTAAAATCAACACTCGGGGACCGCCAAGTCGTTTTATTTTCGGCAACTATGAAACCGGCAACAGAAAAATTAGCGAAGGAAATGGCAAATGAACCTGAAGTTTTGCGGATAAAAAAAGACGAGGCCGCATCTTCTGGGGAAGTGGAACATATCTACTTCTTGTCTGAGCAAAGAGATAAAATCAAATTGTTAGAAAAAATTGTCCGCCTTGAAAACAGTAAATCACTTGCCTTTATCAATGATATTGGTGAGATTCAAGTATTCAAAGAAAAATTGTTGTTTAAGGAGTTATCCATTGGCATCCTCCATAGTGATATGAAAAAGCTTGAACGCCAAGCCGCCTTAAAGGACTTCCGTGATGGGAAAATGAAAATGCTGATTGCCACAGATATTGCCGCTCGGGGTCTGGATATTCAAGGTGTCAGCCATGTCGTTCAGATCGACTTCCCCAAGGATATTACCCAATATGTGCATAGGGCCGGGAGAACGGGAAGAATGGGAGCTAATGGGACGATTATTTCACTAGTTACCGAACGTGAAGAACGTGAACTGAAGCGTTTTTGCCGGGAACTACAAATCCCGCTTCACAAAAGAGTATTTTATCAAGGGAAAATTGTGGCGGAAGACCAGCGTCAGCAAAAACTAAAACGGTAAGAAAAGTAGTGGTATCTTCCACTGCTTTTTTCATTAAAAGGATTTTTTGTGGCTCCACTGGAATAGTAAATGGAAACAGGGGGGAAGAATCATGCAAAATCCAAAATTGAAAAAATTATATGATGAATGGCTTGAGGAGGCCACGATTCTTGAGATGCAAGAAAGACTAACAAGTGGTGAGCTTACATCAAAGGAGCTCGTGCTGCTGTACCTAAAGCGGATCTCTATTTTGGATCAATCCATTCATTCCATCCTTGAGATTAATCCTGATGCTTTGCATATCGCAGAAGCTCTTGATACTGAACGGAAAAAATCCGGGCCGCGCACGCGGTTACACGGTATTCCTATTTTAATTAAGGATAATATTGATACAAACGACAAAATGCACACTAGTGCAGGGTCTTTGGCATTAAAGGATTCAATTGCCTTGGAGGATTCTGCTGTAGCAGAACAATTACGTCAAGCAGGGGCCGTTATTCTAGGAAAAACCAATATGACAGAGTGGGCCAATTTTATGGCATATGGAATGAAAAGCGGTTATAGCTCTAGGGGCGGGCAAGTCCTAAATCCGTATGGTCCTGAAAAGTTTGACGTTGGCGGGTCGAGTTCTGGCTCAGGTGCCGCGATTGCCGCTAATTTTGCAGCCGCTGCTGTTGGCACGGAAACATCCGGATCGATTTTAAATCCCGCTTGCCAGAACTCTTTAGTAGGTATCAAACCAACGGTTGGCTTAATCAGCAGGAGAGGGATTATCCCCATTGCACACTCCCAAGATACAGCAGGACCAATGGCAAGAACAGTTCAAGATGCCGCCATTTTACTGACTGCATTATGTGGAAGCGATGATCGTGATCCCATTACCAAAACCAACCCTTTAATAGGGACAGATTTTACCGATTTTCTGCGAAAGGATGGCCTTAAAGGAAAAAGAATTGGCATCGCAACGGAAGGATTTATCGAGCGTTTAAATAAGGATAAGGCCGACGTTGTGACATCCGCATTGGAAATTTTACAAAGCTCAGAGGCTGATGTAGTTGAGAATATTTCCATTCCTTCAGTCAAAGCAGAATGGAAGTATGACGTTTTAACGTATGAATTTAAGCCAGATCTAAACGCTTATTTAAGTAAGCTGCATCCTTCCATTCCGATTAGAACGCTTGCTGATTTAATTGCCTATAATAAGGAAAATCAAGAACAAATGCTTAAATATGGACAAGCTGTACTCATCGAATCAGAAGAAACAAACGGCTCACTAACGGAACAGGCATATATTGATACATTGGAGTTTGATGTTTATCATTCCACTAAGCAAGGGATTGATTTTGCGCTTGAAAATAATCGCCTAGATGTAATCGTGATTCCTAATGATGAAGCGTCGCACATTAGCGCAAAGGCTGGATATCCAACGGTAACCGTTCCGATTGGTTACACTGCAGAAGGAGAACCGGTCGGCCTTTCGTTCGCAGGAAAAGCCTTTAGTGAACCGGTTTTAATTGAAATTGCCTATGCCTTTGAACAAATTACCGGCTATCGGAAGCCGCCAGTTTTAGGGGAGGAATAGGGGGAATCTGTTTCATCCATACTATAAATGATTTTCTTGAAAAGGAGATGGTAGTGTGGGAAAACAGAAGCTAGGTAATGCCAATGCCCAGCGTAATAACAATCGTAAGAAGGGCATGAAAGATAGTGCTGAATTAGTGGAATTTACAACGGGTGAAGAATTAAAACTGAATCGTCCGAATAGCAAATAAAAGGTAACGCCTCCTCCCGATCGGAAGGAGGCGTTTTTTGAATTCTTGTGATGGTTTGTTAATATATCTTATTTTTTGTTAATATCCTTGAATTTTTTGTTAATATATCGATTTTTTTGTTAATATCGGATGGTTTTTTGTTAATATAATTCGAACTAACTAATCTTCCTCTTAAAAATTACTCTCCCTGAAGCAGCTCTAACGGCTTTTTAGTTGGACCCTCAATCACATCGCCTGCATACGAATAGCGGGAGCCGTGGCATGGGCAGTCCCAAGACTTTTCAGCACGATTCCATTCACATTCACATCCAAGATGAGTACAGGTCGTATCGACAACATAGAGCTTGCCATTTTCATCCTTATAAGCACCTGCTCTTTTGCCACGATACATCACAACCGAACCTTCACCATCCTGTAAATCCTCTGGTACTTTTTCAACTATTTCAAGCTTGCCTTTGAGTAAGTGCTTGGCAACATCGGCATTAGTCGAAATGATTTCCTTTAAATCAGGATCAGCATGAAAGCGGGATGGTGAAAATAATGCTGCAAAACGATTTGTGCCCCCGACAATATAATCTTTTAAAATTTGACCTGCCAAAATACCAGTGGACATTCCCCATTTTTTATAACCGGTTGCTATTAAAACATTTTTTCGTTCTACCGTATATGGACCAATATAAGGCATTTTATCCAAGGTCACATTGTCTTGAGCAGACCATCGGTATTGGTACTCCTTAAGGCCAAAAACCTCTTCTGTAAAGGTTTGAAGCTCTTCAAAGTGCTTTAAGGTGTCAACACCTTGTCCTGTTTTGTGGTTCTCGCCGCCAATAATCAACAGATTTTCGCCATTATCGAGCGGGGTATAACGAATGGAACGTGACGGACTGTCAGCGCTGATATACATACCGCCAGGATATTCCTGCTTCGTTTTGATCCCGATGGCATAAGAACGATCGGCATACATTTTTGCAAAATATAGTCCTGGTTTATCATAAAAAGGAAAATGCGATGCAATGATCACATGCTTAGCTGTCACTCTTTGTCCGTTTTTTGTGATAACTTTTGGCTCCGTAAAGTCATCCTCTATATTATCTGCAACCGTATTTTCATAAACGGAACAGCCCGCTTGAACGGCCTCATCTAAAAGTGCTTTTAAAAATTTTAATGGATGATATTGCGCCTGATTACTCATCATCAGAGCGGCTTTTACAGGTATTTTAAAGGGAATCGAATCTTTCAAGGCTCCTTCAATATCAAGACTCTTGTAAGCTTCCCACTCAGTCTTTAGTTTGTCTGCATACTCATCCGTTGTGGCATATACATAGGCATCCTGCTTACTAAAGTCGCATTGAATCCCCTTCTCATTCACAGTATTCTCCACAAACTGAACAGCCGTCATCATGGAATCATAATATAGTCTTGCTTTTTCCTTACCGAAATGATTAATAAATTCATCATAAATAAGCCCATGCTGAGCTGTTAATTTTGCCGTTGTGTGTCCGGTAGTTCCGTTTAAGATTCCTCCCGCTTCAAGTAAGGCTACTTTTCGACCTTCTTTAGTAAGCAAGTAGGCCGCAGTAATCCCCGTAATCCCAGCTCCAACAATGGCAACATCTACACTTATATCTTGCTCTAAGGGCTTAAAAGTGGGTAATTCAATTTCACGCCAGTATGTTCGAGGAAACCGTTGGGGGTTTTCAGATAGACTCATATGTATTCCTCCACTTCAAAATAATCACATGTTTAATTTTTCCTAAAATGAAAAAATCATGTGAAGTAAGGGAGAACTTTATTTTATAGAAAAAAACTCGCCGATTGGCGAGTCCATATTGATTTACAAAATGAGGGATGTTACATGGATTCTTGATCGGAATTAATATTATCAATCCGTTTCGCGTCGTCTGTATCCATTCCCTGCCGTAAGAAATGAATAAAGATTCCGCCAGCAAAACCAAGACAAAGGACAAAAGCGATGGTTGTAATCCACCAAATGGCCACCTGAAAATCCCCCTTTACATATGCCTTGCTTAGAAGCATATCTAAATATATGCGCACGGGGATGTAATTTTGTCACTTGTCTTAACTTTTGTTACTGTCTTTTTTGTGCAGCTCGGAGTAGTAATCAACCTTTTTTATGTTCACTCCGACAAAAGTTTCGATAATTGATTGGCCGCCTGCAATCGAGAGAATTAAAATAATGACATAGGTGACCTTGGGGAAGAGCAAGTAGGAACCGCCTAAAAAAAAAGCACTCCACACCCCTGCACACCAATAGCATTTTAATAAATAGCCAAACATGGAGGTGGGAACTTCCTTTGTGGTGGTTCCCTCGTTCGTTTCCACCTTGACCTTTTTTACAAATGGTCTACGGATAAATTCAGTAATTTTATCAAAAACAATTAAATGGGTTAATCGGTAGCTAGCTAAAATTAACATGATATAAGTCATTCCAGAAATGTCTGCCACTATTAGTCCTCCAAAGACTGCTAAGTTTGTAGTTCTACTGCCTGAAAAGTTTTTTTCGCTGCCTGTATATTTTGAACCGGAAATCAAAATTATATATCGAGGAGGCGAATAAAATGAAAAAATCTTTTTGGTTTAGTTTTCTGTTCTTAGTTTCTTTATTCTGCATTCCAAGTGTCTCTTTTGCCCAACAAATCTACACGGTTCAATCAGGGGACTCACTTTGGAAAATTGCTGTCAGGTACCAAGTAGGAATTAGTGAGCTGATTTCAGCAAACCCGCAGTTTAAGAATCCTAACTTAATCTATCCAGGTCAAAAGGTAACCATTCCTGATCTAAGCGGTGTAAAATCAATTGAAAACCAGGTTATTCAGCTTACAAATCAAGAGCGTGCTAAGAATGGTCTGCCAGCCATGACAGCAGATTGGGAATTGTCACGGGTTGCACGCTACAAAGCAATGGACATGCGGGACAAAAATTATTTTAGTCACACAAGTCCGACATATGGCAGTCCTTTTGACATGATGAAGAATTTTGGTATTTCTTATCGTACAGCAGCGGAAAATATTGCTGCCGGACAAACCACACCACAATCAGTGGTACAGTCATGGATGAATAGCTCAGGTCACCGTGCCAATATCCTAAGCTCCAACACTAGAATTGGAGTTGGTTACGCTAAGGGCGGTTCCTATGGCTATTACTGGGTCCAGATGTTTATATCTAAATAATGTAAAACCAAAGGTCAGTCTCTTAAGCAATCGATTAGGAGGCTGACCTTTTCTACGTCTTAAGACCGATAGAAAAATCAAGCTTAGGCTCAATTATGGGAGCCAAGGAAAAAAGGTATGATGAAAACAAGAAAAGAAAGGAGTGAAACAAAAATGAAAAAGTTTGGTTTACTGTTAGCCGGGGGAATTGCGGCATTCATCCTCCTGACAACCATTGGTCCAATGGTTGGATTACTCGTAAGTGTGGTTTTACTATATTTCATCTTTAAGCAATTCTTAAAAACAAAATCTATTGGTGGACGAATTGGGCTGGGGATCATTGGCTTTATTGTCCTAATTGCATCACTTCACAATTTACCGGCAATTATTGGTCTAGCAGCAGCATACGTTTTATACCTTGTTTATAAAAAGTGGAACAAGAGTAAGGTCAACAAAATAATCGAAGCTGATGATCCATTTAGTAATTTTGAAAAACAATGGAGCGAATTGAAACATTATTAAAAAGTGTAATTTATTAGGCTGTGTTAAAGGTT
>NZ_JBALPZ010000122.1:31941-35248 GCF_036965645.1 Neobacillus drentensis
TCCAAGTTTAACACAGCTATTTATTAAAAAGGAGAGAATGAACAATGACAAACTTATTTACAAGGATTAAAAATACAATTACTGCCGATTTACATGAGGCGCTTGACCAGAAGGAAAATAAAAACCCAATTGCTATGTTAAATCAGTATCTTCGCGAATGTGAGCTGGAAACGGAAAAAGTAAGAAAACTTTTGCAGCGTCAATATACGTTAAAGGATGAATTTACGAGAGAATATCATCAGGCGGAGGAGTTAGCCAATAAAAGAAAGCATCAGGCAGAAATTGCCTCCAAAGCAGGAGAAACAGAGTTATCCGAATTTGCTTCTGCTGAGTATCAGCAATATCAAGACAGGGCTAGCCGCATAAAGGCATCACTTGATCAAGTGGTTGGGCAGCTTGGAGAGTTAGAAAGAAAATATGAGGAAATGAAGCATAAGTTAAAGGACATGCATTTACGCCGCATGGAATTAATGGGCCGTGAAAATGTAACTCGTGCAAATCTGCGAATGAACCAAGTGCTTGATACCCATACTGATTCTGATCAATCCTACTCAAGATTTAAAGAGATTGAAAACTATCTTGACCGTCTCGAACATCAAGTTAACAGTTCCTTTTACCGTAATACAATCGATGCGAGGATTGCACAATTAGAAAAAGAAATGAAATTAGAAGAAAGCAAGTCCAATTAGTCAAAAAAATGGTATTCTATAAGAAAAGTAGCAGAAGGTTCTAGGACAGCCCTAGAACACTTAGTAAAGGGCGTAGTCAAACTGCGCCTTTTACCCGTAAACATACTGCATTAAAAAGGGAGGGTGGCCAATGTTTAAAAATACAAAAAGTGATTATCTTAGCTGGCTTGTTATCATCGGGATTGTAATCTTGCTCTTAGAGATTTTATTTTTTAACAGAGGGCTGATATTCTCTCTTTTTATTGCAGGCGGAATGATTTATTTAGGACGGAAAAAGGCCAGTAAAAAGATGGGTAAAATCCTATTTATTGTAGGGATTATCTTTTTGGTTTTAAGTATTGTCAATATGATGACCTTTAGGTTTTTATTATTAGCGATACTCTTGCACTTTTTTATTCAATTTTTCCATACAAAGAGACGGCCTAATAAAATAGTATTGGATATTGTTTCAACTGATCCAGAACAATCAGATGAAACGTTGATTAGTTCGGAACCATTATTTAGTAATATTTTTGTTGGGCAGCAAAAAACGCCTCTAGGTGTATATGAGTGGGATGATGTGAACATCCAAACGGGGATTGGCGATACCGTTATTGATCTTAGTTATACGCTGCTGCCAAAGGGAGAAGCCGTTATTTTTATCCGAAATATTATCGGAAATATCCATATCCTTGTGCCATACGAAACGGAAGTAAGTATTCACCATTCTGGTGTCGTGGGTTCGGCCAAAGTATTTGGAAATGACAAAGATAAAATATTCAACCAGGTTTTTCACTTGAAAACGTCCGGTTATGAAACTTCAGAGGCTAAGGTGAAAATCGTTACCTCACTTGTGGTCGGGAATTTAGAGGTGAGCCGGATATGAGTACAACCCAGCGGCAAATGATCTGGCATATACTGTTTTGTTTTTTGATTGCATTAGTCATTGGAGCGGTTCTAATTTATGTGTTCCCATTGGCGAACTGGTCGGAATTATGGTCGAGACAATTTATGAATATTCCAATTGTAATTTTTGTTCCTGTCTCAAGCATTGCCATCGGAATACTCTTAGGAGGAATTTCAGGCCTTTTTTGGCGTAAACAATTACTTTCAGTCGAACATTCTTTGCATCAGCTCGAGGAAGGAAGACAAGTCGAAATGCAAGAGAAGCCCTCTGTTTCAGAAATTCAAGCCATAGCTAAAAGAATTGAGAACGTTGGCAGGCAAATGTCTGAGCAGGCAAAGCTGTCACAGCGGCTGGCTACCGAAAAGGTAGAGGGTCAAGAAGAAAGAATTCAGCAAATCATTGAACAAGAGCGGAATCGGCTTGCCAGGGAATTGCATGACTCCGTCAGTCAGCAATTATTTGCTGCTTCAATGATGATGTCGGCGATAAATGAAACAAAAGGCCAGTCTGAAGATGAGCGTGAAACAAAACAACTAAAACTTGTTGAGGAAATGATTCACCAATCCCAGTTAGAGATGCGGGCGCTGCTGTTACATTTACGCCCAGCTGCCTTAAAGAATAAATCGCTCACAGAAGGAATCGAGGAGTTGTTAATCGAATTATCTCAAAAGGTGACAATGGAGATTAAATGGAAAGTCGAAGATTTTCCATTAGATAAAGGGGTTGAGGATCATCTCTTCCGCATCCTGCAGGAGTCTGTCTCCAATACCCTAAGACACTCAAAAGCCAGCAAATTTGAGGTTTTATTAGTAAAGCGGGATGATCTTGTCATTCTTAGGATTGAAGACGACGGAATTGGTTTTGAAGTGAATGAAATGAAAGCTGGCTCCTACGGCATGCAAAACATGCACGAACGGGCGGTCGAAATTGGCGGTACATTAAAAGTAGTTAGTGTTAAAAGTAAAGGAACAAGGCTGGAAGTAAAGGTTCCGGTGATGATTAATGGAGATGGTGTCAATGATTAGAGTAGTATTTGTCGATGACCACGAAATGGTTAGAATCGGTGTATCCTCTTACCTTTCGGCGCAGGAGGACATTGAAGTGGTGGGTGAAGCCGATAATGGAAAAAAAGGAGTAGAACTCGCCTTAAGCTTACGTCCTGACATTATATTAATGGACTTGGTAATGAAAGAAATGGATGGAATCGAAGCAACCAGGCAAATTATTGAGCAATGGCCTGAAGCAAAGGTCATTATCGTCACCAGTTTTTTGGATGATGAAAAAGTGTATCCGGCGCTTGAAGCGGGTGCGACAAGTTATATGCTGAAGACCTCAAAGGCAAGTGAAATTGCCAATGCAGTCCGTGCAACTTACCATGGCCAATCGGTTCTTGAGCCAGAAGTCACCGGGAAAATGATGGTCAAAATGCGTCAAAAAAATACGCAGCTCCCACATGAAGAACTTACCAGCCGCGAACTTGAAATTTTACTGTTGATGGCGGAGGGAAAAACCAATCAGGATATTGCGGATGAATTATTTATCGCCCTGAAGACGGTTAAAACCCATGTCAGTAATATACTAAGCAAACTAAACGTACAGGACCGCACCCAAGCGGTTATCTATGCCTTTAAGCATTCATTAATCAAATAATCGTCCAAACCTCTTAACTCATGTTGGGAGGTTTTTTAATTTTAAAAAAAATGATTGAAAATTATTCTCATTTACTGTTATT
>NZ_JBALPZ010000122.1:35332-47934 GCF_036965645.1 Neobacillus drentensis
AAATACATACATGAAAATATATAAATTAACTGGCCTTGTTCTATTATCTAGCAGTCTATTATTTGGCTGTTCCAATTCGGACCAAGCTTCGACCAAAGAAAAAACAAAGGAAACTCAAAACACTTCAACGGAATCTCTAACAGGGGTATCAGATGAATATCGGCAATATGCAATTTCCGAGATTGAAGAGTTCGTTAAAGCCACAGAGGCGTTTACTACTGCAGTTAAAAGCGGTGATATTGAGAAAGCAAAACAACTTTATGGACCGGCACGGATGCACTATGAGCGTGCCGAACCAATCGCCGAGAGCTTTGGTGACCTCGACCCTAAAATTGATGCACGAGAAGGAGACGTTCCCGCCGCAGAATGGGGCGGATATCACCGGATTGAAAAAGGATTATGGATGGAAAACACAACAAAAGGTTATGAACAAATGGCTGATCAGCTAATGAAAGATGTAAACCTGTTACGTGCTAAAGCAGATACAGTGGAAGTGACGCCGGATTTATTAATTACCGGAGCTGTTGACCTCCTAAATGAAGTTTCTACTTCAAAAGTCACCGGTGAAGAGGACCGCTACTCCCATACGGATCTTTACGACTTTGCGGCAAACGTTGAGGGGGCGGAGAAAATCTATCAGCTGCTTAAACCAGCACTAGAGAAAAAAGACAAAGACGTTTCAACAGAGATTCAAGCTCGTTTTGATGATGTTTATAGTCTATTAAACCAGCATAAAAACGGTGATGGTTACAAGCTTTATACAGAATTGACAGAAGCGCAAGTAAAAGAGCTTAGCCAGGCCATTGATGCACTAGCTGAACCACTATCACAAATAGGTATTATTACGGAGGCGTCTTAATTGACAAACAATCCAGCCAACTTAGAGGCAATAGCTAAAAAAAAGGTTTCAAGACGGGACATTCTGAAAACCGCGGGAATTGGCGGTGTCGGAGTCATTCTAGGAGCATCGGGTCTCGGTAGTGTCCTTTCGCTCAAGGAAAGTAAGGCATCAAGCCCTGAGTCAAATCAAGAGATTGTTCCTTTTTATGGTAATTATCAAAGCGGTATTACGACAAAAACACAAAATCATGTTTATTTTGTTTCCTTAGATGTAACGACGTCTAAACAAGAAGACTTATCTAAACTATTTAAGGAATGGACAAAGGCTTCAGCCTTAATGACAGAGGGGAAGGCAGTCGGCAAGCTTTCAAGCAACGAATTTTTGCCTCCGGATGATACAGGGGAGGCGGCAGGTCTATCGCCGTCAAATTTAACGATTACTTTTGGAGTTGGACCTAGTCTTTTTGTCAAAGACAATCAAGACCGATTTGGATTAAAACACAAGCAGCCGAAGGAATTGGTCGATCTTCCAGCCTTCCCGCTTGATGCATTAGAAGAGGAATGGACCGGTGGAGATCTTTGTATTCAAGCTTGTGCCGATGATTTGCAGGTAGCCTTTCATGCGGTCAGAAATCTTATTCGAATCGCAAGAGGGAAAGCGACATTACGCTGGGCGCAAACTGGTTTTCAGCGGACAAAGCAGGCGGATCCTGGAAATGAAACACCGAGGAACCTATTCGGTTTCAAAGATGGTACAGTAAACCCCGATGTGGACAGTAAAAAACAGGTGAATGAGCATATCTGGGTACAGCCGGGCGATGGACCGGATTGGCTTGTTAATGGCAGTTACCTTGTCGTCCGCCGGATTCAAATGTTTATTGAGGTATGGGACCGAACCAACCTAAAGGAGCAAGAAAACACATTTGGCCGATACCGGGAAAGTGGTGCACCGCTAGGGCAAAAGAATGAATTTGATCAACCTGATTTCACCCAGAAAAAAGAAACCGGTGGGGACGTGATCCCTGTCAATTCTCATGTACGCTTGTCCCATGGAGATGGCACGCAGCAGATTCTCCGCCGGGCCTATTCCTATGCCGATGGAATGGATTTGAAAACAGGCAGCTTTGATGCAGGTCTTTTGTTTCTATGTTTCCAGCGTACACCTAGTAAGCAGTTTATCCCGATCCAGAACAGATTGGCCAAAATGGATAAATTAAATGAATATACATCCCACCGCGGAAGTGCCATTTTTGCTTGTTTACCAGGCGCTAAACAGGGCGGTTTTATCGGAGAGACACTATTTAACTAGTGGTTGCTCTTTTACAGAGGAGAGAGAATGATGCAGCGTTTTAATTGGAAGCCATTATTAGTATTCATCCTACTAATCAGTTTTTTTCAAATCAGCCTTCCCGTTAAGGCAGCCGAAAATAGTGATGAACTTTTTGTACTGATTGGTGATAGTTTAATGAAGGCAAAAGATGGCGAGCAGGCTGTCGTGGCCAAAAACATGGAGGAGTTTGCAAGCGAGTGGCAATCTGTTAAAAAAGCTGGCAGCAAACAAGCCAAAACGGTGGACCAAGAATTAAAAGAAGTGCAAAGTTTACTAGCAGCAGACAGCGTTGATAATGAGGCACTCTCGAAAAGTCTTTCGGCCCTTTCAAGTGCAGTTGTTCAATATGATGAGGAACAAAACCCAAAAGATAAAGAAAAAGCCAAAGAACAGGTAAAGCAGATCCTTCCGCTTATAACGGTTATGAAGGAATCAGTAGAAAAAGGAGATACCGCTCCATTAAAACTTCAATACCAGAAATTAATGAATGGGTGGACTGCTTCAGAGAAGTCCGTTCACGATGAGAGTATTGCTGCATATGGAAACATCGAAAAATACACAGCTCTCATAAGAATTGCGATTACACAGGAACCTGCTGATTTAGATAAAGCGGGGCAAAACTTAGATCAACTTAAAGCAGAAGTGGAAAACTTTCTCGCAGGAAAAGTAACGAGCCAGGTTGAAGGTGATTATTCCTTAACTGACTTAGCGGCATTGTTAAGTGATGCCGAAAAGGTGATATCTCAAAATGATTATAAGGATGCCAGTGAGCAGTTAAATAAAATCCTGACAATTTGGCCTTTGGTAGAAGGAGATGTTCAAACTAGGGATAGCGGTTTGTACAGCGATATGGAAACAAAGGTACCAACTGCCATCAGTCTATTAAATTCTGAAAGTGTAAATGCTGATAAAGCCTCCGAAATTGTTAAGGACTTAGAAAATCGCCTTGCACCATTATTAAGTAAAACAAGTTACTCATTATGGGATGCAGCCCTTATATTATTGCGTGAGGGATTAGAAGGCTTATTAGTTGTTGCAACGCTTATTGCCTTTTTGAAAAAAATGGGGCAATCTGCGCAGCAAAAGTGGATTTGGTCCGGAGTTGTTGCAGGTATTTTAGCAAGTGCTATCCTCGCCGTAATCATCAATATAGTCTTTTCTAAATTTGTTGCCGCGTCAAGCAGGGAGTATATTGAGGGGATTACCGGTGTAGTCGCTGTCGTCATGATGTTGACGGTTGGGGCATGGCTTCATAATAAGTCAAGCATTGGAAATTGGAATAAGTATATAAATCAGCAAATGCAGCAGGCCATTGCAAAAGGAAGCCTTATGTCCTTTGCCTTTATTAGTTTTCTTTCAGTTTTTCGTGAAGGTGCAGAGACAATTATTTTCTATACCGGTATTACCCCGTATATTAGTTTAGCGGAGCTCGTAATGGGGATCTGTTTGGCCCTTGTGTTGTTAGTCATTGCCGGCTTTGCCATCATTCATTACAGTGTAAAAATTCCTATTCGCTTGTTCTTTAGAACGGCGACCATCTTAATTTACTTTTTAGCGTTTAAAATATTAGGGATTAGTATTCATGCATTGCAGATTTCAGATGTGCTATCGACCACTACGGTGGAACGCTTACCATTTATTGACTGGCTTGGACTCTATCCAACCTACGAAACCACTTTACCGCAAATACTACTATTGTTAATCATTTTCTTAACAACCTATTTAGTAAAAAGAAATGATGGTAAACAAGTAATGTCTACAAATCTTTAAAAGAGCTGGTAACAGTTCTTTTTTTTTTGAAAAAATTTCTCCTACTATTCAAGGGACTTGTCTCATAAGTTATTAAAAGAGATGAGAGTAAGGGAGATTTGTAAATTGAATATTTATTATAAAAGTATCTTTTTTCTGGCTGCTTCTGCTTTTTTAGGTGAAATGATTGAGGTCCTGATCAATATGATTTTGGCTAGAGAGCTGGGGTCTCACGGGTTAGGGCTTTATATGACGATTCTTCCCTCGATTTTTTTACTTGTCTTATTGTCCAGCTTTGAATTACAGGTATCGATTTCGAAATTTGTCGCGGAGCGGGATCGGCGCTACCATCGTAATATTCTTTATCATGCCTTAACCATTACGATTGTTTTTACCAGTATTCTATTTTTAGCCGCAGCCGCGCTCATTCCATTTATCCCGGTATTTAATGCCTATCATCCCTATGTCAGATGGCTTGTTTTGGTTTTAGTCCCAGTCATCTCCTTTACATCCGTAGCTAGAGGCTATTTTATGGGCGTTCAGGAGATGGGGAAAATAGCGGTCTCTAACTTTCTTCGCAAGTCCATCCAGCTTGTAGGACTGTTTATCTTGTTTCGCTTTTTCAAATTTGATGCAGAGGCTTCTTTATTAATTGCTATTTGTGCTTTGATTGGCAGTGAAATCGTGGTGTTTTTATACCTGTTCTACTTGTTTATCATTCAATTCCAACAACTGAAGAGGAAACCCTTTTCTAACATGGAACGAAAAGGGGTACGGAAAAACTTAATCGCGGTTTCGATTCCAACGACAGGACTGCGGCTGTTCTCAGCCATCATGAATGCTGTTCAACCCTTTGTTATAAAGGGAGCCTTGGTTTACTCTGGAATATCCAGTACGCTCGCTATAGAACAATTTGGAATGCTGATGGGTGTGGCAGCTTCCATCGGATTTTTTCCGGCCTTTATTGCACACTCCTTAATGATTGTACTGATTCCGGCCGTATCAAAGACCAATTCGCAAAAAGATTACACAACCCTACAAAAAATGCTTCAGCAAGTAATGACGATCACACTTTTATATGGGATTCCGGCAGTCGTCATTTTTTACTTTTTTGCACCGGAATTAACGTCGTTATTTTTTAAATCAGATACGTCTGCCATTTATCTGCAGTTACTTTGGCCGTTTTTCCTGTTTCATTTCTTTATCATGCCAATGCAGGCTTTTTTAATTGGACTTGATATGTTAAAAGAATTATTTTTTCATATTATATGGTCGACCATTATTTCATTTGCAATCATCCTTTGGCTCGGCTCCTCTCATGATTGGCAGATGAACGGGGTGATTATCGGTATGAATACGGGGGCTGTCCTATTAGCTCTTATGCACTATTTAACCATTTGTAAGAAGATTGGAGTTTCTATTTTTATGAAAGGCCTCGTTTCGGAAGCAACAGAACGGTAAATAATATGAAAAAAAGTGTAGGGGATTAAGCAGGTCCTTTCCGTCTATTAATTGAAGAAGTTGTTGAAGGAAGGAAGGATGGTTTGGATGAATACCCCTGCATTTGAGGAGCTAGTGGATAAACACGGCCAAGCTGCTTTTAAATATATCTTATCATTAACAAAACACAAAGAACTCGCGGAAGACCTTTTTCAGGAAGTATTACTTTCGGCTTACTTAGCATATCCTTCCATTAAGGAGCAATCAAAATATAAAAGCTGGCTTTTGATGATTGCGATGAATAAATGCCGTGACTTTTGGCGGAAAGAAAAAAAATCGAAGCATTTTTGGAGAGAAGAGGTTTATGCCTATTCAGTCCTATTTGAACCCCATTCCATTACCGAAGAGGAAGTCCTGGATAAATACTCTAGAGAACAAATAGCTGAAAAGGTAAGGACATTGCCAGACATTTACCGTGATCCTATTTTTCTATATTACTATCAAAATTTATCTTTACTTGAAATTGCGGAAAAAAGTAATCTGCCAATGTCGACAGTGAAAACGAGAATGAGAAGAGCGAAGGAGAGACTACGTCCAAAAATGCAGTCACTTGCTTGATTGCTCCCGTCCTTAATCAAATAAGGTTGGAAAAGGGGAAGGTCAAAATGACTGATAAAGAAGAGCCACAGATTCCAAAGCATTTGCAGCCATATATATCAACGCAATACTACCACCGTTACACGCCAATCGACCATGCCGTTTGGCGCTTCGTTATGAAACAGAACCATTATTTCTTAAAGGACATAGCCCATCCTGCGTATTTTAATGGATTAAGAGATTCGGGAATTAAGACAGATCAGGTCCCAAGGGTAGATGATATGAATACGAGTTTGGCAAAAATAGGCTGGGGGGCCGTTACAATTGATGGTTTAATTCCAGGCTCTGCTTTTTATGGCTTTTTAGCTAACGGGATCCTCCCAATTGCAACAGAAATCCGCAACATCCAAAATATTGCCTATACGCCTGCACCGGATATGCTTCATGAAGCAGCAGGGCATGCCCCAATATTATTGGATGAGGCTTACAGGAACTTTGTCAGAAAAATGGGTGAAATGGGGGCTAAGGCCCTTTCCACTAAAGAGAAACTAGAGGTATTTAAGGCGGTTCGCCATTTGACGATTATTGCCGAGGACCCTAATTCAACTTCTGAACAGGTTCTAGAAGCCGAACAACAGGTTGCGGAAGCCAGGAGCAGGGTTAAAGGGTTGTCTGAGGCTGACAAAGTTTCCAGACTGTTTTGGTGGACCGTTGAATACGGACTAATAGGTGATCTGAACAAGCCTAAAATTTATGGAGCCGGATTATTGTCTTCTGTAGGGGAAAGTCAAAGCTGTTTGAAACCTGATGTAAAAAAAATTCCCTTCTCCGTGGAAGAATGTGTCAATACACCTTATGATGTCACAAAGCCGCAGCCGCAATTATTTGTATGTAAGTCATTTGATGATTTAGTAGAGAAAGTGGAACAATTCGCCTCGTCTATGGCTTTCCGTAAAGGCGGCACGGAAAGTCTAGATCAAGCACTAGAATCAAATAGTGCTGCAACATTTGTTTTATCGTCAGGCATACAGGTTACCGGTACGCTGACCGCTATTTTGAAAGATGAAAATATGGAGGCCATTTATGTTAGAACCAAAGGTCCAACAGCTTTGTCTTATCAACATAAACAATTGAAGAATCAGGGTACAGATATTCATCGCAAAGGATTTGGAACACCCATCGGTAAATTAGATGGAGATCTTGTAATAGAAGCCTGTACTGCAAAGCAATTGCACGAATTTGGTATCAAAGAGGGGGAAAATTCCGTATTAAACTTTCAAAGCGGGGTAACAGTGGAAGGCTTTGTTAATAGTATATTATTCTTTGACGAGAAACCAATTTTGATTAGTTTTAGTAATTGTCTTGTGACGTACAAGAATATTGTGCTCTTTGAACCTTCATGGGGAATATTTGATATGGCTGTTGGAGAAGTGGTTACGTCGGTCTTTACGGGAGCAGCTGACCCAAACCATTATTTTGATTCCCCTTCACCAAAGGATGAAAGCATGGAAGAGGTTGAACTATTGTGTTTGACTGAATTAGAAAACTTGTATAAAGAAATTCGGGACTTACGAGTGGGAAAGTGGGAACAAACTAGTTCAACGCAGCTCGATCGGGTAATAGCCATTCTGGATCAAAAATATCCAAATGAATGGCTATTACGGCTTGAAATATTAGAACTGTATAAAATAAATCAGGCTTCCCACCGAAATGTAAGCGCTATTATAAAGAAGCTGAATAAACGTAACTGGGATTCATCCGTTAAACAAATGATTGACCGAGGCATAACATTAATCGAACAGATATAAAAAAAACAGGAGCTTGGCATTAGCCAAACTCCTGTTTTTTTTAGTCTCTGCTTGAAAGGATTCCAAGGATACGCAGAATACTGATAAATAAGTTAACAAAATCGAGATACAGGTTTAATGCCATCAACGGAACATCTTCTGGTCTTACTCCGTAGTGCTTCATCCGGCTAATATCAAAAAGAACGTATCCGCTAAATACTAAAACACCGATAAAGGAATAGGCAAGCATTCCGGTCGAGCTTAATGGTAAGAAAATATTATAAATCGAAATGGCCACTAATGCTAAGATAGCTGCCAGTAAAAATCCACCCAAGAATGAAAAATTATGTTTGGACTTTGCTGCGTAAATGGCAATCCCAGTGAAAACAACCGTTGTACTGGCAAATGCTATACCGACAACGTTTGCTCCAGCAGTTGATAGATAGTAAGCTACGATTGGATATAAGGTAATCCCTGAGATAAAAGTAAAAATATACAAAAATGCATAGGAAACAGCTTTTCTCCTTCTAAAGAAAAAGGCGCTAATCAGCATAACAAATTCTAAAATCATTAACGGCATAAACAGCCCAGGCGGTACGACAAATGCCCCTGCCATCGTTCCTAAGAAAGCGATCGCTAATGAAAGAGCGAACGTCCTTAAAACGGAAGGCATAAATTCAGTCGATGTTTGTGTATACAAAGCTCTTCACCTCAAAATGAATTTGGTAGAAAGTCCTTGGTTCCTGACCTTCTTATTAAGATATACGTATGAGTGGTCAAGATGTTTCATTTTTTCTTAAAGTTTCTTGGTTTTCTTTTAAAAGGTCACGAATCTCCGCTAATAGCTCTTCTTGTCGCTCAACTTTAACGACAACCTCTGCTGGTACTTCCTTCTTTTTAAACCGGTTCATAAATTTTACAAATAAGAAAACGGAAAATGAAATAATAAAGAAATCAACGACTGCTTGAATGAACTTTCCATACGCCAAACTGTGATAGGAAAGTTCAGCAAAAGAGTTTAATTTCCCTGTTAATAAACCAACCAATGGCATGATGATGTCGGCGACAAGTGAAGAAACAATTTTTCCAAATGCCCCGCCAATAATGACCCCGACTGCTAAATCAATGACATTGCCTTTCATAGCAAACTGTTTAAATTCATTCCACATTTAATCAACCCCTTTTTTATTTTTTCTTAATGGTTCATTTTATCTATATCCATTAAGAAAGGCAACTAAATAAATTATGGCAGATATCGGCCGTTTACGAGATTAATTTCATCTTAATCGCCTTTACGGCAGCATCCGTACGGTTCTTGGCAGCTAATTTTTGAATAATGGATGATACATAGTCTCGGACTGTGTAACTACTTAAATGTAATTCTGCTGCTGCTTCACTAATAGAAGCCCCATCAGCAATTAATTGAAGAACTTCCTTTTCCCGCAGTGTTAAAATCGTCTGTGGACCGCAGAATTGCTGGAGGGCCTCATCCCAAATGGAATACAAAAGTTCTCCAGCATTTTGGCCAAATCTTATTAATGTCGTTAGCGTCTCAGGTAATACCGTGAAAGGAGTATCTGCCCCTTGATCTAAAAAGGCAACCCCAAGCAGCTTGCTATTGGTCGGCACGAAAATAGGAAGGACAACGAGTGATTTCAGCTGATAGTCCTGCACAAATTTTTTGGGCAAAATATCGCTTGCATTCGAAAAATAGAGAGGTTGAGAATGGGTAAGAGAAAAAAAGTATTTATCAATTAAAGGCAGTGTAAAGATTTCCTCTTTTATTTGCTGAACTGCAGAATCATTTACATTATAGCCTGAAACACCTATCCCTTTATCCACAAAGTGGTTATATAAAAACAGGGCACAGCGCTTAAATGGCATAAAATCCACGAGACCTTTTGATATTGCGTTAACAGCATCGTCGACACTCTTCGTTCGAATCAGGCTTTGTAGAAATAAAAGGGATGCATCCTTCCATTCCATTTTACTTTCGAGTTGAAGCAGCTTTAATTGCCGTATATACATCCCTTTGATAAACATTATCTGTTCTTCTGTCATCAAATCTTCAGGACATATAAGGAGATAATCATTTATACATGGTATTTTGATGATGTCTTGTTCGTCGGTACTTCTACCCACTAATTTCTGAATTGCTAACGAGAGATAATTGATTTCCCCTGCCTTTAGACTCGTGCAGATATCAAGTAAATGACGGTCGGCAGGATACAAATCGGAACAGACAACTGTTTCTACTTGATAATCTGGCTGATTCTTTTTCACAACTGCTATCCATTTTATCGGGACGATATTGGTCGAAATGATAGATTTTAACCATTTTTGATTCTGACTTTCAACATTCTGTGTTAAAAAGGTTTGATCAAGGATTCTTGAAAAAATGGACTGCACGGCTTGATGGTCTAAAAATGTCGCGGAAGATTTGTTTGCTAAAAGTTGATGAAAGAGATGTTCTATGGTGGTAAGGAGAAAAATTGATTCATATTCCTCTTCTTTCTTTGAAAATCGGGCCTGCCACTCTGAAAAAAGAGAAAAGATAAAGGAGTCGACATTAAGGTTTTTATCTTCGGAAGCCTTCAAAAAGGCAAGTTCAATAATCGTTTCAAACTTTGCTACTAAGTGGTCGTTTTGATAATTCAATTTTTTAAGTTGATGCTTCCATCGTTTTAGAAAAGGTTCTCTAAGCTCTAATAGAATAGAAAGCCCTTTCATTAATAGCTGTTCTATTTTATGTTTCATCCATAATCCATCCTCATACTTTATTTTTTAGCATGACTCTGTTAAATTTGGCTGTTGATTTCCGCTCCAATCAACAGAGTATAAAAAATAACAATTTCTCTTAACAGAAACTACTTTTTAAATATTTCGTGGAATGTTTTTCTTCTATGTCCGTAGTGAAAAAGTGACCCCGACATTTGACGGGGGGATAAAAATAACACGATATTTTCCGTAATTGCTGGAATATATCAAGGATTGTATGCTAGGGGAAAGGATAGTTTTTTAAAATTTTAGAAAAATAGGAGGGGTATGATGGAAAGTTCTATACAACTTGTTGAGGGGACAATAAGTAAAAAGGTATTTTGGTCGGCGCTGGCGACAGGGGTATTGACGTTAGCCTTACTACTAGTTTCCTTTGGGATATCGGGGGTTGCCTATGCAGTCCCCATTGCAGGTGTGGGCGATTTTTATGTGGAGTTTGATAAGTTAGTAGGGAATAATTATACCTTCTATCCGAAAATGGGTGAAACAAGCTCATCAGATTCTGCTCCGCAGGGAACGAATTTAATTGAAACACTGACTATAAATAATCTTCAATTATATAAGGATTTTAAAGTGGGCGGGGAGTGGATTCGTGTCAAAATAACTGCCTCCAAGCCTGTTCAGATTACCGGCTTGCAGCAAGATGCTGGGTTAATTGAGGCAGACGCCAAATTTCAAAATTTGGTCCTCCAAGAAAAGCATAGTGATGACTGGCAGAAACAATTTAAGCAGACATCATCAACTATTACGCTTGAGCATGCAAAATTAAAAACTCACTATCTATTTCAAAAGTCGATTAATATGAGCGGTATGCGCTTAACAGTTGAAAAAATCAATAAGAATTAGGAGGGGGCAAGGGGAAATGGGAATTAATAAGTGGCGCAAAGGCCGGCCGCTGTGGGGATCAGTCATTACTATTCTAAGTGGGGTAATGATCTTATGGGTGCCATTAAATCTATATTTAAGCACCTTTCTACCAGGGTCCATTGCGATTATCGGTTTATTATTTGGAGGAGTCATCACCTTAATTGGCATGGTCGCGGTCTTTTTCCCTAATGCCTCCAAGATACTGGGAATCTTTACGATTTTCCTTTCGATTCTTTCGGTGATAGGTGCGCTAGGAGGTTTCTTAGTTGGAACATTATTCGGAATTGTTGGCGGTGCCTTATTAATGGCCTGGCGCCTTGAACCTGTAAAAATAACGACTGCACCTCCAAGCGGACTTGAGAAAACACACTCTGTTTAAAGGGGAGAAAATATGTGGTGGAAACGAAAGCGCATCTTATTATGCTTTTGTACTCAATTGCTGCTTCTGACATTATGCTCTCTCGTTAACCCTGTTTTCGCAGCAGAAAAAAAAGACGATGAGGGTTTTATTATTGAGGCGGACCGGGTTGTTGGCTCCGGAATGACTGCGACGATTGTCAAACAAGAGACCTCTCACAATAACGGGAAGCCAATGCTCCGAATTCAGTATCAATCAGCAACGATCTATGGAATGAAATTAACAAAAGAAATTGACACACCCAATGGGAATGTAACCATCGGTTTAAAAGCAAATGGCCCGGTTACTGTAAAAAATATGACCGTTGACACAACCGCTATTTCATTTAAGGGTGCCTGCATGAATGCGGATGAGACGATACCAGAGCTTGGGATGGAAAACGTGGTGATGGCTGCTCATTATATGAAATCGGCGGATAGTTTAATACAACAATTGACCCTGACCACCCTATCAGGAAAAATAAATCCACAAAAGCCGGGTTCAATCAAATTATTACAAGATTTAAGCTCACTTCCGATGAGGGAAATGGATAAGGAAATTGAAAAAATCACCACAGGTCATCTGCCATTATTGTGTGAGGATCCTTCAAATATAGGAGATAAGACAGAATCTGAAGGCACTACACTTGACCCGGCAAAGGGAACTATAGAGATTATAACAAAACCATTGGGGCCTGGGACGGAAGCACTAAAGCCGGTATTGGATACGCTGGAACCAGTATTATCGCCTTTAAATCCAGTGACGAGGCCGCTGGAGCCGGTGCTCAAGCCGTTGGAGCCGGTGACGAAGCCGCTGG
>NZ_JBALPZ010000122.1:48119-67152 GCF_036965645.1 Neobacillus drentensis
GCTGGAGCCGGTGCTGAAACCATTGGAACCGGTGACGAAGCCGCTGGAGCCGGTGCTGAAACCATTGGAACCGGTGACGAAGCCGGTGCTGAAACCAATAGAACCGGTGACCAATCCAGTTAAGACGGTATTGAAACCACTTGAACCTATTAAAAAACCGATCGCGTCCATAAATAAAGGGGATTCGGCGATTCAAACGGTATGTGGACGTTTAAAGGAAAGCCAGGGAGTCGTGAATACACAACTGGCACTGGATTTAATTGATGAAGGGCTAGATAAGAAAATACCTTTAAGCAAAGTATGTCAGCAGGATACCATGCTAACGAATCAGCTTCAAAAAATGGAAACAGGTTTATTAAAATCGCTTGGACTTTTTGATTTATGGGGCGGAATCAAACTAGAGGATCCAGTACAGCAACTAACTAGAATGCGTGAAAGAGTCGTAAAAGAAAAGGACGGAGCATTAATTTTTAAACCATAAAGAAAGAGCAGAATCATCTGCTCTTTTTTATCGTAAAAATCAAAGCTGCTTCATTTTAGTGGGTTGAGGAGGAATAGCTATGCATAACTCTCGAAGCTCCTTCCTCCAACTGAATGGATTTAGGGGATAAGAAAGGTTCATAACCCCCGAAGCTCCTCCAACTGAAGGGATTTAGGGGATAAGAAGAGTTCATAACCCCCGAAGCTCCTCCAACTGAAGGGATTCAGGGGATAAAAGGAGCTCATAACCCCTGAAATCTCCTCCAACCAGAGGGATTCAGAGGATAAGAACAGTTCATAGCCCCCAAAGATTCTCCATTCTATTGCGTTAAGGGGTTATAATAAAGATATGAATGAATACGCCAAGATCCTGCCCCATTTTAGCTGCTACAGCCTTTGTTTTTAAAATGCCCAGTTCCCAGCTCTAAAAATAGGTTCTGTTTTCCCATCTGCTGTAATCCCATCGATGTCCATTTCGGCTGAACCAATCATAAAATCCACGTGAGTAATACTTTCGTTAAGTCCGTTTTGTGCTAACTCTTCAGAAGACATCTGCTTCCCGCCTTCAATACAAAAAGCGTAGGCACTGCCAATCGCTAAATGGTTCGATGCATTTTCATCAAAAAGCGTATTAAAGAAAAGAACATTGGATTGTGAAATAGGCGAATTATAAGGAACAAGCGCAACTTCTCCAAGATAATGCGAACCTTCGTCTGTTTCTACAAGACGTTTTAGGATTTCTTCGCCTTCTTCGGCCTTCACACCGACAATTTTTCCATTTTCAAATGTGACTGAAAAGCGGTCAATGATATTTCCACCGTAACTTAAAGGCTTCGTACTGGCAACAGTACCGTTCACACCCGTCTTCAATGGTACAGTGAAAACCTCTTCTGTCGGCATATTAGCCATGAACTCAAAACCTTTTTGGTTAACACTGCCTGCACCCACCCAAAGATGTTTCTCGGGAAGTTCAATCGTTAAATCTGTTCCTGGAGCAGTATAATGAAGTTTCTTATATCTTTTTGCATTTAAATAATGCACCTTCTCATGTAGGGACTCATCATGCTTCTTCCAGGCTTCAACCGGATTTTCTCTATCGACGCGAACAGATTTAAAAATTGCCTCCCAAAGCTTATTAACCTGATTGTCACTAGGTTCATCCGGGAATACTTTCGCAGCCCAATCTTGTGAGGCTGCTGCAATCACCGTCCAGCTTACTTTATCAGATTGTGCGGCTTTACGATATTTCGCAAGAGCCTTTCCAGCTGCTTTTTGGAAATTAGCGATTCGTTCAGGATTTACACCTTTTAACAAGTCAGGGCTTGACGAAATAATTGACATAAAAGCAGCCCCGTTATCTGCTAAATCCTCCATTTCCTTTGCACGCCAAATCGGATATTCTAAAAAGGCCTCATCTGGTGCTAAATCATACTTTGTTCTTGTTACAATATCATCGTTCCAATTCACAATCACATTTAAAGCGCCTGTTTCGTATGCTTTTTTAACAACGAGACGGACAAATTCAGCTGCTTCTAAAGTAGCGTTAACCACTAAGGTTTGGCCTTTTTGAATATTAACCCCAACCTTAACAGCAAGCTCTGCATATTTTTCAAGACTCTTTTTAAAATCGCTCATTTTATGTTTCTCCTTTTTCAGAATCTTCCTATATTGTAGCGTGTTTAGTTGGAAAAATAAACCGTAAACCATAGTCGTTGAGTGGGTTAAGCTGTGACTCGACTTCTTTGTTTTTCAAACACATAAAACATAATCCAATATAATCCCGCACTCGCAAGGGCTAGCAGGCAAAGGATAAAGAAAGTCCAGCCATACCCTACCCAAACAGTCATTGGAATGGCAAGAGGGGCAATCGTTCTGCTGATTGTAAATCGCAAGCTAGCCGCTGCGAAATACTGACCTCGCATATGCTCTGGTGCAAGTTTGGAAACAAATCCTTGCTGCAGTCCCGCTCCCATTAATTCTGCAAATGTAAAAACGGCCATCGCCAAAATTAGTCCCCAAATCCAATGTGTCTGGCTAAAAATAACGATTGAAATTGCATAAACAACAGAGGAGAGGGCAAAAACGTTACGTTCATAATATTTGCCCATCCATTTGGTAACAGAGACGGTCAGCAGGGCAACAAGGAAACCATTCTCAGCCAATACAATCCCAAAAGCCTGCTCCCCTTTTATACGAAACGACCAATCCCTAATGGTAAACAAACTCTGATCTTTTACAAAATCCTTGATATAAACTGGAATTAATAAGTCCAATTGCATAAAAGTCTGACCTGCTAAAACACCAGCGATAATGAAAAGAAGGAAGGCTTTATCCTTCACGATTAAGGTGTAATCTCTCATTTGATTCCCTAAGAAGTAATACCATTTTCCCTCGCTGGAGAGAGCAGCCATTCTTTGCGGCGGGGCCGTCTCCCGGGTCCATTTTGTCAGAATCAAGCCTACTAAAATACAAATAATCGCTGCAAAAAGCAACAGCTGAAAGCGATATGGAACATAAAATATGGATCCTAAAATGGGGCCGACTACAACAGCAATATTAATCTGTGTATAAAAGATAGCGAACACATCGCTGCGATCTTTCTCTTTGACCACGTCTGCGACCATGGCCTGGCTCGCTGGCCAGTAGATGGAACCAAACACTCCTGCTACCGTAAACGCCACAAATCCTAACCAGGGAGACTGAAGCCATGGAGAGCTGGCAAAGGCGAAGCATAAGTATGAAAGCCCCTGCCCAATCGATGCTAGGACCATCATCCGTTTTCGTCCAAAGCGGTCGGCAAAATAGCCTCCCATCAAGTTAGCCAATACGGAAAAAATCTGTGAAAACACTAATAATAAACCGGCTTTGTTTTTGCCAAACGCTTCGGCAAAATAAATCGATAAGAACGGAAAGAACATCCAATAAGTGATATTTACCAAGGCCTCCGCGGCTAATCGTACCTTTAAATTTGCATCCCAGTCCCTTATCCTCATAAAAATCCTCGTTTCTCCTTTTACGTGCCCATACATAATACTATTCCTATGTAAGTGGATTCAAGAAAAAAAAGGCGGGGATTCCCGCCTTTTTCATCAATCATTATTTTGTAACGCCTGTTTGAGTAAATCGCCAAGACTGGTACCAAAATCTTCTTTTTGCGAATATTTTTGGACAAGTTTCTTTTCTTCACGTTTATTAACAGCCTTTTTCCGTTCTTCGGCTTTTTCGACAACATTACACCGCCGGCATTGGAAGTAAACTCCCGCTTTTCCCTCATGGAGTTCCATTTTCTTATGACATTGCGGGCAGCGGCGATTCGCCAGTTTAGGATCCTTCCGTTTACGGAATGAACACGTCGGGCTGGAGCAAACAAGAATTTTCCCTTCCTTCGTGTTCCGCTCCTTTAAGAATTCATTACATTCCGGACATCTCGAGCCAGTTAGATTATGGGCTCGGTAGGATTTATCACTTGCCTTTATTTCTGAGACGAGCTGTTCTGTCTGTCGGCGAATCCTTTGTAAAAATTGCTTTGGATCGGCTTTCCCTTTCGAAATTCGTTCCAACTCCTGTTCCCATTTCGCCGTTAATTCTGGAGACTTTAATTCATCATTGACGAGGTCAATTAACTGTTTTCCTTTTTTCGTCGGTGTAAACCGGCCATTCTGTCGCTCGACGACCTCTGTTTCAACTAGTCTTTCAATAATTTCGGCTCTGGTCGCTGGTGTACCCAATCCGAATTTCTCCATTTGGGCCAGAACATCGGCTTCAGAGTATCTTAATGGCGGTTCGGTCCACTTCTGATTTAGAGTACTGTTTTTAACTGTATATTCTTTACCTTGGATCAATTTTTGTAAGCCGAAAGTGGATGCTTCTGTATCTTCTTTTCCTAACACTTTCTTAAATCCTAAATCAAGAACATTTGTATCTTTCGCTGTAAAGGTTTCGCTCTCAACTTTAAAGATGGCATGAATCGTTTCATATTCATACATTGGTAAAAATAAAGTAAGGAATCGGCGGGCAATTAGGTCATACAATTTTCGTTCATCGTTATCGAGTTCACCCAAATTTAGCCGTTGCTCTGTCGGGATAATGGCATGGTGGTCGGTCACTTTTTCGTTATTGAATACTCGTTTCGCAAGTACCTTTCCATTACTTGCCAGTAATGGGCGAACTTCCTCTTTATATCCTGATAGCATCCCTTGTAAGCGATCTGTCATCGTTCCAATCATGTCGGTAGTCAGGTACCTTGAATCAGTTCTTGGATAAGTTACCAATTTATATTGCTCATAAAGCCGCTGCAATACCGTTAATGTCTTTTTCGCAGAAAAGCCAAAGCGTTTATTGGCATCTCGCTGCAGTTCTGTTAAATCATATGGAAGTGGCTGCTGTTCCGACTTTTTCTTTCGCTCAATTTTCTCTAAAATACCCTTTTTGCCTGCAATCTTCGCGATGGTTGCTTCGGCTTTTGGTTTATCAAAAATGCGTTTCTCATTGTCCCGCTCCCAATCGGTTGTGAGTGTTCCAATTTCGGCACGTATAGTCCAATACTCTTTTGGAACAAATTTCTGAATCTGCTCCTCTCGGTCCAAGAGCATGGCTAGTGTTGGTGTTTGGACTCGTCCCGCGGAAAGGGGATCCTTGTATTTGGTAGTCAAGGCCCGAGTTACATTTAGGCCTATCAGCCAATCGGCTTCTGCCCGGCAAACAGCTGAATGGTAGAGGTCTTCAAATTGTTTTCCAGGCCGTAATTGTTTAAAGCCTTCTTTAATAGCTTTGTCTGTTTGCGATGATATCCACAGTCTTTTCAATGGTCTGTTCCAATGAAGTTTATCTAGAATCCAGCGTGCGACAAGTTCTCCTTCACGCCCGGCATCGGTAGCAATGATACATTCGTTAATATCTTTTCGTTTAGCTAAAGCTTCAATGGCCCGGAATTGATGGTTTGTTTGCTTCATTACCTTTAATCCCATTTTCGGCGGGATAATTGGCAAGTCCTCTAGGTTCCATTGTTTATATTTAGTGTCATAATGCTCCGGCATCTTTAATTCGATGAGATGACCAAGTGCCCAGGTAACAATATATTGATTGCCTTCCATATAGCTTTTATGTTTTTGATTGCAGCCAAGGACACGTGCAATTTCGCGCGCAACGCTAGGCTTTTCTGCAAGTACAAGTGATTTCATGGTTACTCCTTTCAGGTAAAACACAATTTGACCTTTTTAAGTATAGCGGAAAATGAGGGGATTTTGTAATTTGGAGAAGTGTATCGAGTTAATAGGAATATTTTACAAATACAGTTGAATAACTAGTTCAATATGTAGAATTCCTCTTTGAAATGTAGAAAAACCTCAAATTTACGTCGAATTAAATTTTAAACACCACAAAACTGGATTAAATTTACGCTTTTTGTTGAATTTTATGGGAAAATGGTAGAATTCTACTTAGATTTTGTAGAAAAAACCCATCATTACGTAGAATGGCGGTCCCTACTGACTAAAAAAGCAAATGCTTTCTCTGAAATAGTCGAAAATCCACTTTCCCGCTCCATTGACATCGAGGGATCTCCACACATACAATAAAATTATCAGAATAGTTAAGAATGGAATGATGAGATATGCGGCATTCCCTAAAGAATAAATTTGAATCAAAAAAAGAGGCTGGATCCCAAATCTAAACGGTTTAGGAATCCAGCCTTTTTCTTTATTCTACTAAATTGGTAGAGGAGAGAGACAAATGATTACGTTAACAGGCCATGATTTATCCTTAGAGCAAATAAAGGAAGTCTTATACGCTAATAAAAAGGTCACCGCCTCCACGAAAAGTATGGAGGTTGTCCAAAAAAGCAGAGAGGCAGTCGAAAAAATTGTCTCGGAGGCGAGAGTCATCTATGGGATCACAACAGGTTTTGGGAAGTTTAGTGACGTTTTAATTGATAAGGCCCATGTCCAGGCTCTTCAGTTAAATTTAATCCGATCCCATTCGTGCGGGGTAGGAGAACCTTTTCCGGAAGTAGTCGCCAAAGCGATGGTCCTGCTGCGGGCCAATACATTATTAAAAGGGTATTCTGGGATAAGACCAATCATTATTGAAAAATTACTTGCATTAGTAAATGCAGATATTATTCCTGTTATTCCTCAGCAAGGATCGCTGGGTGCAAGTGGAGATCTTGCTCCACTTTCCCACCTAGCTTTAGTATTAATTGGCGAGGGAGAAGTATTTTACAAAGGAAAACGAATAGATTCCCTTACTGCCCTTCAGCAGGAAGCGATTTTACCGGTAACCTTAGAAGCGAAAGAGGGCCTTGCCCTCATAAATGGGACACAAGCGATGACAGCAATGGGAGTGGTCGGATTCCTAGAAGCAGAACAGCTTTGCTTCGAAAGTGAGTTAATAGCCTCAATGACGATCGAAGCTTTAAATGGAATCATGGATGCCTTCGCAGAGGAAGTTCAGACAGCAAGAGGCTACAAACAACAAATAGAAACAGCAGCAAGAATCCGTCATTACTTAAGCGATAGTCAATTAACTACAAGACAGGGGGAATTACGGGTTCAGGATGCCTATTCCTTACGTTGTATCCCGCAAGTTCACGGTGCCACTTGGCAGGTTCTCGATTATGTGAAAGAAAAATTAGAAATTGAGATGAACGCGGCAACTGATAATCCACTTGTTTTCGATGAAGGGGAAAAGGTAATCTCGGGTGGTAACTTTCATGGCCAGCCGATTGCCTTTGCGATGGATTTTATGAAAATTGCTGTAGCGGAACTAGCTAATATTTCGGAAAGAAGAATAGAAAGGTTAGTCAATCCGCAGTTAAACGATTTGCCACCGTTCTTGAGTCCTGAACCAGGTTTGCAATCTGGGGCAATGATTATGCAGTATACAGCTGCATCACTGGTCTCAGAGAACAAAACACTAGCACATCCAGCAAGTGTCGATTCCATTCCATCTTCTGCTAATCAAGAGGATCATGTCAGTATGGGGACGATTGCAGCGAGGCACGCATACCAAATCATCCAAAATGTCAGAAGGGTCCTTGCGATTGAGTTGATTTGTGCGATGCAAGCAGTAGAATTTCGCGGGGAAAATAAAATGGCAGCCTATACCAAAGCGTTATATGAAAAAGGGCGTCAACAAGTTCCTTCCATTAAGCATGACAGAACTTTTTCAAAGGATATTGAAAAGGCGGAAGAATGGTTAAAGACCATTGAATTTCACCAGTTTATTAAAGAACATTCAAAAAAGGCGTGAAAACTCACGCCTTTACTTCATATGATTTGGGAGCCAGCGGCCAGTATCCACACGCTGTTCATCCTCATCCTCAAGTCTATTTTTAAATGCTTCCTGGGTAACAATTAATTCTTCATCTCCAATGGCTTCCTTTACATGCTTTTCTGTAAGGCTATCCTTTGGAAAATTACCTGGATGGTTTTTCTTTTTGTGCTCAAAATGTTCTCCACGTGCCAAGGTCAACACCCCTTTCGTCTACGAAAGTAGTTTCCCCTAACATACCTAAAAATAATTTGGAATGATTTTTCCAATTTATATCTGATACAACCGTTGGTATAATGAGAACAATGATGAAGGAAAAAGGAGGCACTCAATTTGGACTTTTTTCAAATACTTTCAGAAGACCGAATAAAAAAAGCATATCAAGACGGTGAATTTGATGCATTACCCGGATTTGGCAAACCAATGCAGCTTGAAGATTTATCCGCAATACCAGAGGAACTGCGTATGGCCTATAAAATTATGAAAAATGCCGGTTATACAGAAGAAGAAGGACGCTTACGTCAAGAAATGATGGGTATAGAAGAGCTGCTCAAAAAATGCGAAGAAAACGAAAGGGAGGACCTCCAAAGAAAATTAAATGAAAAATTGCTAAGGTTTAATCAGTTAATGTCAAAACGGGGCGTTAAAACAAATTCTGCCATGTTTAAAAACTACGAGTTAAAAGTACAAAGTAAAATAAGGAAGTAAAGCTGGTTTGATGGAGAGTGACTATTCATCACTAGCTTTTTTTTCTTGTTTAACAGGTTTGCACAATCTGTCCAATAAAAAGCCAGCAAATACGATAAAGGCGATTGGTATGCAAAAATTCAGAACATGTATAATAGTCATAAGAACACATCCTTTTTTGAAAATTTTCAGTATTAAGTATTTTTATATGTTGGTTATATTATATTCCGATTGTCACAAAATAGACAAATTTAATCCACATCGATAATTGGAAGAAATTTGACAATAATAATGGGTTTTTTTGTAGAAATTTGGAAGATTTTGATTGAAAAAGTTGTTAGAAAATTAGTAAAAACTGACAAATTACAACACATTACATTTATTGTAATCGATATAATGAACATATCATTTATTAATAAGTAAAAAGACCCAGACATTAAGTTTAGGAAATAAATTCATTACTTAAGTATTAAGTAGGAACACAGAAAAGGGCAAACCTGTTGAAAGGCAGGGACGCAAAGCCGAGGATCTAAAGCAAGAACGAAATTGCTATGATGGCCGGGCTACCTGGGATACAACCGTATTTTGGGAGTGAGTATAATGGTGATTACAGAAAAAGACGTGGAAGTTGTTGACCAGGAATGGATAGAACTGATTTTGGAGGCAAGAAAACTTGGACTCTCCATTGAAGATGTTCGAAATTTTCTTACTCATGATGATTTTAAATCATTGGGTACATATTAAAAAAAGCATTCTACAAAAATTAACTGCTTTTGTAGAATGCTTTTTTTATTCATTATTATTCTGATTAATTCGCCACTTATTAAATTCAAGAAAATCTCGAAATTGCTCCTTTGAAACACCGGAATTCATGGCCTCTTTGACAAGGTTCATCCAATCAGTATCTAAATCATCCTTATTGATTTGTTCGTGAATCAGATGTTCGACAGGAAGATTTAAAACGCTGGCAATTTTTTCGAGAAATTGAATAGATGGGTTCTTTTGCAGATTTCTTTCTAGGGAACTTAAATAAGATTTAGCAACTCCCGCTTGTTCAGCAAGTTCGGATAGTGACATTTTCTTTTCTAAGCGAAATTTTTTAACGCGGTCACCAATCATTGAGTCTCACACACCTACATTTTAATTTTTTCTGATTAATAGTGTAAATACGTTTTAATCGTTAGCCTTCTTACATATATTCTATCAAAAAGAATGGGAAAGAACCATATTAAGAACGAACTATTATTACAATATCATGAACAATGTGAATTTCTTCCTATACCTATGTCTTTAGGAAGGTATGTTTTGAAAAAAAAGCTAGTTAGCGTTAATATTAAACTGTTGTCATAAAAAGTATAAAGGTATAATTTCCTAACCAACACTACAACGAACAATATCAACGAATGTACATAAATATAATCAAAAAGGCAGGGAAACAGATGATTGTTTTAAAATCGCAACGTGAAATTGAAGCAATGAAAAAGGCCGGAGAAATACTTGCAGCCTGTCATAAGGAAATTGCTAAACTAATTAAACCAGGAATTACTACTTGGGAAATAGAAGAATTTGTTGATGATTTTTTGAGGAAAAATGGAGCGACACCCGAACAAAAAGGATATAAAGGCTATGAATACGCAACATGTGCAAGCATAAATGACGAAATATGCCATGGGTTCCCAAGGAAGGAACCATTAAAAGATGGAGATATCGTCACTATAGATATGGTTGTTAATTACAATGGTGCGTTAGCTGATTCCGCTTGGTCCTATGGGGTTGGTGAGCTCTCAGATGAAACGACCCATTTATTAAAGGTAACGAAGGAAGCCTTATATAAAGGGATTGAACAGGCAGTTGTGGGCAATCGAATCGGAGATATTGGTCATGCGATCCAAACGTTTGTTGAAAGTGAAGGGTTATCTGTTGTTCGCGATTTTATTGGCCACGGCATTGGCGCAGTTATTCATGAGAAACCAGATGTACCGCATTATGGGCTCCCAGGCAAAGGGGCACGTATTAAAGAGGGGATGGTATTTACGATTGAGCCAATGGTAAACATCGGCAGATACCAGACCAAAATGGATCTCAACGGTTGGACTGCTAGAACGATCGATGGTAAATATTCTGCTCAATATGAGCACACTCTGGCGATTACAAAAGATGGTCCGGTCATTTTAACAGAACAAAAATAAGCTAAAAGACCCGTTATTTTATAAAAACCAATAACGGGTCTTTTTATTATTTTTTCCTAAGACTCCCAAGTTCTTCAACTAACGCTTGCATTTCATTTGGACTAAATGATTTTTTTTTCAAAACCATTTCATAAATTTCCTTTAATTCTTCATACATTTCCTCATCAAAATGCGAGGGTTTGATGGCTCCAAGGTTTAGAACTTTTAATTTTTCCTTTATTTGTTCAATCATGTATTCAACATTCTCAACAGTTTTCTCTGATAAATTCATTTCAGTCACCCTTTTCGAAATTGTTAATCCCATCTTTTCACGTTAAAAAGTATCTGTCAATACTGACCTTCTTGTAGTTTGTCCATTTAAATGGTAACGAACTGATTGGATTGGAAGGTTTGATATCGTAAAATAAATGGTAAGATATACAATGGGATTATTTTCTTTTATGAAGAGCGAATGATAATTATGATGCTTGAAGGAGAGGTTAAGATGACGAGGAAAAATCAGTTTTGGAAAGGGTTGCTGCTAGGGGCGATCGCAGGCGGGGCACTTAGCTTATTAGATAAAGATACCCGAGAGACAATGAAGGAAAATGTAAAGAAAACTTCGGGAAAGATAGGGTATATCATTCGCCATCCTGATGAGGTAACCGAAACAGTGAGGGGAACTGCTGCAAAACTTAAATCTACCTTTGAAACAGTTAGTGACGATATTTCTTTTATCACTGAAAAAGTTGAGGAGTTAAGAGAACTGACACCACAGGTGACGGAAATACTTAAAGAAACGAAGGAAACCTTCATTGAAAATGATGAGGATGAAATCTTAGATAAAGTATTAGGAAAGGGAGAAATAAATCACAAATAAGAAGGAGGATCTATATGGATAAGAAAGTAAATGTACGCTCTTCATTGCTAAGATTACTTTGGCATCGGATTGAAGAAGATGATCTTCCCGGCTTGAGTGCGCAATTGGCTTATTTTTTTCTTCTTTCCTTATTTCCACTCTTAATTGTATTATTTACACTTCTACCGTATTTTCCAATTCCGCACCAGGACATGCTGGGGATGATTCGTGATTTTGCTCCTGAAGAGGCCATGAAACTAATTGAAAAAAATGTAAAGGAAATTATGAGCCATCGTAATGGCGGCTTACTTTCGTTCGGGATTATCGGTACTATTTGGTCGGCCTCCAATGGTATTAATGCTATAGTGAGAGCCTTTAATAAGGCATATGACGTGAAGGAGAGCCGCTCTTTCATTGTTGCAAGGGGAATGGCCGTTTTATTAACCTTTGGAATGATTTTTGTCTTTTTGCTTGCTATAATCCTCCCTGTTTTCGGAAGGGAGATAGGCCTTTTTTTATTCTCAAAATTAGGTTATACCTCACAATTTATTAAATTGTGGAATGCCTTAAGCTGGCTGGTCAGCGCCATTATCTTATTTTTAATTTTTACAGGGTTATATTGGATTGCTCCAAATGTCAAACTGAAGTGTCGAAGTGCTTTTCCGGGAGCCTGTTTTGCTACGGTGGGCTGGATTATTTCTTCCATCGGGTTATCTTTTTACGTGAACAACATCAGTAATTATTCCCTTACTTACGGAGGTATTGGTGCCATCATTGTTTTGATGATATGGTTATATCTATCAGCGTTTATTATCATTCTCGGAGGAGAAGTCAATGCCTTCTATAGTGAAAAATACAGGACAAACTGCTAACACTTACCTTCATGAAAGTCACTTATCTGTCCAAACTATAAAAGAGGGCATAGTCCCCGAACAACAAGGGAGGATGACAAGATGACCAAGCATACGAAAAAAGATGGCAGCACAAAACAAAAGGGAAAAGGCAGTAAGGGGAATAAAACTTCAGGATCTGCTAACGGATCTAATGGCTATCACTAAGCCCTAAATATAAGAAAAGCGTAAGGCGCTTAGACTTCGGCTTGTGACCTCGAGCCGATGGCGCCTGGAGCTGGACAATTATCGACTTTTATACTTTCTTATCTGATATAAAAGACCAGGTGGATGAATTTCCACCTGGTCTTTCTTTTTCCTTGTTAGGATTTTAACAGCCTGAGGCTATTCAAAATAACGAGGATGGTACTGCCTTCATGGCCAATTACGCCGTATGGCAAATCCAGCAGTTGAAAGAAATTGGAGCAAATAAGCAGCATAATGACAGCAATGGAGAAAACCACATTTTGTTTAATAATTTTGTTCATTCGCTGTGATAGCCTAACTGCTTCGGCAATTCTAGGAAGATCATTTTTCATTAAAACAATATCCGCCGTTTCCAGGGCAACATCTGTTCCTTCTCCCATCGCAATTCCTACATTCGCTATGGCTAACGCTGGGGCATCATTAATACCATCTCCAACCATGGCCACTGTTTTATATTTCTCCTTGAGATGTTTTAACTTCTCCACCTTTTCTTCTGGAAGACATTCTGCGTAGAATTCATCCACATGACTCTCGGCGGCAATGGCTCGGGCTGTTTTTTCACTATCGCCTGTCAGCATAATCGTTTTTATGTTTTGTTTCTTTAAGTCCTCAATTGCATACTTTGTTTCTTCACGAACCACATCTTTCATTGCAAACATCCCACTAAGCATTCCATCTATTTCAATAAAGACTAAGGTATTGCCAAGAGCAGCTAATTCCTTGGACTTCCCTTCAGCAAACTGATCGACCTGATCATTTCCAACAAACGCGGCTTTCCCTATTTTCCATTGCTCACCGTTTATAGACGCCTTTACACCCCAGCCAGGTATATCTTCCAGGCTGTCCGGTTGTAATAATTCCTTCTTCAAGGATTGTTTGGAAAATTTCACTATCGCCTGCGCAAGTGGATGTGTTGATTGATTCTCAATTGAAGCCGCTTTTAGGATCAGCTCTTCCTTATTGAGCCCCTCTTTGACGATTACTTCCGTCACTTCTGGTTTTCCCTTTGTCAGAGTCCCTGTTTTATCGAAAGCGATGGCCTCTAAGTGGCCTAAATTTTCTAAATGGACCCCGCCTTTTACTAAGATTCCGTGTTTAGCCCCATTTGAAATGGCTGAAAGTGTAGCGGGCATGATCGACGCAACAAGGGCACAAGGTGAGGCAACAACCAATAAAATCATGGCTCGGTAAAAGGACTCATGCCAGCTCCAGCCAAGAAGAAAGTAGGGTAAAAAGAACATGCTTATCACAACAAGCAGGACTACTTTCACATAGGTGCCTTCAAAACGCTCAATGAATAGCTGTGAAGGGGATTTTTCACTTTGAGCGGATTGAACAAGCTGAATGATTTTTTGAAAAAGTGTATCAGTGCTTGCCTTCGTAACTTGAACCGTGATAGAACCGGTCATATTGACGGTACCAGCAAAAACTTCTGCTTGCTCACTCTTTGAAACAGGCATGGATTCTCCGGTAATGGCCGCTTCATCTATGTTGGTTTGTCCTTTGATAATCATCCCATCAGCTGGAACTCGCTCACCTGGTTTAATTAAAATTTGGTCTCCGACCATTAGGTCAGAAACCGCCACACGTTCTTCAGAACGGGCAGTAATTCTTAAAGCCTCTTGTGGCTGCAGTTCCATTAAGGAGGAAATCTCCTTATGGCTTTTATTCATGGTGTAGGTTTCCAGTGCGCCGCTTACGGCGAATATAAAGATTAATACTGCACCTTCTGTCCAATAACCGATAATCGCTGAACCGACTGCAGCAAAAATCATCAGCATTTCGACGTTTAGTTCTTTATTTTCATAGGTAGCCTCGATTCCTTCTTTTGCCTTGGCAAAGCCCCCAATCAAAAAGGCTAATAAATAGAAAATAATGGATTCGACCCCGCCGCCATGTTTATCAAACAGCCACCCTGCTGCGATTAAGATTCCGCTTGTTGCGGCAGCAATCAATTCGATATGTGGTTTTATTTTTTCAACCCAACTGACTTCCTGAATCCCCTTTGATAAAACCTTTGCTTCAGAACTCATTTGTTCTCCCCCCTCATTACATTTAATTCGGTCAGCCTCAGCACCTAGGGATTGTTTCCCTGGTCAAGGTGCTGAGGCTTTTGCGACTTAACTGAGAAAAATAATCATATTCATTACCCATAAAAAACACGAAAGCTGTCATCAAGTGATGACAGCGCAAATCTCAACCTATATTCTTTTAAGTTATTTTACCATATATCGTATGCTTTAAGATATGAATTTGCTTACAATTATGTTTAGGAATTTTGCTGATCGAGAGTAGCCGTTATCTTTTTCGGCAAAGATTTATAATAAGTTTAATTTTACCTCCATGTTGGTATCTAGAAAATAAGGCATTTGCACGAAATAGCTGCCTAGACATTTTATTTATTTTTAGGTAAATTAAGGTACAAGTGGAAAAATATAAGTATAAAAGCACGAGCTAACTGGAGGGAAAACGTTGACGAACAAAGTTTTTATGCTAATGACATTCATCGGGGTTCCAGTGTCTGTAATTGGAACGATGATGCATTGGTCGAACATAATCTTATTTATCTTGTACTGTTTAACGATCATTGCCTTATCGAGCTTTATGGGCAGGGCAACGGAGAGTCTTGCCATTGTGGCCGGTCCGCGAATTGGCGGACTATTAAATGCAACCTTCGGAAATGCGGTTGAGTTAATCATTTCCATTTTCTCCTTAAAAGCAGGGCTTGTAGGAGTAGTTCTTGCCTCCTTAACTGGTTCCGTTCTAGGGAACTTACTACTTGTTGCGGGACTATCCTTTTTTATTGGCGGGTTAAAATTCAAGCGGCAGGAATTTAATGTATATGATGCCAGACATAATTCCGGCTTGTTGATGTTTGCTGTCATGATTGCCTTTGTGATTCCAGAAGTGTTTTCGATTAATATGAATGAAAACAGTACACTTTCCTTGAGTATAGGAACATCAGTGATTTTAATTCTCCTCTATTTAGCTGCTCTATTCTTTAAACTGGTTACCCATCGTGGAGTATATCAATCAGGGGCCCCTAAAGAGGTTCATGAGGAAGAGGTCCCCGAATGGGGGAAAGGAAAGGCAATCGGTGTTCTCCTCCTTGCAACCATTGCTGTCGCGTATATTTCCGAACATCTGGTACATACCTTTGAATATGTAGGGGACACGTTTGGCTGGTCTGAATTATTTATTGGGGTCATTATTGTCGCCATCGTTGGAAATGCTGCAGAACACGCATCAGCCGTTTTGATGGCTTATAAAAATAAAATGGATATTGCTGTTGAGATTGCGATTGGCTCAACCTTACAAGTCGCAATGTTTGTCTTGCCCGTACTGGTCCTAGTTTCACTTCTGTTTGAAACATCAATGCCGCTTATCTTCAGCTGGCAGGAGCTGATTGCAATGGTTTCTTCCGTCCTGCTGATGGTGGTTATTTCGAATGACGGTGAATCCAATTGGTTTGAAGGATTAACCTTACTAGCTGCCTATGTCATTATGGGAATTGGATTTTACTTGCTATAAAAAAAGAGAAGACTCTATACCAAATGGTATAGAGTCTCCTTTTTTCATATACTTTTTCAATGTACAATAAATATTTATCCATATGCTATAATGATACAGGACTATTTATTTAGGGTTCAAATCAATCGTTTTCATTTCGTGGGACCATCAATCACCAACCTTCATGTTAAGTGAAAATCAATAGAAAAACACGAGTGTTGAATTTCATATAAGACGGGAATCCCAACCTCCTTAGTCTAATTAAGTCGTAAGCCGATTGATTACTGCCCTCCTTTTTTTAAAGGTTAAGTTTATTATAATTCCTAGTTAAAGTTTTGTAAATAATCAGATTATTACATTTTTGTTACTTCGGAACTAGAACATAAGGAGCGAGACATGAAATTTACGATACGGTTACTATTCTTTATTGTCGGGCTAGCAATCATGACCTTTGGGGTATGTATGACAATCAAGGTTGCTGAAATTGGAGTAGGGGCATGGGACGCTTTGAATATCGCCCTGACAGAAAAAGTGGGGCTTTCAGTAGGGAAGTGGGTCATGATAGATGGCGCCATTTTAGTCCTAGTGAATGGCTTTTTAGTAAAAAGAGGGCCGGATATTCTATCACTTCTGACGATTATCGTCATTGGTTTGTTAGTCGACTTTTGGCTCGATAATGTTTTTAATTTATTCGCTGTAGACCAGCTATTTGCTAAACTGGCAATGTTAATAGTGGGGATCTTAATTATCGGATTTGGGGCCTCCATCTATATACAGGCTAAGTTTCCCCAAAGTCCAATCGACAATTTTATGTTAGCGATTAAAGAACGTTTCCGGGTGAATCTAATGCTGGCGAAAACAATTGGTGAAATTACCGCTTTAATCCCGGCTTTTTTCCTAAATGGACCTATCTCATATGGAACGATTATCATCACGTTTACAGTGGGCCCGGCAATCCAATTGTTTTTTCCTTTCTTTGAGAAATTTATGCAGCGATTGCAAGTGAAATATTTATAGGTTCGAGAAAAAAGTCTTAGCGGGAAATGGATAATATATTGGAACTCCGAAAAAACTACTAGCAGACTGATTAATGTTCTTAGTGAAAGGAGTTCCAACCCTTGAAGAAAAATGTTTCTTTACTTATGTCATTGCTATTAATATTAACCTTTATACCGTCTGCTTTAGCTCAAAAAGCCCCGGTAAAACAAAGCGCAGTAAAATATCAAGTTCCACCGTCTGTCCGTAATATTTCAAAAGAAAACACGTATCCGAATTCAACGCAGGATTTACCCTTTCTGCAGCCAAGTGAACTGACAAAAAAGCTTATTAATTCATCAAAGGTTAAGATTCAAAACCCGGATCTCATTCGGATGCTTAATGAGTCCAGCATTAACAGCACTCCATTTGCTCTCGGATACCGAGCGATTATCTATCTAGGCCAGTGGCCATTAAACTACGAATCATCTGAAACCTCTCCTAACTGGGAGTATCAAAAAATTAACACCAATTATTTCGATAATCGTGGTGGCAGAGTGCCTTATCAAATCAAATATGTGCAGGAATCACAAAAGGTTATTCGGGGCGGTCTAACGTCTAAAATACCAAATGCTGAAGAAGTTAAAAAGATGATGTTGTTAAAGGCGATGGAAAAGACGAATCTTCCTCTTGCTTTTGAAACGATAATTGGTACAGGGACAAAGAACGACCATATTTACAACATTCCTCCAAATCGCTTAGGCTACTTATTTGCCTATGCCCCAGGGGTGAATGAAAAAGGAAAGGTAACCTACGGGGAAGTCTATTTGATGCTTAAAGGAAGTAAGAAGTTTATTGTAATCAAGAACGTTACCTCTCAAGGCATTGGTGCCTGGATCCCTGTTCAAGATTATGTTTCCTTTGGCTTTGCGGCTTCTGAACGGCCAAGATAGGTAAATTTACTGGGCTCCTCAAAACTGAGGGGTTCTTTTTTTTATAAAATGGGCAAAATAGGATTAATCCATTGCCAAATTCCCTATATTTCGATAGGATGAAACGGTGATGAAAGGAGTGAATCATTTGGGCAGCCCAATTCAAAATAAAAATACGCAAGTGGATTTCTTAAAGCACCGTTTAAATATGTTTATCGATGTTCTTGATGCCATCGATCCTGAGGATACGGATTTAGAGGATATTGATCGGTTAATCTCGATGTTAGATGATATGGAATCAAAATGCCGCGAATTTAATAACCGTGAAGTAAGTGAGTCTGTTTAGATAACAGGCTCTTTTTTATGACTTGTACATGTTGCCAATAGCAAGCTTTTCCTTTTATTCTAGAGTTTATAGGAGTATAATGTAAGCGTGCAAATAGTTGTAAAATTTAAAATAGATTATATTGGGGAACAAAGGGAAAGGGGTACTCGAATTGAATATCGAAAAATTTCAAGAGAGCATGTACGAGCTGATTGTTGAAACATCAACAAAGCTTCCGAAAGACGTTCGCCGAGCAGTGCTGGCTGCTAAGCAAAAAGAAAATGCAGGAACCAGTGCTGCCATGAGTCTTGCAACAATCACGAATAATATTAAAATGGCCGATGATCAGGTATCTCCAATCTGTCAAGACACAGGACTGCCAACTTTTAAAATTAAGACACCTGTTGGCGTAAATCAACTAGTGCTGAAAGAGGCTATTAGAAATGCAATTGTCCTTGCAACGAAGGAAGGAAAATTACGCCCGAACTCTGTTGATTCTTTAACAGGTGAAAATAGCGGCGATAATCTTGGCGCCGGTGTACCGGTTATCAAATTTGACCAATGGGAAAAAGACTATATTGACGTACGTCTGATTTTAAAAGGCGGCGGCTGTGAGAACAAAAACATTCAATACAGCCTGCCATGTGAATTAGAAGGACTTGGCCGTGCTGGACGTGACCTTGATGGTATCCGTAAATGTATCATGCATTCCGTTTACCAGGCACAGGGAC
>NZ_JBALPZ010000123.1:0-5303 GCF_036965645.1 Neobacillus drentensis
CCAAGACTCGCTACGAGCGAATGGCTAGTTCTTACTCGGCGGGAGTCCCACCCGCTATATGATACGACCTAGGCTCGGCCGCACACCTGCCAAGTTAGCTCAATAAGAACAGCCGCCAAAAACGGCAGCTGACTTCCTAACCAATATGAAATAAATTTATATATTTACTTATACTGAATGAATAAATAACAATACTAAAACAACTATAAAAGACGTCTTTTGAATAATTTTTGGTTATGACTGTAAAAAATAATATTAGTCGACAAAAATAAAAAAGTGGTACCCAACTTACATTGACTGGGTACCACTTTTTATCTCTATACTCTTTAAACTTTGCATTTTATCCCTATACTTAAAAAGCTCTCTGAATAAACCAAACAAGACCAAATGCTAAAATTGCTGCTGAGGTTCCTGGAATGACCCATTTAACTGGTTTCACGGTTAACTTCTTAACCCATAAAATAATCGGGAAAACGAGCGAAACAATTAATAGTTGACCGATTTCGATTCCGATATTAAAAGATAAAAGTGATGCGACCATATGGTTCGTATCTAATCTCATTTCAGAAAGAATTCCTGCAAAACCGAATCCATGGATTAACCCAAAAGCAAAGGCAAGCCATGGCTGGTGTTTTGAGTCTTGATTAAAAATATTCATAAGTGCTACATAAATAATACTTAATGCAATAGCTGACTCTACAAATCTAGTTGGCAGGTGAACAATGTCTAAAGTTGCCAGAGCCAAAGTAATACTGTGTGCAATTGTAAAGGCTGTTACTAAGGAAAGAATATGACGAATGGTTTTCGCCCCAAATAGCAAGCTAATGACAAAAAGAATATGATCATAACCAGTGAAAATATGTTTTAATCCCAGCGTTAAAAATTGTATAGCGTTCTGCATGAAACTTATGTTGCCAATTTCAAATTCCCTAGATTCGAATGTCAAAATCTTTTCTTGTTGCTTCCCGTCCATTTTTACTGTGGCAAAATTGGCATGACTTGGATCGGAATCATCCATAAACATATTATATTGAACCACTAATTTTTCTGGCTTATGGTTTGTTTTGTATTCCATTTTTATTACGGCAAACGGACGCTCCTTAAGCATTTCTATATCCGTTTTCAGTACATTGCCCTCAAGTAATTCACTATCACCATAAATCTTGATATGGGAATTGATATAACGCTGCACAATCTTATTGTTAATTAACTCCCTTTCATTTGTTGCCTTATTAAGGGCGTGCCCCAGTTCTTCAAGATCGAGCTTCAACTCGTAATCTAACGATTTATTTTTGACTACAATGTTAGAATACCCCTCACTATTATTGGTATGAGCAGATGCTGGGGAAGGAAAAATTGAACTAAATGTGAGTAAGAGGAGAAAAATCGAGTACCATACCTTTTTCATAAGATCCACGTCCATTTCCTTTTGTTTTCAATTCAAGGTTGTTGTGACATAAGATAATAGAAAGACGAGGAGTGTTAAATCCCCCCTCGTCTTTCCATTTCCTCAATTACTTATCTGCTTGGATGAATATCGGATTTGAGTAGAACCAAAGGTCATTCCATGGATTCTCTCCTTTTGGATCCTGCACCGGTTCTAATTGATCCGTGTTAGTACCACGTAAACGAATATAGCTATCTTTGTCCACGTCTTTTAAAGTATAAGTAATGGTGATGTATTCACCATCTTTTTTCCAGTCGCTTTCTGTGAAACGCTTTACAACTTTTGTTGTCGGATTAGAAGCTGTTGAGCGGTCTTCCACTTTTCCATTCACTTCTCCCATGATTAAGTCAACGCGTTGAACATTTGGCTTATCTCCATGAGAGTTCGCAGCGTTTAAATCTTTGATGCGGACTGTTACTGTTACATCAGATTTCTTACTTGGAAGTGTAAGTGTTTCACCGATTGATGCTGAGTTTCCTTTTGCCTCTGCATGCAATGGTGATTTGCCTCCTGCTTGAACTTTAACATCAAGTTCTGAGATTAGGTCACCCGTTGTTACAAATACATTCCCTTGACGAAGGTTTTCCATTACATCTTCATAATTTTTCTCTGCTTTTACATATGTTTTAGAATATTCACCAGGCCAGAAGTCACTTCCTCCATCACGCCAGTTAACATGTGAGTCAGAAGTAGCTGTAATCCACCAGTGTCTTCCTTCACCTAGCATCGAATCCCATAAACCACCAACGATAGCACTCATCTGATCGAAACCACCCATTGTTGGAGCGTTTGCGTTTGAGTAGCTGCCACGTGACCCCTTAGGATCAAGAGTGCCATCTGGATTAATAGCAGCTGCTTGGTGACCAGGAGCTCCTTCCATACCGATAGAGATATTTGGTGCTGTATCATTCCAATTACGGAACTCTTGCGGAGTATCTTGTCCCCATGCACCAACACCTGCCGCTGAACGGGATGGATGATGTGCGATAGAAATTGGAAGTTCGTCCATTTGTTTCATATAGTTAAGAGCTTCAATCATTTTTGATTCAGTGTTACGGCTTGGGTCATTTGGATAAGCTTCACGAGAATTAAACTTGCTTTCAAGATCATAAAGCACTTGTGACTCATTTTCCCCTTTTGGAATCATTAGCGTGCTGTGGTCAGCTCCTGGTGTATCAAGCTCCATTCCGTAGAATTGAAGAACGTCAGGAACAGCTTCACGGGATTTTAATAATTCAGGATATGCTTGTTCTAAGTTAACCTTGGAATGGTTAGGACCTCCATGATCGGTTGTCATCATCCAATCAAGTCCATACTTCTTACCATTTTCTGCATTTTTAACAATTGGATAAATGGCATCACCGCCTCGTATGGCAGTAGGAGGGGTTGTAGAATTGTCCCAACCTACACTCCATTCACTATGTACATGGTGGTCACCAGCTAGCCATGATGCACCATTCTTTTTCACCTCTTCTTTTGACAATGATTGTGCTTTAGCGTTTGGTTTACCACCGTCATTAAATAAAGTTTGCGTTGTAAGAGCCGTGGTCGCGAGAACTGTTGTGGCTATGAAAGGAATCGCCTTCTTCTTAAAGCCAGTTTTCATAATAATTTTCCCCTCTCCCTTTTTTAATTAAAATCTAATGTGATTTTAATCATTTTTTAATCTTTCTGACTTTTTTACTATAAACGAAAATTGTAAATCTATTATGAACTCATTGTAAAAATTTATTATTTACTATTTTTTTAAGGAAATTTTAAGTTTGATATGTTGTTAAACTAGCTTTGTAAACCACTATGTGGTGAAGCTAATCGCCTTGCGAATCCTAAACTCCAATTGTAGGATTAGTTCTTGTGTTCTCCCTCTGAACCGAACCTGTTAAATGGAGCCAAAAAAAGAGACCTTAGTAAAGTCTCTTTTTTTACAAGCATTATTTTATTTTCTCATCCAATTCCTTTAATGAAACCGTTAGCTGGTCATTTAGAGTACTTAAAGCTTCTTTATCAAGAGTTGCTGCTTCCGAACCAGCAATAGTTGGGTCTAGGTATTTTTCAATTTTTTCATAAAGATCTTTGTTGTCCTTCTTGACATCATCTTCGAATGAAGACCATTGATCTTCTAATTTTGGTCCAACCTCTTTTACTTTTGCTTGGTCCCCACTATCAATCGCGTTTGAAAGCTGTTCCGTTGTATCCAACATTTGAGCGACACCTTCTGATACTTTACTGTTATCAGAACTACAGCCTGCTAAAATTAAAGAACCTCCAAGACCGATAGATAAGACCAATGATGTTAACTTTTTCATAATAAATTTCCCACCTTTTTTAAATATTAATGTTTGTAGAAGTTTTAAGTTTTTTGCTTTTTATATTTTTGAACAAGAGAATAAAAGCTGCGATGAGTACTAGGATTATCTGTGGTATAGTGCTTTCCCATGATGGATAAAGTGCAAAAAATTCTATACTTGGAATGCTTTGAGAATTGGTAGTTGGGATGAATCCAGCTAATTGAAGACTGTGAATCCCCATTCCCATAAATTTAATGGATAAATAGAATACGATAATACTAGAAACTGTAAAGAATGGGCGAAGCGGCAGCTTTAATCCGACAAAAATCATTAAATACGCTAAGATACCCAAAATTACAGCTCCAATGAGGAATCCTAATAACAATGATTGTAGTTTTATTTGACTTGCCATACCGATGTAAAATAAGACAGTTTCAGTTCCTTCACGGAATACTGCTAGAAATGCAAGCACTCCCAAGGAAACGAGTTTACCAGTAGTTAATGCAGCCTGGCTTTTTTCTCGTATATATCGATTCCAATCAGCAATATTGGATTGGCTATGAAGCCAGTAGCTCATATAGAGTAACATGATTGCTGCAAATAGCCCTGTCCATCCCCCTATAAGGGAATTGTTATTACCAAAAGCGCCCGATGAAATAACGAATTTTACAATGATAGCTAAAATTACACTAACACCTAACCCTGATAATACGCCAGACCATATCCAAGCTTTCCCCTTGCCCTCTCCTGATTTGTTCACAAAGGACATAAGAGCGATTACAACAAGTAATGCTTCCAATCCTTCACGAATTAATATCATCGCTGCATCCCAATAAGTATATTGAGACTTATTAGCTAATGGTGAAAGGTAGTTAATCATATGATCAATTGTTTGATTTGCATCTTGATAATTTGGTGGATTATTAGATAGCATGGCTTGAATAGTAACCAAATCTCTTTCTGAATCACTATATACTGAGGCCGATTGGGCAACCACTATGCCTTCAACACTTAGCCAGCTGTCACTTGCGTTTTTAATCTCTTTTAATGCATCAGTTTGTTCTTGTTCTTTTACCGCTTTCTTTGTTTCTTGTAAAAGCAGGATAAAATCATCAAGTGTTATATCTTCTTTCTTAAAACCCGCTTCTTTTGGATAACCACCACTTGCGAATTTTTCATTTACGGCTTTTAAGTCTTTTAGAGCCGCCAAAACTTGATCTTGTTTTTTTATGGTAAAGGCATAAACGACCTTACCCATATTTGATTCAATATCTCGATATGCCGTAGCCGAATCAGCTTTTATGCCTTCTTCAATTTGTCTCCAAGTTTTGTTAAATTGATCATAAGCCTTTTCTGCTTCTGCTAGGTTCCCTTTAGAAGCTAAATCAATGGCTCGATCAACTGATTCCTCTGCCTTCTTCATATCTCCACTGGAATTATTAACTGCTAATGCAGGAGTATGTATCATTCCCATAAATAATAGAAGAATAGATATGAAAAGTAATATTTTTTTACCCATAAGGTCCCCCTTGTTGTATCATTCGATTGATAATGATTTTCAATATCAT
>NZ_JBALPZ010000123.1:5350-5933 GCF_036965645.1 Neobacillus drentensis
GAAAAATAGTCAGCTTAATTCAGTTGATATTCCAGAATTAAACCTAGCTCTTGGTCATAAATTAGTAAGAGGTGATTTAATTGGATAGACATCTAGAACAAACTTTTGATATCCGATATTTAAAAATTGGTCAGATGGTCAATAGCGGAGTTTTGCAAATTGGCTGTGGAGCTGGTAAAAGTCCACGCGTCGCTCCTGTTGGCTATACTACAATAGGAACATCATTAGTTGGTATATCAGGTCCACAACAATTTTCTGTCCCATTACAAGCAGCAATACGGCAGAAATAATAAGATATGCCCTCCTTTTTTCAACTCTAAAAATACAAAAACCCGCTATTAAGCGGGTTTTTGTATTTTTAACGTTTGTTGTCATTCTCCTTATGGCCTCCTTTCGCTTATTATAATTAGTTGAGGATAATTAAGTTTCAACTTTTTATAATAGGTTTTTTAGGCTTGTGCTGTAAGAGGATGTTTAATTAGTAATGGAAAACAATTGTTACTTCTTGCTCTTACAAACAATACTTCATTCCCATGAAATAGATTACTCTCTGTATTTATTCCTTCATAATCGGGGGTATAAT
>NZ_JBALPZ010000124.1:0-9914 GCF_036965645.1 Neobacillus drentensis
TCTCATTTGCAAAAGAGGAGATGAATAAAACACTCTCAGTTGCAAAAGAGGAGATGAATAAAACACACTCAGTTGCAAAAGAGGATCAGATAATGGAAGAGGAACCTAAATTGGAGCAGCCAGAGAGTCAAACAACCGTAATACAAAAACAAAAGAGAGAAAGTAGGTCTTCATTAAAGAAAGTCAAGCCATTTAAAGAAATGGACTTGAATGAGCGTTTAAATTATCTCATTAACTTTCCAAAGGTTCTGTCCCCTGTAACATGCGTCTTTTCTACTGAGAAAAGAAAAGTTCAAGGTTATTTAACAGAATACACAGACCAATTTGTAACCATAAGTTTAAAAAACCAAACCTCTGAAACCATTCCACTTGAACAGCTAACGAACGTGATGATGATCGGAATAAAGAGATAAATTAAATAAAAATAGCAAAATAGCCAGCCGATTTACGACTGGCTCATTTACGTTAACCCTGTTTGACTTTGAAAATTAGTTCGCCTCAGCCCTGTGTAATTGGTCATTTTTATGCTGCCGTTTTCTTCCTTAGTTACAGATTCCAAGGTCAACATCAGCGATACATTGCACTGAACTGAAGCGGTTTAGGTCAACAGTGACAAAATCTCTGCTTCCACGGAAAGTGTTAACTTTGCAAAATTTTGTAAGGTCGATACAGCATTTATCTCCACTTGATACGAGATTAACCGTTTCAAAATTTCCTTTGTTGTCACGATGGCCAGGTACTAACACCCTAAGTGTTGCGCAACAGTTTTCAAATACATCCTCCACGCGAAAGAAGATCGATACACATGCCTCATACTCTTCGATTAAAAATGCATGAAATGGTGAACCATCAGCAGTACTTAGAACAAGAACACGAGTATCAACCGGATCTCTTCTGGTTGACGACATCCATTCTAGTGGCTCAGTAAAGCAGCTAGTATATTGAGTAGATTCTTCTTCTACTGCTTCAACTTCATTATCTTGAATATCCTTAATGGCACGAACAACTTCGAATAAGCAGTTTTCACCGTGAAAGTTATTATCTTTATTTCCACAACCCATTAAATTTTCCTCCTTATTCCGTGATATATCCTACATTACTAACATATTGTCGAGAGTACTTTTGGGAAACGGCCAAACACCAAATTGTCAAAATTGGGCGGGGCAAACATCTATTTAATCAAAGAAAGGATATTAGCCGATATGAATATTACCTTTTTAACATTGCTTTTATTATCGCTAGCAAGCTTTCGACTGACGAGATTGCTTGTATTCGATCGAATATTTGAGTTTATTCGCGAACCTTTTTTTGATGAGGTTCGAGAGGAGCATGATGGGGAAGTAGAGATTTATTATGTACCAAAAAAAGCAGGGGTTAAGAAGTTTATAGGTGAACTGCTTAGTTGTTATTGGTGTACAGGAATATGGTCAGCTGCCTTTATAGTCAGCTTCCATTATATTTGTCCAGATATTTCTAGACCAATTATCTTGATTTTAGCAGTGGCTGGTGTTGCCTCTCTTTTGGAATTATGGGTTCAGCATTTTATCGAAAAATAATCTTTTCGTCTATGAAAGGAGAGGGCGTAAATGAACAATAATAAACAAAGCAAACACATACGCAATCCGGCAGCAAAATGACTACTACAAAGAAGAATAAAGGCTGCGGCTGCAGTAAAAAAACTTCAAAGTAATGAAAAAACTGCTGGTAAAACTGGCAGTTTTTTTAATTTAAGGAGCAGTGGTTTTACAGTCATAATTTTGCAGGATAAAGAAAAAACTATGATAGTATTCAAACACTTACGGGACAAGGAAAGTGAAGCAAATGAAAAGGGTCTATCGATTGATGGTAAGTATGAGTTTGTTGTTGTTGGCGGCATGTTCTCAGAATCAGGCGGTAAAGGAAAGTCAATTGGCGCTCATGAAAACGACAAATCCGACCCCCATTAGTACAGGGGGGAATAAGAGTAGTGATCGGGTAGAGGATATCAAAAAAGATGTAAGTTCTTTACCAGAGCTGTATGATGTTGCAGTTATCAAAGGAGAAAAAGATACATTAGTGGTCTATAAGGTAAAGCACATGCAGAGATTTAAAATGAAGACAATCGAAAAGAATCTAAATAAGAAGCTAGAAGAAGAACATCCTAAGGAAAACTTTACAGTATCTAGTGATTATAAGATTTTCTTAGAAGCAGTCAGGCTTAATGAGGAGATGAAATCAGGAAAGTTATCACATTCTAAGGCTGAAAAACGTTTAGAGGAAATTGTTAAAATGACGGAAGATATGAAGTAAGAAAGGGTGTATTGGGATGGCTAGCAAGCAGAAAAAAATGACCCCTCAGCAGAAAAACTATCAATCACTCCAACAAAAACATGAACTGAAGCGTCCAGTTTTAAAGAATTGTATTAAAGCATTTTTAGTTGGCGGGCTAATTTGCATGATTGGCCAAGCTGTCAGTTATTTTTACATATATAATTTTAATTTCACTGAGCAGAATGTGGGAAACCCCACCGTTGCAACGATGGTCTTTTTTTCAATGCTGTTAACCGGCTTTGGAGTTTATGACCACATTGGCCAATTTGCTGGTGCTGGGAGTGCGGTACCCGTAACTGGTTTCGGAAATTCAGTTATTTCTGCAGCTATTGAACACCGGACGGAAGGGTTTGTCCTTGGTGTAGGTGGAAATATGTTCAAACTTGCAGGTTCAGTTATTTTATTCGGAGTATTCTCAGCGTTTGTTGTTGCTTTAATAAAGACGCTACTTGTGATGTGGGGGGTTTTGTAATTGTTAAAGGGGCAGCAATCATGGGTTTTTAATAATCGGCCAATGATTACAGCAACAGGTGTAACAGGAGGACCGTTCGAAGCTAACGGTAACTTGGCGAAAGATTTTGACCTGCTTTACGATGATTTATGGATGGGACAGGAATCTTATGAAAAAGCCCATCGGTTATTGCTGGAAGAAGCGATTAAAGCTGCTTTAAAAAAGGGAAATATCCAAAAAGAACAGGTCCAGTTTTTATTTGCTGGGGACTTACTTAATCAAATTACCCCTACAAGCTTTGCCGCAAGGACCATGCAGATTCCCTACTTCGGTTTATTTGGTGCCTGCTCTACATCAATGGAGGGTTTAGCACTATCTTCCTTTGTCGTTAATTATCAGGGGGCAAACTATTGTTTGACCGGTGCTTCCAGCCACAATTCTGCAGTAGAAAAACAGTTTCGTTACCCAACCGAATATGGCGGACAGAAACCGCCAACGGCACAATGGACTATTACCGGTGCAGGAGTAGCGCTGGTTGAGCCAAATAAACCCAGTGAAAATAACCCAGTGACCATTTCGGCGACTATTGGAAAGGTAATAGATATGGGTTTATCAGATCCTTTTAACATGGGAGGGGCAATGGCGCCTGCAGCTGCGGATACCATTATCGCACATTTTCGTGATCTGCAATTAGATCCATCTTATTATGATTTGATTGTGACAGGAGACCTAGGAAGAATTGGGCATAATACTGCTTTTGAGTTGCTAAATAAAAGTGGATTGAAATTGGAAAAGCAGCAATTCCAGGATTGTGGATTGCTAATGTATAAAGATGACCAGCCCGTTCAAGCAGGAGGCAGCGGTGCTGGATGCTCGGCGACGGTGTTATATGGACATTTACTAAATGAAATGAAAAAAGGAACATATCAACGTATTTTAGTGGTTGCAACTGGGGCGTTATTGTCTCCGTTAAGCTTTCAACAAAAAGAGTCAATTCCATGCATTGCGCATGCTGTCGCAATTGAAATGAATGGTGAAAAGGGGTGAGTTCATGCTGGCAATGTTTTTTTGGGCCTTTGTGGTAGGAGGATTAATCTGTGTTGTCGGGCAATTATTATTTGATGTTGCGAAACTCACACCGGGCCATACAATGAGCTTGCTGGTGGTTGCTGGAGCGATTTTAGATGGGTTAGGATTATATGAGCCACTGGTTGATTTTGCAGGAGCAGGAGCAACCATTCCAATTACCAGCTTTGGAAATTCTCTTGTCCATGGGGCGCTCCAAGACGCTAATGCACATGGAATTATTGGTGTGTTGACCGGGATGTTCCAAGTAACTAGCTCTGGAATATCCGCTGCTATTATTTTTGGGTTTATTGGCGCACTTATTTTTAAGCCAAAAGGGTGATATACTTATTTTTTATCCAATTTTCCTATTAGGTTGTCATGCCTAGTACACATGATTAAGTAATTTCATATGTTATTAATGAGATTACCGAAAGTGAGGTGACAGTCTATGTGCTTCGGCTACGGCGGCTACGGCTATGGCGGCGGTTATGGCTACGGTTCCACTTTCGTGCTTATCGTAGTATTATTCATCCTTTTAATCATTGTTGGCGCAAGCTTCATTTAATAGACAATGAGATGGAGGGGGCTGGACCTAAAAAAGGGCCAGCCTTTTCTGTTTTTTACATAAGCTTGCTTGTGGATTTTTGCCATATTTGATACATATTCGTTTTCGGAGAGGGGGGCGGCTTCGGACAGGCCTGGCTTTAAAATGCTGTTGAAAGTCCGAAGGCGAGTCAACATCGGACAGGACTTGACTTTAAAATGCAGTTGATAGTCCGAAGACAAGACGCCTTAGGACAGGAAACCGTTGAAAGAAGCTATAGATTGCCCGAACGCAACGCTCATTCAGATAAGAGACACTTGAAATAACAGTTGAATATCGTCTATATGCGAAGCCATATCGGTCAACACCTGCATGAATTCACGGAAGCGTTCGAAAATATACTCATATCTTTGTCAGCCATTTCATGACATTCACCTTTTTTTCCCTCCTTCATAGAATAAAGTAGTCTATGAAGGAGCGTGAAATTTTACCATGGATAATGGGTTCTTTAAGAACATAGAAAAGAAAACAGGCGTTAATATGAAAGATATTTTTGATTTAGCTAACTCCCTGCAAAATGCTAATTTTAAAGATGAAAAAACAGTTCGTAATGTCATTCGGAGAGTTTCTCAAATTGCCAACAAACCGGTAAGCCAAGACATGGAAGACCAAATTGTGAAATCGATTATTAACGATGGCAAGCAGCTTGATTTTAATACGATTGCTCAAATGATGAATAAAAAATAAAAAGAGGATGACCAATTGTGTTTACAAATTGGTCTTCCTCTTTTTATTAATGGGAGCTAAAAATCTAGAGCGATTTGCTTTCTTCCCTCGCCTGTTACTTGGAATGGAGATTAACAGCTCTTCCTTTGCCCTTGTCATCGCTACATAGAACAATCTTCTTTCTTCTTCCAGCGGGGCATGATCGCCAGCACGGTAAGATTCCAGGGCAAAATCGTGCGGTAAGCTGCCGTCTACAGCACTAATCAAATAAACGGTTTTATATTCCAGCCCTTTAGCACGGTGAATCGTACTAAGCGTAATCGCATCAGTAAAATGTCTGCTCATATTCTTAATTTCCTTATTCATAGCCGACATATGCTGTGCGTGTTCTAATAAAGCCGCTATCGAATTAAAGCTTTTTGCTGCAACTTTAAGATCCTTTAGGTCATCAGAGCCTTTTTCAAGCTTACTCGACTCATTACCGCGTTTCTTTAGAAAATCTAGGAATCCAATTTCTTTCTCAATTTGTTCAATCGCAACGGATGGAGCTAAATGTTTAAGACCGCGGATAAGAGTAACGGCCTTTTTTAATTTTTTCTCTTGAAAGGCGTGAGCAGTTTTTAGGTATGAAAGGGCCTCAAGAAGGCTGCAATCCTTCAGAATGCTTTCTGCTTTTAGATCTTTTAGGACCGATTGTTTTAAAAATAATAAGGGCAATAAATCGCTCATGGCATTCGGGTCGTCTTCATTTAAACTCACCTTTAAAAAGGCAAGGGCGCTTCTCACGATAAAACGATCGTAAAATGCTTCGGCATCTAGATCAATTTTAAAAGGCAGGTTCGAGGCGGCTAATCTTTCAAAAACTGCACGCGAGCTGACATTTGTCCGATAAAGGATGGCAAAGTCTCCAGGTTTCGCACCTTGTGAAATTTTCTCCTGTATATCGGTAATAATCATTGTAGCCTCTTCTTCTTCATCATACGGAAAAAACAAATGAGGAAGGATACCTGAAGCGTATTGCGCTTCCATTCGTTTAAGTCTGCGTTTTTTATTTAAAGCAATCATTTGATTAGCTGCAGCGACAATTTCATGTGAAGAGCGATAATTCTGCTCAAGAGTTACTAATTTTGCATTAGGAAAGTCCTTTTCAAAATCTAAAAGATAACTAGGATCACTGCCCCTGAAGGAATAAATGGCCTGGTCATCATCACCAACCGCACAGACATTTTTATGTTTGCCGGATAACAGTTTAATCAGCTCATATTGAACCCTGTTTATATCTTGAAATTCATCAATTAAGAAGTAGTGGAACTTGTCTTGGTAATACTCTAGAAGGGGTGGAGACGAAATAAAAAGCTGATAACAGCCAATTAACATATCGTCAAAATCAAATAATCCTTCTTTTTGTTTATATTCTTCATACTTTTTATATAAAAATACCGCGCTCTCTTCCCAATCAGATGTGGGCTTTATTTCATGCGGCATGAGAAGCGAATTTTTCCAATAGCCTATTTGCTGCAGTACTAAATCATAGGCAAATTCCTTTTCAGATAATTGGAGGAATTTTCCTGCCTCCTTAAGGATTTTATCGCGCTGCCAATCCTTCTTTAGCAAATTATTTGAAGACCAATTGGCGGCATCATGGAACATTAAGATTCGATAGAAGATACTGTGAAAGGTACCGGTCACAAGCTGATTAATCTTTCCCCGCTGCATATTTGGATAGGAAAGTAGGCGGTTTTTCATTTCTGCAGCGGCTTTTGAGGTGAAGGTTACAAGCATAATAGAGCCTGGATCTGCCTGTTTCACTTCGAGCATGTAAGCAGTCCTTGCTGTTAACACACGTGTTTTGCCACTTCCAGCCCCAGCTAGGACTAATAACGAGCCATCTGTTTGTATGACGGCCTCTACTTGGCTTTTATCGAGGACTACTCTTTTTTCAGCAAGCAAGTGTAAATAGAGCGGCAGTTCCTGCTCTATATGTTTCTTAGTTGGTGTATAAGGAACAGAGTATTCAATCGGTTTAGCAGCTTGAAATAGTTCTAGGTTTGTGTTTGAGATGGTAATGGTCCGTCCTTGAGGGATTTTGAAACCATTCCGCTCGATATAGTGTGGAGTATCATCCGATTCTATAATGGGGTCAGGATCAAGGCATTTTTTTTCAGGTGTATGGACATGAAAAAAATGCGGCTCCATCTGGATGCCGAGAAATAATTTTACTTTTTCATGGCAGGTGGGACAGTCAAGTTCCCCATTTTTTCCGGCTAGGTATATTTTTTGGTATTGATCTCGAGCTAATTGTGAGAGTTGAATGAGCTGTTGTTGATAGAAAGCTGATTTCATATATTAAAACCTCTATTTCGTGAAAATAACACATGTTCTATCTTAACAAAACCAGCCAGCTTCGGAAAGTGTTTGATTATTTATCCAGCAAAAAGAAGCACCTGCCAGTTAATCGGCAAGTGCTTCTGTAGGAATTTGTTTGACCATCGTTTTATGAGGAATACCAGCATCCAAAAATTCCGCTGATGCTACCTCGTAGCCAAGTCCAGCATAGAATGGAATTGCATGGGTCTGGGCATTTAATTTTAATTTGTGTAAGCCTTGTTTCCGGGCGAAGATTTCGATGGCGTTCATCATTTTTCTTCCAGCCCCAGTTTTACGGGCGTCTTTTAACACGCAAATCCGTTCGACTTTACCATAACCATCAACGACACGGAATCTTCCAGCAGCTACGGGATTGTCAGTATCACTATACATAATAAAATGAGTGGCTTCATCCTCGTATTGGTCAATCTCCTCTTCAATCGGAACATTTTGCTCGTTTATAAATACAGTTTTTCTGACAGAAAAGGCATCTTCAAGTTCTTTTTGATTTCCAACAACTTTGATTATCACGTTTTACTATTCCTTTCCAAGACGAAATGTTTCATATACGGTCCAGGTACCATTTTCTAACTGATAAAGCAGGTGGAAACGGTCAATCGTTTCTTCATGATTAATATTTGTCATTCGGAGAGAGCCGTAAATATCAGAGTGTTCATCATTTGATAGCTTTTGACCAATCGTAATATGAGGGACAAAGGCATATTCATTCTTCTCGACATCCAATTCGTTATTGATTTCCGAATGCAGGGTGTTAAGTTCATTCGAAGGCTCAACCTTAAAATAGATCACGTTATTGACTGGCTTGAAAGAACTTACTTTTGTTGTTTTTAAAGAAAAAGGGCCAGTTTTGCCAGCAACTTTCCTTAGTTTATCAGCAAAATTTTTGACATCTTCTTCTGTCGCTTCAAAGGCACTTTTTAATGTCAAGTGAGGAGGAATAAGAGAATAATGCGGATCGTAACGTTTACGATAAGAATTTACTTCATCTTGAAGCTTTTTCGATGGGAAAATCACAACACCAAATTTCATTCGGTTACCTCCAATGATTGAAGTTATTTTAGGAAAATATCGATAAATCGCTTTCAGTAATTATAACAAATTTTCTAAATATAATAAATAAATTAAAATTCCTATCTAAACTTTAAAAATTTTTTTAAGCGCACGTTTTAAATCCGGCTGCCAATAGGTCCATGTATGGGTGCCAGAAAATTCTTCATAAAAGTATGTAATAGGTTTTGTTTTTATTGTTTTGGCGAGTAACCTGTTTGGGCTTAAAAAGTCTTTTACCTTACCGTCCGTAGTTGGGACCTCTGTTTCTTGAGTTCCAATCACATGATAAATTTCTAAAAGCTGGCCATCTTTAAAATTTTCTACTAAATGGAGGACTTGTTCATCGACATAGGGTGATTGAAGCAATACTTTTCCAAAGGAATGCGGATAGTGGAACGCTGTCATTAAGGAAACAGTAGCTCCAAGAGAATCACCAATTAATGCCCTGGTGGAACCCATCTGATAGGTTGGAAATTCCCTATCTAGAAAGGGGACTAATTCGTGTGCCAGAAAACGAATATACTGGCGATTTTGAACACCATCCGGTTGGTATTTCCGACGTCGGTCTTGTACATTCTTATAGGGTACCCCAACAATAATTAAATTTTCAATTTCTTGGTTAAAAAGTAACTCATCTGCTAATCGTCCGATTCGGCCAAGCTGAAAATAATCTCTGCCGTCTTGTGCAATTAGCAGTGAGTACTTATACAGTGGTGAGAAGTTTGCTGGCAGATAGATAAGAAGCTGCATGGTTTCTTGTAGTTCAGAGCTATGAAAGCTATATTCTTTGATTGTGCCCTTTGGATACTGCATGGAAAGCCCCCCGTAATTCGTTTGATACAACTGCATTTTATCATAACTAGAAAGAAGTCGCTTAATAAGAGAGGGAATGGTTGTGGGAGGTGAGGTAAGTTTAATGGAGGTAGGTTCTATGGGAACGATTTTCCGGCATAATTGATAATATGTTATCGCGTTTAAAGGTGCGCATTTGTTTCCGATGCAGACAATAAGCACGAATATAGTCATCGTTTATTTCTTTCACGATTAGCTTTCTTTGGGAAAGTTCTTGGTTTTCAGCAAGATAAATCATCTCAATTGGCATATGTTCTTCGATTGAACGAATTAAAAGTCCATCCATAGTACTCACTCCTTTTTGGTTTATAGTTATATTATAACCGAACGTTAGTTCTTTATTCAAGAAAAAATAGAACGTGTGTTCTAATAATGTTTTTTAAAAAGTTGATGGAAATTGTATTGACATTCTGAGCTATTCCACTATAATTAGATTTGTAGCTTAATAAGAGATCTGTTAGCTCAGCTGGGAGAGCGCAACCTTGACAGGGTTGAGGTCGGGGGTTCGAACCCCTCACAGGTCAT
>NZ_JBALPZ010000125.1:0-21142 GCF_036965645.1 Neobacillus drentensis
ATTTTAACGGGTCAGTTCAAAAACGCATGAAGGTTTTTTATTTAAATCACTATTTGTCCTTTTCATCCACGTGTAAGATTTGATTCAATTCCTTCAGATTCCGGATTTCATAGGTAGGAATAATGCCGCTGTTGTTTGGTTTTTCATCAGGGTTGAACCAACACGTATCCAGGCCGGCAAGCTGTCCGCCCTTAATGTCAGAGGTTAAGGAGTCACCAATAATTAAAGCATGTTCTGGTGAGAAATTTGGAATTCGGGCAAAGACGTAATCGAAAAATTCCTTCATCGGTTTTTGGAAACCTGTATCTTCGGAAACAAAAATTTCTTTAAAGAGCGGATGAAGACCGGAAGCGCGTAAGCGTTTGTCCTGTGTCTTGGAAACTCCGTTTGTCACAATATATAAATCAAAATGGTTTTGCAACACGGACATTAATTCAAGCGCACCGTTAATCAATTGGTGACCTTCTTCTAAATAACCGCGATAGGTTTTTTCCAACAAGGCGCCATTAACGGTTTTTCCGTATTCTTGAAATAAAAGGGAAAAACGAGTATTGACCACTTCATCCCGTTCGATGTTTCCTTCTTCAAACAATTTCCACAGCCCAAGGTTTATTTTTTTATATTGGGCTTCCATTTCCTTTGTAAGCGAAATTTTTTGACTCTCAAATAACAGCTTTAGGGCTAAGGCTTCAGCAGCAGCAAAATCTAATAATGTATCATCCACATCGAATAATAACGTTTGGTATTTGTTCATCCTACTTTCCCCTTTGTTTCAAAAACATCATATGTATATTGCCTTCTTATTTTAACGTAGAAAAGCGCCAGGTGCCATCCATAAGATTGGTAGACACTCAGCGCTGGGGTCATGATCTTATTTTTTAAAAACGTGGTGGCCAATCACAAGCGTTGTCGCTCTTGAGTCAAGCCAGCGGTTTGTCGCAGTGGCTGGATTATAAAAGAACAACGAGCCTGCAGCTATGCTGCGTTTTTCACTCAAAGCTTCGTGGACGGCTTTAATCGAAACCTCATCCGCCGGTTGATTAATTTCTCCATTCCGGACAGGCTGAAATTGCCCCTTTTGATAGATAACCTCTTTAATCGAATTAGGGAATGAGGAGCTGGCAACTCGATTAAGGACCACACAGGCGACGGCGACTTTTCCTTGGTATGGTTCACTCTCAGCCTCGGCTCGGACTAATCTTGCAAGCAAATCCAATTCGTTTTCCGAGTATCCTACTGTTATTTCAGCTTTTGAAGCAGTATGTACGGCTTGTCCAATTGTGTTTACTTTGGGAGTTTCTGTATTAACGGTCTGTCCAATTGCTTTTACTTCCTGGGTACCTGTATTGCCGGCGGTTTGTCCTGCTGCGAAAACTTCTTGAGTTTCTGTATTGACAGTTTGTCCTACATAAATTAAATCGAGATTTTGAATCTGCGGATTAAGTCTCGCTAACTCCTGTAATGAAAGATTCTGACTTCTAGCAATTCCAAACATGGTATCCCCGCTTTTAACGGTATAGGCAAAAGCAGGTGAAGTAAATAATAGAGATGCTATAACAGAAATGGCAATAATAAGTTTTTTCAAGGTCATTTTCCTCCAGTGGAATTCTCTTATTAGTGTCTATTTTTATGAAAGGGACTCCTAGATTAGTATTACAGAGTTTTACAGTTTCATTACATAAATAATAGAGTAGCAGCATTTAGAAGAATCGATTAATAGACAAAAAAGGGCAAAGAAAATAATTATGGAAAAAATAGGTCATCCTAAAAGGTGATTCCATTATTTGAAGGAAGTGAATGGATGGATTTTTTAACCTATTCGGAAGATTTCTTAAATTATATAAAAGAATATTTAATTCTAAGAGTCGTCTTTATGATCATCATCCTAATCATCATTTCGTTTGTGATTAACCGAAGTGTTGATTGGTTTTTTCGAAAGTCTCACCTCTTGGAAGATGAGGTTGAACAGACCATCCAAGGGGTAATCCGTTCAGCCTTAAAATATGCTTCAGTTACCATCGTGATTGTTTACCTGATTGGCCAATTTATGAACCTGAAAGGCCTGCTTGCCGGTGCAGGAATTGTCGGTGTCGTTGTTGGTCTAGCAGCCCAGGAGGTGTTAAAGGATATCTTGTTAGGTTTGGTTCGACTCTCCGATCGGGAATTCCGTGTCGGAAATTATGTCACGTTTAATGGAAATAACTCTGGTACGATTGAGGAGATTGGCATTCGTTTTATGCAAATTCGTGAATGGTCGGGCAAATTATTAACCATTCCTCATGGGGAAGTAAGAACCATCCAAAATTTTAATAAGGGAAAAATGCGCGTCATTGAACGGATGACGGTCAGTTATCAGGAGGACCCGCAAAAAATGAAGGAGTTAATGGAACAAGTCTGCAGTACTTGTAATGAACGATACTCCCAATGCCTGTTAAAAATGGAGGACGGCAGCCCTGAACAGGAATTTCAGTTTATCGGTATAACAGACCTAAATCCTAATCAGAAATATGTCGGTTATGAGCTTTGTATGGTAGGGCTGGTTTGGCCTGACGATTATTTTGAGGTATCAAGAAAGGTAAGGTTTGAATTATTGAAGGTATTTCATGAGCATCAGATTAATATGCCTGGGATGCTTCTCTATAATGAATCTAAGGTTGAACCGATTCTTACTGACAAAGTGTAATTTTTTAATTTGAGTCTTTGGACCTAATCGAATAAGAAAGGAAAAATTATCAATACTAAAACTGAAAAAAATAGCAGAATAGGAGCAGTCAGCCATGAAAAAACAACTAATTGCCTGTTTGTTATTGCTCTAGCCTTTACAACCACTGTTTCAACCGCTGGAGCAGAAGGGAGACCGGCACCGCAGCGGGCATGTATTAATCAATCGGTGATTCAATTAAAGTATCCCATGCAAAAGCTGTGGATTGAACATGCTTGGTGGACAAGAGAGTTTATTGTCAGCAGCCTAGCGGGACTTAAGGACAAGGACCATGTATTGACTAGGTTATTAAAGAATCAAGTGGATCTCGGCAATATTATTAAACCGTATTATGGAGTACAAGCAGGGAACAAGCTTACGAGTTTACTTAAGGAACATATTTTGATTGCCGGTAAAATTATCGAGGCGGCAAAAGCAGGGGACCAAGCCAAAGTTAATCAATTTAATAAAGATTGGTTTCGTAATGCCGATGAAATTGTTGCTTTCTTAACAAGTGCCAACCCGAATTGGAACAAGAAGGTTCTAACAGAAATGTTCTATACCCATTTAAAATTGACCACTTCTGAAGTAGAAGATCGATTAAAAGGAAACCGGACTGGGGATATTAAAACTGCGGATATAAATGAAACCCATCTCATTCATATGGGTGACTTTTTAACAGATGGAATTGTAAAACAGTTCCCCAATAGATTTAGGTAAAAAAGAAAGGAAATCTATCGTAGAACGATTACGAAGGATTTCCTTTTCTATTTAATACTTATTACTTCTTCTATTCCGATACGCAATTATATTTGATTTTAAAGAAGCGTATGAGCCAATCGCGGCATATCCATAAAACCAGCCCATAAATATACCAGCGAAGAGGCTCTGTTTGTGACTAATAAAAATAGAGATTCCAAGTCCGAACAAAACAGCAATCGTAGGGACAAACCATTTCGGAATTTTAAAATATACCTTAATGAACTGTGTTAATAGCATAATCATCGGGATCGCAAATACAGCATCCCAAAAATTCATTCTAATTGTAGGAAAATCCAAGCAATAACACACCTTTTTTCTGTATTATGTGCAAACTTCCCCAAATTTATTTTAACTAAGCTAGGATGTGCAATAGACTAGAACAAACTATGATAGAATGATTCTGTCATAATTACTAACATAATATTAGTGAATATAGGAGGTATTTTAGGTGGAGATAGGGATTAGTACGTTTGTAGAAACCACCCCGGATGTTCAGACCGGAGAAGTAATAAGTCATGCCGAGCGGCTGCGTGAAGTCGTGGAGGAAATTATCCTTGCAGATGAAGCAGGCTTAGATGTATTTGGCGTGGGGGAGCATCACCGTAAAGATTATGCGGCATCTTCTCCAACTCTAGTCCTTGCAGCTGCAGCTCCGCAAACAAAACGGATTAGGCTGACGAGTGCTGTGACGGTCCTTTCTTCTGATGACCCCGTCCGGGTATTTGAAGATTTTGCTACGCTGGATGGTCTTTCGAATGGGAGAGCGGAAATCATGGTAGGGCGTGGTTCGTTTATTGAATCTTTCCCATTGTTTGGCTATGATTTGCAGGATTATGATGAATTGTTCGAAGAGAAGTTGGACCTTTTGTTAAAATTACGGGCTTCTGAGAAAGTGAGTTGGAGCGGTAAGCATCGTCCAGCAATAAATAATCTGGGTGTCTATCCTCGTCCTGTCCAGAATCCGCTGCCGGTGTGGATTGGCAGCGGGGGAACGTCGGATTCCGTTATTCGTGCCGGATTGTTAGGATTACCGTTAGTTCTTGCAATTATTGGCGGTCGTCCTGTCCAGTTTGCACCTCTTGTTAAACTCTATAAAAGAGCGGCAGAACAGGCAGGACATGATGCTTCAAAATTAACGGTAGCATCCCATTCTCATGGGTTTATTGCAGAAGACACTACCACTGCCGCTGATAAATTTTTCCCGTCTACCCAACAAGCAATGAATGTGTTAGGTCGTGAGCGGGGCTGGGGGTATTATGATCGGTCCAGTTTCGATGCGGCGCGGAGTTTTGAGGGAGCACTATACGTGGGGGACCCTGAAACGGTCGCGCAAAAAATTATTCATCTCCGTAAGAATGTGGGGATCACAAGGTTCATGCTTCATGTACCGGTTGGTAGTATGCCGCATGGGGATGTAATGAGAGCAATTGAGTTGTTAGGGAGAGAGGTAGCGCCGAGGGTAAGGGATGAGGTTTCTAAGTGGGAGGCAGAAGGCAATATTTAATATAGAGATACAAGATTAAGGCTTTTGAGTATGAAGGGCCGTTTCTTTCATAACCCCTGGAAAAATAGAAAAAGGAATTGTTCGGGGGATAAGAGGCCGTCATAACCCCAGAAGAAATAGAAAAAGGAATCGTTCGGGGGATAAGACTCATTCCCCCAAACGATAAGAAAATACTAAATTAATCCAAGCTTCTCCAACCCATAAACAACCCCATCTTCTTCAGCAGAAAGAGTAACCATATTGGCAGCTTTCTTTAATTCATCAGATGCTGCCCCCATGGCCACACCCATTCCTACCAATGAGAGCATTTCAATATCATTTAAACCATCTCCAAAAGCAACGGCTTCATCGGGAGCAATCCCAAGCCTCTCCAATAACTTTGTGATCCCAACAGACTTGTTTGAATTTGTAAGATTCACATCACAGGTTCGCGCCCCAGAGCTCCATCTTCGGAAATCCAACTCCGGAATCTTTGCCTTATAATGTATCTCTTCTTCTAGATTACAGTGGAGGAACAATTGATAAATATCTTGGTCCATCCAATAACTTGGCGGTGCAAGTTCAGGTTTCCACGGATCATGACTATAAGCTTCGATAACAAAAGGATGGCTCAAGTCGGTAGCAGTAAAGCTTGAATGACTCAAGAAAGTAAGAGGATGCTGAAAATCACCAGATAATTGATGAACCCTTTTTAAGATACTTTTATCAATTGCATTTTGAAAGATCTCTTTACCTTCATGAAAAACATACGAGCCGTTAAAGAAAACCATTGAGTCTACTCCAGTTTCCTTTACAACAGAATTTGAAAAATAAGGAGCCCGCCCTGTTGCAATTACTACCTTCATGTTTTTATCTTTTAACCGCTGAATCGCATCCTTTGTGGCAGGGCTGACGGTTTTTCCATGTGGAACGATAGTTCCGTCTATATCTAAGATGACCACCTTATAATTCATCATTCACTCTCCTAAGCTGCTGTTTTATAGCTAAATTACAAATGCGTATAACCAAGTATATCATTACCGTCTAAAAACGAATAAAAGCACTACTCCAAAAGTTTAAATGAAAAATATGGTAAGTCAAGTTAATGGTATGAATGGCTTCTCGCCGCCTTAGATTACATTGTAAATTATTATATTTCGTTTGATACTCCAGCTATTACTGAGAAAATAAAAAAAGGTTGATAGAATATCTACCAACCTTTTGTAACTTATAAAAACAGGGTTCCCGATACCATAAAGCTAAACAGCGAGCCGAGGATTAATCCTACTGAGGCAAACATCATGAGAACCACACCATGGGCTTTACTTCGATCATGGAAAGTAAAGAAACCCATTAGAAAGGAAGCGGCTCCGAACAAAATAGGAATAAACACTAGGGAAATAACGAAAAACAACCAGCCCAAAATTAGAAAAATAAGTCCTTGTTTCTTGTCTGAACCCGCCCCATCATGTTTTAAGGTGATTCTTCCACAACTTTGACAGACATTTGTGTTGACAGCCTCATTAGACCCACTTTGAGGATTGTACAAATAAATCACTCCAGTCATTATTTATTTTCTGATCCATGGAAAAAGAATAAGGGGTGTATCTTGAGGTGAAAAAGAAGATTGTAGAGGCAAAGTTGATTTTTAATTGATTATTCTAAAAATACAGAAAATTCACTATTAGAATATCATAAATTCGATAATTTTCAAGTATTCTGCACTTAAAAAGAAATATTTTCTTAGAAAAATAAAAATTTTAAATTAGCTCAGTTTTCTCCTCATTCCCATCATAATTCGTCCCGGCTTATTCCACTTTAACTCTAATATAATCAACTGCATTGTAACCATAGCCCTTACGGTTCCAAAATGGTTCGGAGGGTTGAACATGCCCATGGGAATCAGTTGCTTTTGCTTTTATTGTATACTCACCTATCTTCCGCGCCTCCCATTCATAATTCCAAGAAACCCATGAATACTTCTCGGATGTAGAGGTTAATTGACAGTTCTCCCAAGTGTGGCCATCGTCAAAACTAATTTCTACTTTGGTAATACTCCCTTTTCCAGTCCATGCAATTCCTTTTATTTGATACATTCCTGTTTTCAATATTTTCCTATTTAGAGGAGATTGAATTGTGGAATTTACATGGATTGTAGTGACAGGAAACTTCCCATTATCATTTTCTTTGTTTGGATAGTAAACGTAGTCTACTGTTTGGAAGGGGCCTTTATATTCTTTGTCAATTACCGTAATTTTTTTAAGCCATTTTACAGAAGCCATGGCATACCAACCAGGGAAGATCAATCTCAAGGGAAAACCATGCTTAAAGGGGATAGGCTGATTATTGTACTCATAAGCAATGATGGTGTCAGGTTCAAGAGCCATTTCAATAGGTAAACTTCTTGAAAAGTGAACCATTTGGTTGGAATCAGGTCTTTCTCCATAATCATAGCCTTCAAAAACGACTTCTTTTGCACCATCAATCACCCCAGTGTACTGTAGTAAGGTCCGTAAAGAAACTCCCTTCCAGCTTCCTTGACTTATGGCACCTTTTTCCCATTGTTCTCCAAATACTTTTGGTTCAAAAAAGCCACGTTTATCTCCTGAACACTCTAAAACCATTTTGATGGTTCTCGATGGCAGTGAGTATATATCCTGAAATGAAAATGTTCTTGGGGTACGTACGAATCCCTGAATTGGAAGAAAGTAGAAGGAAGAGGTAAAGTGAGGATAAGTAAAATGGTTTCTTCTGTAAAATAATTTTCCATCTACGATATCGTCATTAATAAAATGTATGGGTGTTTCCTGATTTTCTGGGGTTAAAGACTTTGTAATTAAGTAGGGCTTTACCTCTGGTTGATGGGAATTTTTCAAGTTATAACCTCCTTAAACTTTTCTATTTAATGCATATGTAGTTGGAGGACGATTATTCAAATGAAGCGGTATTTACATGAATTCTTCAGACTGTCGGTGTAAAAAGAAAACATAAAACTCATGAAAAAAGCCACTGTTACCTTTTTAAGTACAGTGGCTTCGTGTTAATCTAGTTTGGAGTTCTTATTTAATTTCATCCCAAAGGTTAAAATCTCGTAACTGTTTTTGAGGATATAGCCATAATTTTTGTTATGATCAATCACCACATCCCCATCCAGATGACTTATCACTAGTGAGTCAATAAGAATGGTAAAATTTTCAATCTTAAAAACCTCATCATTTTCTGCCTGCTCAACCTGAGCAAGTTCATACATATAGGTCGCCCCTCAACCAGTAGTTCGGATTTCGTTGATTCGTACGGTTGGTTCCTCACCAAGCTGAGTGATCAGTTGCTGTTTTGCGGCTGTAGTTATAGTAACTTTCATTTTTTTTCACCTCAATACTATTTTCCCTTTTCTAACTAAATAAAACCCTGAAATAAGGTAGTAAGTCCAAGTATAGTCTATTGTGGCGATTTTGTGAAAACTTTTTGCTTTTGCCGGAGTTGGGTCTGTTTTTATAGGAGAGAAACTATGAAAATGGTAAAATAATAAAACTTAGTAAATAAAGGAGTCATTACATATGATGAACAAAATAGAAATCCTTGCGCGTAGAATCCTAGGCTGGAAGCTAAATCGATGGGACAGATGGTATGATTATGAAAGGGAACTCTTCATTCCTGTTTCAGAGTTTCAACCGGAAGACAATCTCGAACATGCTATGCTTTTAGTAAAAAGATTAAAAGAGCTAGGCTTTGTCTATAAAACAAATGGGACAACCGAGGCTTGTTTTGATGATGTTTGTGAAGCGGGTGAAACCTTAGCTCAAGCAATTACGAACGCAGCTTTTTCCATTGCAGATAATAGCTCGATTGATGAGGGCTGGCTTTAGTATAAAAGGGGGAGATATTTCATGAATAAACCAATTATTGGTATTACAGGGGCATATGTCAATCATAATCAATTTATGGAAGGTGTTTATGTTCATCATGATTACCATAAGGCAATCGCCTCCAATGGAGGAATACCGATCATTCTTCCATACATAAATGCGGAACTAGCGATAGAAATGATGCCGCTCTGCGACGGGATTATCCTAAGTGGCGGAGAAGATGTAGACCCGCTTTTTTATGGCGAGGATCCACATCCACAGTTAGGTCCTACTACTCGTGAGCGCGACCTGGCTGAAATCTCCATTGCCAAATACGCGTTAGAGAACAATATTCCCTTGCTCGCCATATGCAGAGGAATTCAAATTTTAAATGTGGCCTTAGGAGGAACGTTACTACAAGATATCTCAAGCCAAGTCAAAGAGCCGATTCAACACTCGCAAAAGGTTGCTAGAAGCAGCGAAACTCATTGGGTAAACATTCAAAAAGATAGTAAATTATTTCAAATACTAGACTCAGAGCAGGTAAGAGTAAATAGTCTTCATCATCAATCTATAAATAAGGTGGCCAAAGATTTACGAGTAGTCGCAGAGTCGTCTGACGGGATTGTTGAGGCGGTCGAATACATTTATCCAAGTACATTTACAGTGGGAGTACAATGGCATCCAGAATCCATGGTAAACACCAATGATCAGATGAACAATTTGTTCGTAGAATTTATTAAAAGCAGTTTAAAAGTTACGGTTTGATTAATGGATGGAACGGAGGAATCGATACATGGAAAAAATTTATCTTGATTACAATGCTAGTACCCCATTGGCACCTGAAGTCGTAGATACCATGCAGCCACTGCTCACGGACTTTTATGGAAATCCTTCAGCTTTACATTGGGCTGGGAAACCCGTAAATGAGATATTGCAGAATGCGAGAGAACAGGTGGCTGATTTAATTGGCAGTTCAGCAAGAGAAATCATTTTTACTAGTGGTGGCAGCGAAGCAAATAATATGGCTTTGAAGGGTGTTTATTTTAAAAATCGGCATCGAGGCTGCCACATCATCACTTCTAACATTGAACATCCAGCGATCATGAATCCAAGTAAGTTTCTTGAACAAGTAGGAGCAAAGGTGACATACATAGGTGTTGACTGTTACGGGAGAGTTTTACCCGAAGAAATTGAAAAGGCGATTACGGATGAGACCATCCTGATCTCGATTATGCACTCTAATAATGAAACAGGCACATTACAGCCAATCAAGGAGATAGGGGAAATCGCTAAAAAATATGGGATCCCTTTTCATACAGATGCATCTCAATCGGCGGGGAAAGTTCCAATCAATGTAAATGAACTAAATGTAGACCTCCTCACAATTGCCGGCCATAAACTATATGCACCTAAGGGGATTGGAGCGCTTTATATCAAAAACGGAATTGAGCTTGAACCGCTTATTCATGGAGCGGGGCATGAGTTCGGCCTTCGCGCTGGAACTGAAAATACTTTACTAGCAGTCGGTTTAGGAAAGGCCTGTGAGCTCGCGAAGAAGCAGGAAGGTAATGATGATATAAAAAATTTGACTAACTATTTTTGGGGTGAATTAGAGGCTGCGTTTGGAGATCAGATTGTCTTAAATGGTCATCCAGAACAAAGGCTGCCAAACACTTTGAATGTAAGTTTTGTTAGAAAAATAGGTCAAGACCTTTTAACGAAAATTCCAAGTCTAGCTGCCTCGACGGGTTCTGCCTGTCATGCCGGAAGCATTGAATTATCACCGGTATTAAAGGAAATGGGTGTCCGTGAGGAAGTTGGGATGGGTGCGATTCGTTTTAGTTTAGGCAGGTACACGACAAAAGACGAAATCGATCAGGTGATGTTAGAGTTAAAAAGGATAGTGTAGTTACATTTTTTATTTACACTATGTGTTGGAAATAGGCAAAATGGAAAAATAATGAGTTGACATACAGGAAAAGTAAACCACCAAATCATGTGTTATAAAATTTCTGATGAAAGTGCCCTTCCCATTTTTATTTTTAAGCATAAATTGTAATTGAAATATATAAAGGAGGTTTAAAAATATGTTTGGATATGGTGGTTTCGGAGGATACGGCGGTTGTGGTTACGGATGTGGAGGGTTTGGTTATGGCGGCTGTTTTGCTTTAATCGTTGTCTTGTTCATCCTGTTAATTATTGTTGGAGCAGTAATCTGTTTCTAGATTTTATGAATCTAATTAGAGGCCAAGGACTAACGTGTTGCCGTTAGTCCTTTTTTACATTAATATTCTTGATTTGATACCATAGATTCAATATATTCATGAAGTTTGTCCTCTTCATAATCATTGAGTTCTCTCATTGGAATGACGGTTAGATGAGTTGGATCATTCCCGCGTACTTCCGCAACTAACAACTCACCTAGGTAAACATTAAAGGCTGGTTCATTCTCGTGCGAACTTTTAATGGCTTGTTTATGAAAATTTGGTTTCTTTTGTTCCATGTCTGTCCCTCCTGCTCATTCATTTTCTAAACATTACTATTTCCAATTTTTAATGAAACCATTATTTTTTCATTAAAACGAGATAATAAATAATGGAGGTGATACACTTGGATAAACAAAATAAGTTCTCAACATCCATGAATGATATGGGTGAACCTTCTGAAATGAGTCCTATAAACGAATCAGAGGCACCAATGGTGGAAGTGAATCAACCAACTGAAACTCAGGACCCACTAGAAATTAGAGATAGTGCTTCCGTTACTATTATCTAAAATAAGAAACAGGTAAAACGAAAAGTTTTACCTGTTCATGGCTCGCTTATCCATTCTTTTTTACTTTTTCGCAACACTGTGATAAATCCATCTAATATATCATGACTAACAGAAAAACCTTTTCGTTTGTAGAAATTTAAAGCATTTTCATTGCCATTAGAAACAAAGATAAAATAGTCTTCTACATCTTCAAACTGCTTTAACCAATCGATTGACATAGTAAAAAGCTTTGAGCCTATACCGTATTGTCTGTACTCGTCTTTTATATAAAAATTGGATAAGCATCCTACATAAGGTTTACAAACTGAAGATAAATCAAAAAAAGTAGCAAAGTCATTTGAATACGTTTCCTTACAAGAGATATTGGAGTAGACATAAGCAACTATCTGATCACCATCTTTTGCAACAACTGTGTAATTGTGTTGTGCCTTTCTGATGGAAGGAATCATTCTAGTCTCAAAATTCATGCTATCAAATAATTCAGGTTTGATGTGCGCTTTCGATTTTTGAAACCTCATGAGCTCATTACATAATTCTCTGCAGCATTCAATTTTATCATCAGAGATCACTTCATATGTCAAATTCATATACTGGCTCCTTGCCGTGATTTTTTACTCAAGCTCATTATAACAAAATTATAGGTTTATAAAATAATATTTTGACAGTCCTTGGGATACATGCTAACATGGCAATTAAATTCGAAATGTTTTTAAAATTACATAATAAATGCAACAGGTGCTGTGTAAATACTTACTCAGCTTAATAGGGAATACCGGTGTAATTCCGGAGCGGTCCCGCCACTGTAATGGTGAGCAACTTATCGAGCAACCACTGTTTCAATTGAAATGGGAAGGGATAAGGAGCGATGAACCTAAGCCAGGAGACCTGCCTGTTGTATGCGCTTGAACTCTACGGGTGTATAGGGGGGAGTGAGGAATACGTGTTGAGCAAACCAAAAGGTCTCAATTCTAGTTAACTATGCGTATCAATCTCTCTTTCCGTTGAAAGGGAGATTTTTTTATTGGGACAAAAATACAACTTATAAGGGGAATTGAAACGATGAAAAGTTCGAATCTAGGGTATCCAAGGATTGGAGAAAAACGCGAGTGGAAAAAAACACTCGAACAGTTTTGGGCAGGAAAAATAGAAAAAGAGTCATTTTTGAAAAAAATGGAGGAGATGCGCCTGCAGCACCTCCAAAAGCAAAAGGACCAAGGAATCGACTTAATTCCTGTAGGTGATTTTAGCCTATATGACCATGTCCTTGATACAGCTGTAATGTTCGGGCTTGTACCAAAGCGGTTCGACTATTCGGGTGGTGAAGTTTCACTTGAAACTTACTTTGAAATCGCAAGAGGATCAAAGGATGCTGTAGCAGCAGAAATGACAAAATGGTTTAACACAAACTATCACTATATCGTTCCTGAACTGGACCAAGCTGCACCGACTCTTGTTGAAAACCGCCCGCTTCAATTTTATAAAGAGGCAAAACAAAAACTTGGAATTGAAGGTAAACCGGTTATATTGGGTCCAATAACATTTGTTAAACTATCAAAGGGTTATAGCAGCCTGAAAGAAGTTGTTCAACAATTCGTTCCTTTTTATAAAGAAATTCTCCGTGAGCTGCAGGCAGAGGGAGTTAGTTGGGTCCAAATCGATGAACCAATATTAGCAACATCACTTTCAAAAGAAGAGCTGGATCTATTCGCTGACGTTTATCAGCAATTGAATAAGGCTGCACCTGACGTAAACATCTTGCTGCAAACCTATTTTGATAGCATTGACCATTACGAGGTGATTACTTCCCTGCCTGTTCAAGGAATAGGGCTCGATTTTATTCATGATCGCCGTGAGAATCTAGCCTCCTTGAAGAAGTTTGGATTCCCCGAAGAAAAGGTGCTTGCAGCGGGGATTCTTGATGGGCGTAACATCTGGCGCGCCAATCTTGATGAGAAGACAACACTGCTTTCCGAAATTGCGGAGATTGTTTCAAAGGACCGTTTAATTATCCAGCCTTCAGCCAGTTTGTTACATGTACCTGTTACCGTGGAGAGTGAGGATACACTTGAAGAGGTGCTAAAAAATGCCCTATCCTTTGCGGATGAAAAATTACATGAGGTTGTTCTTTTAACAAAAGGACTTCATCTCGGGAAAGATTCCATCCTAGAAGAAATCACTGCTAGTACAGAAGCAATGAAAACCTTAAATGAATCAACGTTCCGAAACAATCAACAAGTACAAAACGACATGCAAAAATTGGCTTCGGTTCGTGCTGAACGTGAAGTACCATTTAACATTCGACAGCCCATCCAGGAAACCACATTCCAATTACCGCTTCTGCCTACAACAACGATTGGAAGCTTCCCGCAAACACAGGAGGTCCGCAGGCAGCGTCAATTATGGAGAAAAGGTGAGTTAACCGATGTGGAATATGAGAAATATATAAATGCAGAAATTAAAAAATGGATTGAGATTCAAGAAAAACTAGGACTAGATGTGTTTGTTCATGGAGAATTTGAGCGCACCGATATGGTCGAATATTTTGGTGAAAAATTAGCTGGGTTTCAATTTACGAAATTCGGCTGGGTGCAGTCTTATGGATCTCGTTGTGTCAAGCCGCCGCTAATTTATGGAGACGTTTCTTTCCAAGACCCGATGACGGTGAAGGAAACGGTCTATGCCCAGTCACTAACCACGAAGCCGGTGAAAGGGATGTTAACTGGTCCCATTACGATTTTAAACTGGTCGTTTGTCCGTGATGATATTTCGCACTTTGAGGTGGCGAATCAAATTGCCCTTGCCCTTCGAAAAGAAGTAGAATTGTTAGAAGAAAATGGAATTAGTATGATTCAAGTGGATGAACCGGCACTCCGTGAAGGGCTGCCTTTAAAACATGAAAACTGGGACAGCTATTTGAATGCCGCGGTTTATGCCTTTAAGCTGGCAACCACATCTGTGCGAAATGAGACCCAAATTCATACCCATATGTGTTATGCGAATTTTGAAGATATCATTGATGCGATTAATGCTCTTGATGCGGATGTTATTTCGATTGAGACCTCTAGAAGCCATGGTGAATTACTCTCCGCGTTTGAAGACAATACCTATGATAAAGGTATTGGTCTGGGAGTTTACGATATTCATAGTCCTCGAGTACCTGCACTTGAAGAAATAACGAAAAACATCGAGCGTGCTCTCCAAGTCCTTGAACCAAAGCTATTCTGGATTAATCCCGATTGCGGCTTGAAAACCCGCGGATTAAAGGAGACAGTTACTGCACTAGAGGTCATGGTAGAGGCGGCAGAGCAAGTGAGAGAAAAACTAGTGGTGAAAAAATAAAATACTTGTCAAAGTGAAAGTAGTATACTATATTAGTTGATATACAATATTTAGTATTTGTTTTTAATGGCATATACTAAATATAGATAATAACCAATGAAAATGGTGTCTATATATAGACTTAATAGGGAATCTGGTGTAAATCCAGTACTGTACCCGCAACTGTAATTGCTGACGAAATAATCGTATCCACTGTCTTCGGACGGGAAGGGATTAGAGTAGGGTAGAAGCATAAGTCAGGAGACCTGCCATTTTTATAACGTGTTATCTTCTTCGGGAAGTGGGAAGATAGAACGAGGGGTATTCTGACTAATACAGTGATACTGCTGTTTTACTAGTTTAATCCACGTTTTATGAACCCATCTTCTCCGAGGATGGGTTTTTTATTTGAACAAGTAATTGTGCCCGCACATTAGAGAAATGTGTACCCATGGTCACACAAAAGATATTTACGACCAAACTCGTCAAAATTGGGGAGCCATGGTCACAAAAAGGGGTAATCATATGACTATTAAAAATCATTCTGAACTGGACACGGTTTTAGAAGCCATAAAAAGAGCAAAGGAAAAATACAAACTGGATACAACACAGCTAATCCAAAAGATAGCGGAACTCGAGGAATCTTCACGATATGAACAATCATTGATCTATTCTTTAAATCAAATCTCTATGGAAGATCCCGACTGGACCTTCCTCGCAGCAAACCTATACTTAAATGATTTATATCAAAAAGCAGCCAAACAAAGAGGATATAACCAAACAGAAAAATACGGTGATTTTTATAAACTGCTTTCTTATCTTACGAAAATTGGAATCTACTCAAAAGATCTATTAAAAGATTATACCAAGGAAGAAATTGAAACCTTAGGGTCAGAAATAGATGCAGAAAAAGACGATCTTTTTAATTACATAGGGTTATTTCTGCTAGCAGATCGTTATCTAGCTAAAGACTACGAAGGAAATGTTTACGAGTTACCTCAAGAACGGTTTATGATCATTGCCATGACATTAATGAAAAACGAACCGAAGGATAAGCGAATCACATATGTAAAAGAGGCATATTGGGCATTAAGCAACTTGTATATGACCGTTGCTACACCGACCCTCTCGAATGCCGGGAAAAGCTATGGTCAGCTCTCCTCCTGTTTTATTGATACGGTGGACGATTCATTAGACGGAATTTATTTAAATAATTGGGACATTGCCCGCCTAAGTAAAGATGGCGGCGGCATTGGTATTTATATTGGAAAAGTACGCGCCTTAGGTTCTGATATCAAAAAATTTAAAGGGAATTCTTCCGGTGTCGTCCCATGGATTAGACTGATTAACGATACGGCTGTGAGTGTGGATCAGCTAGGACAAAGACAAGGAGCCATCGCTGTATACTTAGATGTTTTCCATAAAGATATAATGAAAGGCTTTTTAGATTTAAAAACCAACAATGGAGACGAAAGAAGAAAGGCTCATGATGTTTTCACAGGTGTTTCCATCCCTGATTTGTTTATGAAGAAACTGGAAGAAGTCGATGAAAACGGCCGAAGCATTGGAGAATGGCATACTTTTTGTCCGCATCAAGTTAAACAAATCATGGGCTGGAAGGATGAAGACGGAACGCCTCTTGGGTTAGAGGATTTTTATGACGAGCTGGATGAAAAGTTTTTCACTGAAAAATACGAAGAAGCTGTAAGACATCCATTACTGCCAAGGAAAACGTATCGGGCAATGGAAATTATGGCGCGGATTATGATTTCTCAATTAGAGACCGGAACACCATATATGTTTTATCGAGATGAAGTTAACCGGCAAAATCCCAACAAGCATTTACAGGGCACCGGCCGCACCTCTATCTTTTGCAGTAATTTATGTACAGAGATTGCGCAAAACATGTCCGCTACGACAATTGTAAAAGAATACAAGGATGAAGACGGTAACATTGTGATTGTTCGTAAACCTGGGGATTTCGTTGTCTGTAATTTATCCTCTATCAATTTGCCAAGATCAGTCCATGTTTTAGAAAGGCTCATTACGATTCAAGTACGAATGTTAGATAACGCAATCGATTTGAATACCATTTCAGTCGGACAAGCGGAAGCGACTAATAAAAAATACAGAGCGGTGGGCTTAGGTACATTTGGCTGGCATCATCTCCTGGCCTTAGAGGGTATCTTCTGGGAATCAGATGAGGCCGTTTCATTTGCCGATCAACTCTATGAGAAAATTGCTTACTATACTATTCGTTCCTCGATGTTGTTAGCAAAGGAAAAAGGCTTTTATAGTAAATTTTCTGGGTCAGAATGGCAAACGGGCCTTTATTTTGAGCGAAAAGGTTATAAAAGTGAACGGTGGAATCAGCTAAAAGCGGAAGTTACCAAATACGGAGTCAGAAATGGCTGGATGATGGCGATTGCTCCTAATTCATCAACAGCAAAAATTGGCGGTTCGACAGATGGAATTGATCCATTGTATGCAGTCGAATACGCGGAAGAAAAGAAGAATTTTAAATTTAAAGTCACGGCACCTGATTTAGATCATAACACTTATAATTATTACCGCCGGTCGAGACATGTCTTGGATCAGACCTGGAGCATTCGGCAAAATGCTGCCCGTCAGCGGCACATTGATCAATCCATAAGCTTTAATCTTTATGTTCGTCATGACATTAAAGCAAAGGAATTATTGAATCTTCATCTGGAAGCCTGGAAACAAGGCCTAAAAACAACTTATTACGTCAGAAGTACATCTCAATCAGAAATCGACGAATGTGAAGCATGCCATAGTTAGTGAATAAAGGGAGGTATTTACAAAATGAATCATACACCATTAACCAAAATTAAACTATTAAACCCGGAATATCCTAATAAGTCAACTGGAATCATCAATGGCAAGTCTTCAGGTCTGTTGAATTGGAATGATATCGCCTATCCAAAGATGTATGATTTGTATCAAACCCTGCTTGCAAATTTCTGGAAGGCGCAAGAAATTAATATGCAGGATGATATTAAACAGTGGGATTCTCTAAGTGATACCGAAAAAGATGTTTTCCTGCGAATAAACACACAGCTTGCTTCACTAGACAGCCTGCAAACACCGACGATGAGTCAGGTCATGGATTATGTGACAGATTCTAGCTTCAAAGCCATTTTCGCTGTGATTTCCCAGCAAGAAGCCGTCCATAATGAATCCTATTCCTATATCTTAAGCTCATTAGTTCCAATTGGCGAACAAAATGAACGGTTCAATCAAGCTAAAAATGATCCAATTGTCAGGAAGAGAAATCAATTGATTTTGAATGCTTATGAAAATTTTCGAGAGAATCCGACGCCGCAATCGTTATTTCAATTAGGTGTAAACTCGATTAATCTTGAGGGCATTTATTTTTACGCAGGGTTTGCCTTTTTTTATCATTTAGCTCGTCAGCAAAAAATGCTGAAAACCAGTACAATGATTAGTTATATTCAACGTGATGAAATGCAGCATGCCTACTTTATTGCCCAGTTTATTCGCATCCTTCTAACTGAAAATCCTGATCTTCATACAGAAGAGAATATCAACTATGTGTATGAAACAATCGGCCAGGCGGTTGAACTTGAAAAAGAGTGGGCGTACTACATCCTAGCTGAAATTAAAGGCATTGATTTACACGAATTTGAAGAGTATGTCGAATATCTTGCCAATAAACGGTTGAGACAGTTAGGTTTAAACAATCTTTATCCTGAAAAAATAAACCCAATGCCATGGATTCAGGTGTTTGGTGATGACATGGTGAATGAAACAAAGTCTGATTTCTTTGAGCAAAAATCAAGGACCTACTCAAAAGTCTCTCAGTCCAATGGATTTGACGAATTGTAAGATGAAGATTGCCATTGTTTATTCGTCTGTAACTGGAAACACGAAAGAATTGGCCGAGGTCATTTATCGAAACTTCCTCGGTTATTCAGTTGACGTGATGATCTATAAAGTGGAAGAATTTCCCCTTGCGTATTTATGGATTTATGATGCTATTGCGATTGGGACCTATACTTGGGGAGATGGGGAAATCCCAAAAGAAATGTGGAAACTCTATCAAGCCATAGAGTATCTTGTTAATAAAGATTTGGTTACAGCGGTTTTTGGAACGGGAGATACCTTTTATCCAACCTATTGTGGAGCAGTCAATCAGTTTCGGGATATGTTATACGTTCACACTAACCTTGCTGCCACGTTGAAGGTGGAACTGCTTCCGCAAATACAGGACTTCGAGCGAAGTCAAAAGTTTGTGGAGTCGATCATAAAGAGGGCAAACCAATTATCTCACAAACCGTATTTAGAGAATAAACTGCAAAAAAATTAACTCTGGTGTGAGGGTGTTGGTGTTCATGAAAGATTTTCATTGCTGTGCAACATGTGAATATTTTAGAGCGGAGAAAAAAACAGAAGGAATAAACTATTATTGCAGCCGGTTAGGTTATGAAACCAAGACGTACTATAAATTTAATTGCTGGAGCCCAAAGGAACAGGTTAAAAAGTTACTGAATAAAAGAAACAGTGGCGGAATTTAACGAATAGTTAATGACCAAGTATAAGCTAAAAAAAGGAGGAGGATCGCATACAGTGATTCTCCTTTTATTTATGGAATCCTAAATATGCATAAAACCAAAGATAAAAAATTAGAAATAATCAGGATAAATGTTCGATTATGATGAATAGGTTTGATTTTTTTTCTGGAAAGGTACTTTTTATCCAAAAGACGAACATTTTAATTGATTGACAAAATAATATTCGTGTTATACAATCAATTTTGTGTTTGAGATAAAAGTATTTAAAACTCAATGTAAAAAAGTGGATGAAACCGTGCACTTTCGGAACACTACTTTTATTAGACAAGATATTTTCAATTTAAAACTATAGCTATGTACAAAACCTAAATTTGGAGTGAAAACACATGGAAAATGTATTTGACTATGAGGATATTCAACTTGTTCCAGCAAAATCTATCGTAAACAGCCGGACTGAATGTGATACAACAGTTACATTTGGCGGTCGTAAATTTAAGCTGCCAGTTGTACCAGCAAATATGCAGACAATTATAGATGAGAAAATTGCGGTTTATTTAGCGGAAAATAATTACTTCTATATTATGCATCGTTTCCAGCCAGAGAAACGTTTAGACTTTGTTAAAGATATGCAGTCACGAGGATTGTATGCTTCGATAAGTGTAGGTGTCAAAGAGGACGAGTATCGTTTTATAAAAGAACTTGCAGAAGAAAATCTTACACCTGAATACATTACAATTGATATTGCACATGGTCATTCTAATGCCGTTATCAATATGATACAGCATATCAAGAAACACCTTCCCGGCAGCTTTGTTATTGCAGGTAATGTTGGAACCCCTGAAGCCGTAAGAGAATTGGAGCATGCTGGTGCAGATGCGACAAAAGTAGGGATTGGACCAGGTAAGGTTTGTATTACTAAAATAAAAACTGGATTTGGTACAGGCGGCTGGCAACTAGCAGCACTGAGATGGTGTGCTAAAGCAGCTAGCAAGCCAATCATTGCCGATGGCGGCATCCGTACACATGGGGATATCGCCAAATCTATTCGATTTGGGGCATCCATGGTTATGATCGGATCGTTATTTGCTGGGCATGAAGAATCACCAGGAGAAACGGTTGAAAAAGATGGTGAACTGTATAAAGAATATTTTGGTTCAGCTTCTGAGTTTCAAAAAGGTGAAAAGAAAAATGTTGAAGGCAAAAAGATGTATGTGAAATTTAAAGGGTCTCTGAAGGATACCCTTGTGGAAATGGAACAGGATCTTCAATCTTCCATTTCTTATGCAGGCGGTAACAAGCTTACAGCCATTCGAAATGTAGATTATGTCATTGTTAAGAATTCTATTTTTAATGGAGATAAGATCTATTAATGGCTGCGTTATAAATTAAATATTTGTCATTTAGAGTGAGCAAGGGTCCATAGGACTTGCTCACTTTCTAGTTTAGAGACAACTTTTCGTCATTAAAATGAGATATTGGATTGATTTGGTTAACTTTATATTTACTAAATGGTTAAAATAATTACAATAAAATTACAGTGTCTAATTCCCTCATAAAAAATAGATTCCTTACGAACATTTATATATAGTTTAATAAAGGGAGATCAATTTTGTTAATGAGGGAATAGGAGAGAATTTTTTTGAAAGAGTTTGTGGTTTGTTATATCTTAGAGAATGAAATTAAACGAGAAAAAATATTG
>NZ_JBALPZ010000125.1:21157-29814 GCF_036965645.1 Neobacillus drentensis
ATTAAGAAAGAAGATGTTGTCCAAGAAATACTAGAAAAAATAAAACAAAGGAAGTACTTTCTTGCAAAGGACATCAAAGGAGATTGCTGGATTAATAGTTCCTTAATTCGTTATATCCGCGTAAAGGAAAAGAAACGGCTTAAATATAATCTTATCCATACGTAGTAACTGATAAACGCCTCTAAAAATCAACCTTGAGTAGCCTAATAATAGGGGAGAGAAGAAGAATGTCTGAAGAAAACTATCAATCTCGTGAAGAAAGAAAACGAATCGAAAGGGAAAGACAGAATGAACAAAGGAGTAATCGAATCCCGAAAAAAGCTTCCTTGTTAAAGAAAGTATTAATTGTCTGTCTGGTGCTTGGACTCGTGTCAACTGGAGCTGGAGCGATTACGTTCGCTTCCATGATTAAAGATGTACCTGAATTAGATGCTTCTAAACTGGTAGATCCGCTCTCAACGAAATTTTATGATAAAAATGGAAATTTCTTATATGAATATGGGAAGGAAAAGCGAACAAAAATCACGTATGAACAAGTTCCAAAAGTGCTCGAACATGCGTTTATTGCTACGGAAGATTCTCACTTTTATGAACATCATGGAATCGACATTAAAAGGACGGCCAAGGCTATTCTAGTCAACTTAACAGGAGATTTCGGATCACAAGGCGGTAGTACCATTACGCAGCAGGTGATTAAGAACTCTTTTTTAACTCCACAAAAAACATTAAAACGAAAAATACAAGAATGGGACTTGGCGTATCAGTTAGAACAAAAATATTCTAAGCATGATATTTTAATGATGTACTTAAACAAAATTTACCTTGGAAACCGCTCCTACGGAGTAGCTGCAGCAGCGAAGAATTACTATGGGTTAGAGGCTGATGAGTTAAACAAATTAACGCTCGCACAGGCCGCAATGTTAGCCGGTCTGCCGCAGAGCCCGAATAATTACGATCCAACTAAGCCAGAGAATAAAGATGATGCCACGAAACGCCGTAATATAGTCTTAAGTTCGATGTTAAGAGATGGTTATATTACAGCGGAACAAATGAAGGACGCATCAAAAGTTCCCGTAACAGAGGGACTAGTAGAAAAAACCACACAACAAAGTATGCCTTACGAGGCATTTTTGGATGCAGTCGTGAAAGAGGTAAAGGGAAAACTGAAGGATGTGGACATCAGTACGGATGGGTTATCCATTTATACGACATTGGATCCAAAAGCACAGGATTATGCAGATAAGATGATGAACACCAATGAAGTCATTGCTTATCCAGATTCTAGTTTTCAGGGAGCTTTCGCCTTTTTAGATACAAAAACTGGGGAAATCAGAGCGATTGGAAGTGGTCGTAACGACTACAAAGCACAATTCCTAGGTAACAACTTTGCCGTCGATTTAAATCGCCAGCCAGGTTCTTCATTTAAGCCGATTTTTGATTATGGTCCTGCGATAGAAAAGTTAAAATGGTCCACTGCCCATTTAATCAATGATCAGGCGACCTTCTATTCAACCGGTCAGCCCATTTCAAACTGGGATCACCAATATCACGGATTACTGACGATTAGGACGGCACTTGAAAAATCATACAATATTCCTGCGCTCCTAACGCTTAGAGAGGTTGGACTCGATAAGTCCAAGGAATTTGCAGAGCAACTCGGCATTACATTTAAAAATGACCAAGTTTATGAATCTTATTCAATTGGCAGTAATACCGTCAATCCTGTAGAAATGGCAGGAGCGTATAGTGCGTTTGGAAATGATGGTGTCTACAATAAACCCCATTTTGTCCAAAAAGTTGTTTTTCCAAATGGCAAAGTCGTAAATTTTGCCGAAAAACCAAAAAGGGTTATGCAGGACTACACTGCCTATATGGTAACCGATATGTTACGATCCGTTGTAAATGAAGGGACAGGAACTACTGCAAATGTCCCCGGGCTAGATGTTGCCGGGAAAACAGGAACAACGAATTTTGATGCAAAAACTCGGGCGAAGTATGGTTATCCAAGTACGGCAACAAACGACAGCTGGTTTGCCGGGTATACACCACAATACACCATGGCAGTCTGGACTGGATATGCACAAAACGGCGCTGGAAACTACATGGCTGGTAATACAACAAAAATCGCTCAATATATGTTTAAAGCCATGATGGAATCTTTTGGAACAGACTCATCTAACTTTCAACAGCCAGACAGTGTTTACAGATACAATAATGAATTATATATAAAAGGAAACAATTCAGCAGAAGTCCCTGCAAAACCTAAACTCAACAAAGAAAAAGCAACAACTAAAAAAGTCGAAACTACCCAAAATGCCAAAGGGGAAAATAAGGCCAAGGGCAAAGCCAAAGGGAAATCTAAGGGGAAAAATAAAAAAGACGAGTGAAGCATGGGGACGGTTCTTGTGCTTCCATTAACACTTGAACTATCCCAAAATAATGGGCATTCCCCTTTAGTATTTCGTGTTCAATAAACATCACATAGAGTTTTATTTGAAAACCGGTACCAGACAATTTTTACAAATAATTAAAAAGAATTTCCAAGAGTTTATTATTAAATAAACTGACGAAACCTAATGAGATTAAAATTAAGCCAATAATCCAACTAATGGGCGCAGCTTCTTCGGTTAGGCCAAGATTCCAAAAGATTGATCCTAACAAGATAAATAAGATTCCAATCACCAAAACAACGAATGCTGCCAACAAAGTAAATCACCAACCTTTTTCACATCTTATTATTTTACTGCTCGTCAGTTGAATAATAGGATATAAGAGGGATTGGTGATTTTTTTTTGAAGAGGTTAACTAAATATGCTCATTTGAACAATGCTCCTGAGCTTCCTTCTAAACATTTGTATGGCGCTGCTTTAATAGGGAGGGGTTTTTCATTTATTAAAGGTGTTAATGTTGAAAAATGTCGAAATTTGAAGATAAATATTTTTATATTGTATCCGTTTTCAGTTGTTAATATATATTTATGCCTAAATATTTGAAATATTTACTCACTTACAACTACTATGAATAGTGTTGTATATTGCCTAAAACATTTGTTAGGAGGTTAATTTATGCAGCAAGTACACAACAGCGAAAAGTTAAATGAAAGGAAAGGAGATGAAGGAAATACAAAAACGGTTCGATTAAGTATTGAAATCCCAGAAAATATTAGAGAAAATTTCCGGGATGCAGTGGAAAAAAACGGAAAGTGTATGAAAGATGTACTTAAAATATACATGCAAAAATACATTTGGAAACAAAGCGAATTACAAAGAAATAGGCAAAAACGCCGTCAGAACATTTGATGAAAAAAAGGGAAAACCAAAGTGCCTTCCCACACGATGGTTTTCATACAAGGAATAATGTCACAAGTTTATTATAGTTTTAATGATAGTATCTCCCAAGTATTTTGTAAGATTATCTAACAAACTTTTTTTAGGTTTTCTAACCTTTATTGACCCTAGGTTTTTCGTCTTTCTTTGAATGTAATACATACAGGAAGGGGCAGACTTAACTAAAAGCCTGCCCCTTCCTGTATATATCCTATTTTTCTAACTTCCTTAAGGTTTGAATGACTTCATCAAATGCCTCGTTTTCGTCGTCTCCAGAAACTTCTAAAGTAATCTCTGCTTGCTTTGGAATGGCTAAAGATAAAACACCGAGTACTGACTTTACATTAACTGTTCTTCCGTTGTGGGTAAGAAAAATATCCGAATTAAATTGTGACGCAGCTTGAACTAGTTGATTGACCGGTTGGGCGTATAATCCTGCTTTGTTATTGATTTTCACTGTTTGTTGAATCATTGTAGCCTCCTTGGGTGCCTTTATAGAGTAAATTTGGTATGACATCTCCATTTTCTTATGTATGAAACAAAATCCTAAAAAATGCTTCCGATTCTCAAAGTTAAGCAAAATTTCTATGGGAGTCCTACTATCGTGGTAGAACAAGATTGATAGGATACTGAATAATAAAGTTTAAAAAGGCTCAAGTATCCTGAGCCTTTTCAAACTAGTTGTTTTATTACATTTCTATTCCTGCGATACCACATAAAGAGACCTGCACGGAAAGCATTATCAACGGCAATAGAGCCCCACACGGCTAGTAAACCAAAGTCAAGCCTCCAAGCGAATATATAAACACCCAGAGTGCGGATCAGCCATATGCCGATAATAGTGACAACCATTGGAAATTTGCTGTTTCCACTAGCTTGCACTACAGAAGTATCAACCGTAACTGAAGCAAGGAATGGCTGTGAAAGGGTATCTATGAACAAGACAATCATGATTAAATGAATAACCTGTTCATTAGTTGTAAAAAATCTTCCCGTCCAAGGGCTTGTACTAGCTAATATGGCTGTGATGACAGTCATAGAAATAGCGGATTGAAGGTAACTCCACTTCCGATATTCCTGTACATCTGACCAATTATTTCGACCGATTGATTGACCGATAAGAGTACTTGCGGCTACTGCAAAGCCGCCGCCGATCGTAGAGGAAAAGGTTGTAATCGTACCAGCTATATTATGCGCGGCATAGACGTCTGTTCCCATCCGGACAATAAATCCAAAATAAAGGACTTGGCCTAATCGCATGGATAACCTTTCAACCGTAGCAGGAACTGCAAAACGTATCATGCTGCGTGCTAATTTCCCGATAATCTTAAAATCATTTCTGTTTAAAGCAATGACAGGAATACGTTGGGATTTGATAACCAATCGAATAAATCCATATACTCTAGCAAGGACCATTGCAATTGCTGCCCCAGTCAAACCGAATCCATGCAAAGAGCCTGCTCCAAAAATAAAAAGGTAATCAAGAATGACATGGACGACATTCATCTCGATGCCGACACGAAGCGGGGTTTTGGTATCACCTATGGCTCGAAATGAAGCAGATTGAGCAGCGAATAAGGCTATAAATGGGGTTAATCCCAAAACTACTTTAAAGTAAGCTATAGCAGTGTTTCTAAGATGCTCGTCTGCACCTGTCAATTCTAATAATGGCTGAGCGAAAACCACTGATATAACAGAAAAAAGTAATCCAATAATAAAGGAAAGTAATAGTCCGTGAAAAATAACGGACTTACTTTCTTCAGTATTCTTTGCCCCAAAGGCTCTTGAAAGAAAGACGGATAGAGTGGCCGAGATCGCTGTAAAGACTCCAACATAGGTCAAACTATACATATTTGTTACACCAACTGCATTTATGGCTAAAAGACCTAGTCTTGCAATGAAAAAAGAATCTGCAACTCCTAGTAAACTTTGCAAATAAGATTCACCAATAGCAGGTAATGCCATACCTAAGACTTCTTTTGCCTTACCGGGAAGTTTCATGTTAATATTCCTCATATTTATATTTTAAAAGCTTTTTATATTTTCTCTTATTTGTAAGCAAATCGCTACTAATGTTTATTAACCCGTTGCGGCTTACTGTACAAATCGCCCCCGATTACAATAAAAATAATAATGGCTATTTGCAGTCATAGACATGGAATCCCTTTGGTTTCGTGTTTTTTTTTTTGCTGGAATTGAGCATGTGCATGTACCTGCAGCTAAAGTTTAAATAAAAAGTTTTTAATAAATACTGGAAAATGATTTTAATGTGTTATATAATTACTATTAATAAATAAAACTGTTATATAACAAAAAATGGACGGTAAAAATCTATCTATAATGGAAAAGGGGAATGGATATGATGAAAATTGATGCGATTGCACGGAGAATACTAGGTTGGAAGTTAAATAGATGGGATCGCTGGTATGATTATGAACAGGGGAAATTCATTCACGAGTCCGAGTTTCAGCCAGAGCGGAACATAGATCATGCCATGCTGATCGTTGAACGGTTAGAGGAGTTAGGTTTTGCGTATCAAATCAAAGGACTATCCAAGGTGTGCTTTAATGATATTTGTGCAACAGGGGATTCGTTAGCCCAAGCCATTACTAATGCTGCATACGAAATTGTAGAACGTCATTCCATTATGGATAGCACCAGGTTGTGGCAGAAATTATGCTAAATCAGCATCAATAGTATAGTAAGTACAAAAGTAACCCCCATCTTTAAGCAAAGAAGGGGGTTACTTTTTATCACTAATTATTTTTTGGGGTAGCGTATCGTAAAACAAACCTGTCCATCACGATTCTCCACCTGAATACTCCCGTTGTAAAATTGAACAATCTTTTGGGAGATATTTAAACCGAGCCCGAAGTTTCCCTTCGTACCTTTATAGAGTGTTTTGAAAATTTGATTCAGATCCCGATTAGGAATGAGTGGTCCATCATTTTTTATCTCAATTACCCATGAAGCACCCGAATCCAGTATAGATACCTGGATGGTGGTTACAGCATATCTGAGCTGATTTTCTAATATGTTTTCGATCGAAACCCGGATTCGGTCAGGATTACCTGCCATAATCGCAGGCTTTTTCTGGATATCCAATTGCCAGGATTGGTCCGGATTGACAGCTTGAAAATTAGCAACAAGATAGGAGAGAAGTTTATCAAGATAAACTTCTTCCTGTTCTTTTTCATTATCTAATACATAATCAAGCGTGTTTAAATACAAGACCTGTTTAATTTTTTTCACAAGCCTAATCGCTTCATTCTTAATAATTATTGCTGAGTTTTCCGGAGTATCTTCGTACATTCCATCGATAATTGCCTGGGCGTAACTCATAATCACCATAACAGGTGTTTTTAAGTCGTGTGAAATGCTTTGCAGGAATTTCTTTTCTTCTTCGTCAGCCAATCGAAGGGCATTTTTCATTTCCGTCATCGCATTAGCTAAGCGGCCGATTTCATCCTGATTGGCTAAAAAGAGGTCCTGATCCCATTCCTTATTGGCAATTTGTTTTGTGTATGTTTCCAATTGTTTAAGAGGTTTTGCAATATTATTTGCAATAAGTTTTGCAATGGGCAATGCACATAGAATAATTAAAAGTCCAATTAGAAAGATTTGAAGAGAGTCTTCATCATCATGTTGTTCTTGAAAGGATATTAAATAAATTTGATCTTTAACAAAACTAATTTCTATTTGATAATTCTTGTTATCAAAGGTTTCACTAATACTCTTATGACTCTTCCCGGCTATAGAATCATTTATTTCCCTCACTAGTGCCTTCGTCGAGACCTTTTTGACTACTGAAAGAGAGGTTATTTCACCTGTCTGTTTATTCAATAGAAAATGGCCCATTTGTTCCCGGCTGGCCATCTTCCCAATATTCGTATCCGATTTATGATCCATAACGGATTGTAATACAAGTTGGTGAGCAGATTGCAGGACATATCTCATTTTATCTTCATTGTGATTCCTTAGTATAAAGGTAAAGACAAGGGAAGTGATAAATACGATGATAAAAACAATAATGGAAATGATAAACCAAATTCTTAAGGTTAAGGATTTAAACTTCATCATTTACCTGCCAATTTATAGCCAAAACCGTAAATAGTTTCAATAACTATTCTGGCTAATTTTTTTCTCAATCTTCTAATCGTATCATCCACTACACGGTCCGAGCCGAAATAATGATCTCCCCACACTTTTTCAAGAATCTGCTCTCTTGTTACAACCGTATTGAGATTCTCAATAAAATAAAGGAGTAAGGTAAATTCTTTATTGGTTAAGATAATTTCTTGGTCACCATCAAAAACCGTTCGCTGTTTACGGTTAACTAAATAATTGTCTAATTGATGGGCAGTTGAGACTTCTGCTTTTTCACCAGACATCCGCTGGATTAATTTATTTGTGCGGATTATTAATTCCCTTGGTAAAAACGGCTTGGATAAATAGTCATCGCTGCCTAATTCTAATCCCACAACGCGATCCAGTTCTTGATTTCGTGCGGACATAAAAATAACAGGGGTTTTTGAATTGTACTCTTTAATATTTTTAATGAGCTGATAGCCATCAATATCGGGAAGCATGATATCTAAAATCCAAAGATCCGGCAGATCATGAATTTTTTGTATTGCTGACTCCCCATCAAAGAAGGATACTACCTGGTATCCCTCTTTTTCTAAATATTTTTTTAGTAATTGATTGAGATGTTCTTCATCTTCTACTAAATAGATTGTCGCCATTAAAACAACCACCTTTAACCTTCCTAATTTGCCGAAACGGTCTTTTTTCTTTTTCGTCTTCTTTCTACTGAATAGGTATAAAAAGCCATTGACCCTAGTACAGAAGAATAAAGAACGAGGTTCGGAACGCTTCCTGCAAGACCAATGACCGAAAATGATTCATCATGTCCTTTAAAGTCCTTATCACTGGTCGTTTGGGTCTGTTCAGTTTGTTTAGCCTTTATTTCATTTTTGAATTTCGCAAATCCGCTTTTCGAAGCATTAGTAAACATCGATGGTGCCATCGAAACCGCTTTAGGAACCTGAACCAACATGCAGACAGTTCCAATAATTAAAATAAGCCGTGACACTAATTTTCGAGAAGGTTTACGAAATGTAAACAGTTTAGACAACTTAGGAAAGTGACTGCCCATTTGCTTAATCCAATTCCAATGAAGCCCGATGTGAATCCCAACAATCACAAGCCCTAGAATGGAAGAAAAGATGTGGATGGGCATCCAGTTAACATTTGGAAAATATCTTAAATTTGGTAGAACGACCTTGGAAATAAATATACCACTAACCATAATAAAGAGCATATCAATCA
>NZ_JBALPZ010000125.1:29828-50750 GCF_036965645.1 Neobacillus drentensis
AAATAAGAGAACCTAGTTTTCTTTTTCAGGTCTTTTGAAAAAATCTTTTTAGTGATGTTAACCACCCAGTTCTTATTCAAAAAGACATGCAGGATTAAGGCGCCGCCTAGGACAAGTCCTGCGATTTCATGAAACGGTAAGCTTGTGGATTCAGGACTATATAGTAAGCATAATACCACTGTCATGGCGAGATCCAGCCAAAATCTAAATTTATTTTTCTTCATTTTTAATTCCTCCAATGTTGTTTCTGTCTATGGATGAGTATAAAGAAGAATTACCGTGGAATTATCGAGTAAATATGTGAAAAATATGTGTTTAGGATTTTTTTTAGAATGTGGTCAGTGGAAATACAAATCTTTTGGTAGAATGATGTTTGAGATAAGGAGGAAAAACAATGAGTGAGTTAAGTAAATTGTTTTATGAGAGAATTGGCTTGTCACAAGGGCAAAATATAACGTTTGATTCATTAGATCATGTCCTGGAAAAAACAGCGCAAACCATTCCGTTTGAAAATATAGGTATCATTAATCGCAAGACAGGCGAGATTTCAAAGGCTAACTTAGTCGACAAAATCTTGATTAGGAGGGAAGGGGGGATCTGCTATGAATTGAATTCGTTATTCTTTTTCTTCTTAATTGAAAATGGGTTTGACGCCGTTTTTGCTCGTGGTGTTGTTTACAATCCTGTTAAACAAGATTATCAGGATCTTGGCAGAACACATGTTACGATTTTAGTAAATCATGAGGGTAAGACCTACGTAGTGGATACTGGCTTTGGCGGGAATTTACCGTTGAAACCCGTTCCTTTAACAGGTGAGACTGTCACTTCATCTAATGGGGATTTTAGAGTTCGTAAACTGGATACGAATTATGGGGATTATGTGGTGGAGATGAAGTTAAAACATAAAGACACCGAGTGGAAAATGGGCTTTGCTTTTGACACAAGGAAGCCTATTGACGATGTAACCGAATTTAATGAGATTCAAACAATTATTGCCGAACATCCGGAGTCGCCTTTTAATAAAGGGCCGTTACTTACTCGTCTTACTAGTAATGGAAATATAACTTTAACGAATTCTACATGGACAGAGTGGAAGGATGGGGATGTATCAAAGGAAACGATTGAGACTGAAAGATTTAAGGAATTGGCCAAACAACATTTTGGTCTAAATCAAGACTAAATGAAAAAGCAACGCCAAGGAGCGTTGCTTGATTATTTTTCTGAGTGGTGTATGACCTGCACACGGCCTACCTGTCCATCTGTCAGGCGGACCTTAATACCATGAGGATGGGTGGCCGATTTAGTGAGAAGATCCTTGACAATTCCTCTAGTTAACTTCCCTGTTCTTTGGTCTGCTTTTAAAACAATATCAACCGTCATCCCCGGCTGCAGATCTTTCCGATTTTGTCCGTTCATTAGACACCCATTTTTCTGCGGGTATTGCTTGGCTTCTTTGTTTGCTGGCTTTTCATTTTCTGTGTTGCTAGGCTGCCATTTGCAGTTCCTTTGCCTGAAGAAGCTTGATTCTTTTTGTTTGCTAACTGCTGCTTCATTAGTTCTTGAAGACTAACCTTCTTTTTAGATTCTTCGGTTTGATTATTTTCAGTCATGGAAAATCTCCTTATTCAAATAGGTATTGTTAGTACAGTATAATCTATTTTCAATGAATGTGGAAGGACAGCTATAGGAAAATTATATGTTATTTCATCTGAGGGCGGATGAGAATTCTATTGCCTCTCTTTAAAAAATAGTGGTAGAGGTATGGGGATATATTTTAAATTTTTAATTCGACTGTATCTTTGGAATTACTATAATACTATTTTAATGGCAGGTTGATGAACTAAGTCACATTGACTTAAAATACAACCAAAATGACAGCGGTCAATGAAAAAAGTATCTCATTGACCGTCATGACTCGAAAACTGGTTAAATAAAAAACAAAGCACTAACTAAATACAAACCAATCGCAATCGCAGCCCCAATCACTGAAATTTTCAATTTAAAACGAGCATACTCTACCAGCGGCATATCAAGAATAGAGGCCGTTGTAATGGTTGTATCACCGAGCGGGGAAGTTAATGCACCAAAAGCACCGCTAGCAAACACGGCCCCGACGGTTAACGGAATTGATGCCCCGGTCGAAACCGCAAGTGACATACCTAAGGGCATAAACAATCCCCAGGTTCCCCAGGAGGAACCGATAAAGTAACCAATCAAAGAACCGAGTACAAAAATGGTTACCGGTGTCAAAAAGGCAGGCAGAAAGGACCCTAATGTTGAGCTGATAAATTTTGAAAAACCAAGATCCTCAGCTGATAAGGTCAATGACCAAATGAGAACGAGCAAACTAATGGCCTCCATCATTTGGTTCCCGCCATCATAAAAATGGTATAAGATTTCATGCAATGGTTGGCGCCTGATGATATAAAACACAAAGGACAGAACAAGGGTAATAAAAACAGCCAATAGCATCACGAATGTCGCATCTGCCATAGAAAAAGCTTCGAATACCGTTTTAGCCCCTTTGTCAGATCCATCTTTCCACAATAGGAATAATGATAATCCCAAGAGTAAAAAGACTGGGAAAATTAAATGCCAGGGCTGTGCTTTTACCAAGGACAATTCTTTTTGAATTCCCGCCCGGTGAAATTCATTTCCCTCCGCATCTAATAGTTCATGAACCCGTGATCGGGATGATTTTTTCTTAGAAGGATTCCAAAAGGTAAGAAGGATTCCAATTAACAACATGACAATAGCAAAAAAGTCAAATAAGATACTTTGTAAAAATACATGATAGGAAGATATGTCTAATTGAAGCTTTCGAATACTTCCTTCGACCAAAGACACCATGAACCCTACAAACGCGGTCGCAACCGGCAAAAGAACAATAACCGACTCCGTGGAAATATCCATCATTAAGCCCACTCGCGCCTTAGGTACGTTTATTTTTTTAATTAGTGACTTAACAACTGGACCAATCATCATGATACGAAACATCGGCATCATAAACGTGAAAGGGAGGGTAAGCCAGATCAGTCCCAACAGTCCGCGTTCAGTCTTAATCTTCGCTCCAATCCATTCCGAAAAACCTTTAATGCCTCCTGAAATATTCATCATGCCGACAAGCCCGCCAAATAAATAAAGAAACCCAATAATTTTGATGTTGTTCCCATTGGACAGGGTGGTGACGATATAGGACACGGTTTGATAGGCTCCAGCTAATAAATTAGTTTGAACAATGAAAGCCCCGGCCAGCAAACCAACAACAAGACCTGGCAGGATGTTTTTCAGCCATATGGACATGGAAATGACAATGATAAAAGGTAACAGAGAAAGCCAAGTATGCTCCAAAGTTTCTTCCTCCGGCAATTAATCTTTAAACTATTTGCTTATTATTGCCAAGGCCGTGAGCATTATGTTGAATGGCGGAATTAATTGCTGTATCTAAAGAGGAAAGGCCACATAGAAAAGCCCGTATCACAAAGGATACAGGCTATATTTTGCATTTAAAATTTAGTCCTTTTTCAATCTTCCCGCTTTCTTGGCAGCCTCTTTTAAAATAACTTCAATTTGGGCGTTTACACTTCGCAGCTCATCTTCTGCCCATTTTTCCAATACCTCGTACAATTTCGGATCCATTCGAAGCGGAAACGCTTTTCTTTTACTCATTTCCTACACAACCCTTAATAAATGCTTCCGGTGTTAATGATTGGCTGCGTCCCTTTCTCTGAAACAATCGCGACCATCAAATTATTGACCATCTGCGCTTTTTTCTCTTCATCAAGCTCGACAATTTCTTGTTCAGTTAGCTGGTCAATGGCCGCTTTTACAAGTCCGACCGCACCGTCAACAATTACCTTACGAGCGGACAAAACAGCTTGTGCCTGCTGGCGCTGCAGCATTGCAGAAGCGATTTCGGAAGAGTAAGCAAGATGCATAATCCGTGCCTCGATTACATCTACCCCTGCAACATCCAGTCTTTTTTGAAGGTCATGTACAAGTACATCAGCCACTTCATCGCTGTTTTGACGGAGAGTTAATGTATTTCCGTTATTTTCGAACGAATCATAGGCATACGTGCTGGCAATATGACGAATACCGGTTTCACTTTGAATCTGGATGAACTTTTCATAGTTTTCTACATCATATAATGCTTTGGCTGCATCTCTAACTTTATAAACGACAACAGCAGCAATTTCAATCGGATTACCTTCTAAATCATTTACTTTTAATTTCTCGCTGTTAAAATTTGTCACACGCAGTGAAACACTCCGTTTGAATGTGAAAGGAATAGTCGCCCATAAACCTTGGTCCCGTATGACACCAAGATAGGTACCAAAGAACGTTAAGACTTTAGCTTCGTTTGGTTGAACAATCGTTAAACTTGTTGCAATAACTAAACCTAAAACTAATACAATGACTCCGGCTACTTTTTCAGGGATTGTTGCACCAGTTACAATTAAATAAATACCAAAACCAATACAGGCAAGTGCAATAATCATTGCGGCAAAACCATTGATTTTAAAAATTGATTTTTCCCTCATTATAGAACCCCTCCCAAAAGGTAAAGTGATATAAAAATGATATCACATTAATATCATAGTTCATTTGATCTAAAAAGTAAATCATTGCCATAATAAAAATTTGATACATAGGGGATGTATTCAATAATGGTATAATTTGTTAAAATAAATTAGAAAAGAAGGAGGGGGCTATGAAAGAAACCTTTTATCTAAAACTAAATGTTTATTTATTGCTTACAATCATTCCATTATCGGTTCTTGGTTATTATTTTGCCGTCTCACATGAATCTTTGTTTTTCTTATATGAATGGCTGCTTGCTGGATTAGTACTCATTTCTATATTCATTTCCATTAAAAATATCGTATCCATCAGAAGTGGGCTAAAGTGGATTGCTATTTCAATTCTTGCTTTCTTACTTCAATTTTCGGTTCTTGGTTTATTTTTGGGGCCTATAACACATTTTCTAATGTTCTATCTTTATTATGTTGTAGCGATTCTTTCTTTTATTGTTTTTATAGTGACGATGAGAAAAAGTAAAACCTTTAAGGCGATCCCAATCATCTTTACTATATTAACTGGACTATTCACATTATATATGGTGTTTTTAAATACTTTGTGGGGAAGTAATCTAAGTTAACGCTGGTTTATTAATAGATAAATTGTTTTTAGGAGGGATCGTGTTGGACGAAAGGTATCCGATTGGGAAATTTGATTTTAATGGTGAAATTACGAACGAAGTAACAAGTGGTTGGATAAAGCAGATTGAAGAGTTACCAGGGCTTTTAAAAGAGGCTGTAAAAGGCTTAAACAAAGAGCAGTTAGATACTCCATATCGAGCTGGCGGCTGGACAATTCAACAAGTGGTCCATCACCTCGCAGATAGTCATATGAATGCTTATATACGTTTTAAATTAGCTCTTACTGAAGACAATCCTGTCATTAAGCCTTATGAGGAAGGAAAGTGGGCAGAGCTCCCAGATAGCAAATTATCCATTGATATCTCTTTGGAACTTCTTGAAGCATTACATAAACGATTGGTCAGCCTTTTGCTTCATTTAGGTCTTACTGATATCAAAAAAACATTTATTCATCCAGAATCAGGCGAAGTTTCTGTAGGCAGAAATATCGGCATGTATGCATGGCATGGCCGCCACCATCTTGCACATATTACATCCTTAACTAGTCGAAAGGACTGGTAAGACTCTATATTTCAATTTGAAATTAAAAAGGGGGAGTAAAGTATATGGAGGAAATTAACCTGATTCGTGAGGAAGTTTTGCGGTCTGTGAGTGGTTTATCCAATGAACAGTTAAACACACAGGTACAGGAAGGACGCTGGTCAATTATGCAGGTGCTACATCACCTGTATTTAATAGAGGGAGCCGTTACATTTGCTATATCAGATCAGCTGGCAAATGGACAAACTAAAAGTATAAGCGAGAAACCAATCCATTTAGCCGTTAATCAGTCAACTAAGATTAAAGCACCTTCTACTGTGGAACCGGAAAACAAATTTATCACTTTAGTTGAAATGAAGAAAAAGCTCTCTCAATCTCGGGAAGCGTTAACGAAAGTGGTGGACACTGCGGATCCATCATTATTAACGCAAAGGGCATATCCGCATCCTGTATTTGGTGAATTAAGCTTAAAACAGTGGATTCCCCTTATTGGATTGCATGAAAAAAGACATCTTGCACAAATTGAAGAATTGAAGGAAGAATTAATTTAATTATTTTTTGATGGATTTAATAACTTTGCAAAGTTTGTGAAACGTTTTCCAACCGAAACAAAACTTGCTTTTAAATAAGCAGTTTTGTTTAAATCATTGTAATGATTGCTAACTTTGTCAATTCAATTAATGATTGGTAAGGTACTTTTTAGCTAGTACATACAATTTATCACTATTTTTGTGGATACATTTGATGCCATTGCTGCCAAGTACCGTGTGGATGTTGATGATGCCACTGTTCCCAAGGTACGAAAGAAGAATGGGGTTGACCTCCTTGATACATAATTTTCACCTGCTTTTTCATTTGGTCCATATATGCACATCGTGTAATTTAGGACATCATTTGGCCTTTTTATAAAGCCCGAAATGTAATGGACGAGTGTCAGTTTAAGAGTTCCTGACTACCAGAACTCCTATATGGAATTTCTCCTTAGAATAAATGGTTGATGGAGTTACATAATAAGAAGGAGATTTTAGCCAATAAATTTGGAAACTAAAAGGAGGAAAAAAGTTTGGTACAAGACAACTCTAACTCCAAAAACACCAAAAATGCATCCAAGGCAGATGGAGTCATCCAGCCATTAATGTCAACGGGGACAACCGAACCAAGTTTTGATTGGGTTCCTAATGAAACCAACTCTAAAAACGAACCAAAAATCGGAAATACGGTGGTTGGTGAAAACAAAAATAAGTGAATCTTTGTAGTGAGGGCACTAATTATTAGTGCCCTTATTTTTTTGAAAAAGCATCTTTTAGGAGGTTTTTAATGAAATTTTGTTGAACTTGTATATAACGACAAAATATTATTTCAGGGTGGTGGGAAAATGGAGGAAATCCAATATGCTTTTATAGATGAATTGGGTGATTATTGGTTTGATTTTGAAAAGGGGAAAGGATCAAACCACTTTATTATTGCGTCTATTCTCCTAAAGGAATCAAATAAAGAGACTTTAGAAAGAGAACTTGAGCAGATTAGCCAAAAGTACTTTCAATCCGGAGCAATGGATCCAAACATTATTGACCATAATCCAAGCCAAACCTTGCAGCTGATAAATGACCTAAAGGACTTACCATTTAGTATTTATGCTTATGTCATTGATAAAAGAAAAATAAGAGAAGACCATGGGATTTTATATAAAGTACCATTCCTAAAGTACTTAAACAGACAAATCTATGATGACTTAAATCGAACGTTCGATCAGCTTGACTTTGCGGCAGTTGAACAAGAATCTAAACTATTTATTAGGTCATTTAACCAATATATTAAAACAAAAAGCATACCGGATCTATTTAATTATTCCACCTTTGGATTCAACCAAACTCGTTCAGACATCCTTCTTCAGTTAGCGAACCTTATCACCAGGATTCTTGCAACAGGATATGAAAGAACAATCTATACGGATCAATATCGTACTTTTTCTAAAATCTTTAAAAGCAAGATTGCTGCCGTAAACCTTTTGCCCCAGGATTATAAAAATTTTCTTTTTGACTATCAACCAGAGCATCATCACTCTAGAGATGATGAAATTATTATTAAGCAAGCGGTGAATTTAACCTATAAATATATTGAAAAGCATCGAAAAAGTGAAGATGAAGATGAGCGGCTTCGCTTAGATTTCCTAAAGTTTCTTTTATTTAATTTAAAAGAAAATCCGGACGAGTATGTATATACCGAAGAAATCTTAGATAATCTGAATGCCATTAGGGATGTAAAATTAAATCCGCATAATTTTCGCTCTAACATCGTTTCTAAGCTGCGAGACAGCGGATTATTGATTGCAAGCAGTAATAAAGGCTATAAATTACCCGTATGTCTAAACGACTTATATGACTTTGTGAATTTATCAAGTCTCACGATTCATCCCATGATCCAAAGAATAGCGAAATGCCGGGATCAGATTCTCCTTGCAACTAACAATGAGATCGACATTCTAGAGCAAAAAGAATATGATTACCTAAAAAGAATCATTGATTTAGGGAAAATGAAGGTATAATGATTAGCACAATCATTCGGCCGGGCTTTTCTGTTTTTTAAATAACAAAAATGACCTATTCAACTTGGAATAGGTCATTTTCTATTAATACTATCTATTTAAAGGGACAAATTTAAGTTGCATGTTTTTGCATATTTATTTAATAGAATCAAACTCTTGGTAGGGATTTACCTTTATATTCCTGATTATTGTTGAAAACGCTTTCTATATAAATCTCATAAATATTCAAAAAAATATGCAAAAAAGGATTGTCAAACTAGTAGTTTTAAAATATAATCTAATTATTAATTGATGTAACAAAATATAACATGAAAATGAGAGGTAATGTGACGTGGCTACACTAATTTCAAACACAACTGCAGATGCAACTCTAGAACAAATCAAAGAAATTATCAAAGAAAAAAGTGTTGAACTATTACACTTGCAATTTGTCGATATTGAAGGGATTTTAAAACACGTCACTGTTACAAGTGCGCAATTAGAAGATGTTGTTGAAGGAAAAATGATGTTTGATGGATCTTCTATCAAAGGTTTTTCTCCTATCAATAAATCTGACCTTTATCTTCAACCAGATTTGAATACATTTGCGGTTCTACCTTGGACAGTAGAAGAGGGATATTCTGAAGCTCGTTTCCTATGCTCAGCAGCAAACCCAGACGGAACTCCTTTTGAAGGAGATACTAGAAACGTATTGAAAAAAACTGTAGAGCGTGCTGCTGATCAAGGTTATACCATTTCAGTAGGTCCTGAGTTAGAGTTTTTCTTATTTAAAAACGATGACAATGGATACGCAACTACAGAGTTAACGGATAAAGCGGGTTATTTTGAACCATCTCCACACGATCTTGGCGAGCGCGTTCGTTTAGAAATCTACCGTGCGTTAAAAGCAATGGGCTTTACAATTGAAGCTTCTCACCACGAAGTAGCTGAAGGACAACATGAAATTAACTTTAAATATGCGGATGTATTAACAGCAGCCGACCTTGCAACTACTTATAAATGGGTTGTAAAAACAGTAGCGAAGAAATTTGGCATGCATGCTACCTTTATGCCGAAGCCAGTATTTGGAATCAATGGTTCTGGTATGCACGTAAATATGTCATTCTTCGAAGGAAGCGAAAATGCGTTCTTTGATCCATCTGATGAGATGCAATTATCAGAAAAGGCGTACCAATTTATTGCGGGTGTATTAGAAAACGTAAAGGGCATTGCAGCGGTAACAAACCCGTTAGTAAACTCTTATAAGCGTTTAGTACCTGGTTACGAAGCACCTTGTTATATCGCATGGTCTGCATCAAACCGTTCAGCGTTAATTCGTATTCCTGCAAAACGAGGTCTTGCAACACGCGTAGAATTACGTTGTCCAGATCCATCTTCTAACCCTTACTTAACATTTGCAGTGATTGCATCTGCAGGTTTAGATGGAATTGAAAAAGGTCTTGAAGCACCAGCACCAATTAACGATGATATCTTCCACATGAGTGAAGAACAAAGAGCATTCAGAGGAATCGATAACTTACCAGGCAGCTTAGCTGAAGCTGTTAAAGAATTAGAAGCAGGAGAAATTGCTTTGAATACTCTTGGTGAGCATGTTTACAATGAGTATGTATCAATGAAAAAAGCAGAATGGGATAGCTATCGTACAGCGGTTCATACATGGGAAATCGAAAACTATCATTCTAAATTCTAATATAATGAAAAGCGGGCCAAGGGGCATTACGTCTCTTGTTACCCGCTTTTTTTATTTGTCCTGATAAAGAGAGCCCTAAATATGAGACCGTCTTTGTAAGTTACATGCTTGAATGAATACCTATAATTAACCTTGGCTTATTCACTTACAGTGATGCCATGCTTTTTTGAAAACACATAATCCGAAGATAAGGAAAGCTAGGATGCCAATTAAAGCAATTAGGAAGTTGATAACGGTAACAAGGAAACCGGTTAGCCCGATTACTCCAAGTACTAAAGTTACCCAGTGTAAAGCTACAGCTAGTACCCAAAATAATCCTGTTAAAAATCCAAGAAAACCTCCCCAGCAAAAATGGTTAGAACTCATTTATTCTCACCTCCTGTCATCGGTTGTTCACCAACAGTGTATGCGTTTACCTGAGAATTTGTTTTATTAAAATAGAAAAAAGGCAAAAGACCTAACAAAAACGGGGTCTTCAGAAAATGGATCCACCATCATTCTTATGAATGGTGAATTTTTCCGTCCGGTTATTTTTACATAAGAATGAGATATTTGGAAAATCTAAAAAAATACGGTAAGAGGTGATACATGACCTATGTGGAAAAATTCTCGACTGAAACAAGTTAAAAGCAAGGGGGAAGCAGGATCCTCCAACACTCTTTTAGAAAAGTCTGCTAAAAAAAATGTCGAACAAGTCAAAGAAAAACTGGGAAGCAGCGCAGATTTGATCGATCGCTTTATTAAGCATAACGAGAATAAATATGCCTTTGCAGTGGTACATATAGACGGAATATCCAGTACAAAAATCATTCAAGAACATATTTTAGAACCTCTTCTAACCTATAAATCGACCCTGGATGCTGTGTCATTAAAGGATGAGCTAGAACAAACGATTGCTATCTCAAATATAAAGGAAAAAACTACTCTTAAAGATGTACTTGCTGCCATTGTAACTGGCAGCACAGTCATATTAATAGATGGGGACTCCACAGCCTTAGTACTTGATACCAAAGAAATCGAATCTCGAAGTATCGCAGAACCAACTACACAAACCGTCATCCGTGGTCCAAAAGACAGTTTTACGGAGAACGTTCGAACCAATACAGCCCTAGTGCGGGGACGGATCCAAAGTCCGAATCTACGTCTGGACTCTATGATTATTGGAGAAGTAACACAAACATCAGTTGAAATTATGTACATCAAAGACATTGCAAATGACGCTATTGTTAAGGAAGTTAAGCAGCGAATTCAGAATATTAAAATTGACGGCATTTTGGAATCTTCCTATGTAGAAAACTTTATCAGAGATGATAAGCATTCCCCTTTTCCGACTGTTCAAAATACAGAGCGCCCAGATGTTGTAGCAGGAAATTTGTTGGAAGGACGGGTGGCCATTTTTATCGGAGGTACCCCATACGTATTGATTGTCCCTGTTACCTTTACACAACTCTTTCAATCCCCCGAGGATTATTATCAGAGTCAATATATCGGCAGCTTTTTAAGGCTGTTACGATTAGGGGCTTTCTTATTAGCCTTATATGCACCAGCCATGTATATTGCCATGATTACGCATCATCAGGCACTTGTCCCAACAATATTACTCGTCAGTATTGCTGCCCAAAGGGAGGCCATTCCTTTTCCTGCCATAATAGAAGCGTTCATCATGGAGATTACTTTTGAAGTCTTAAGAGAAGCTGGGATTCGAATGCCAAGAGCTGTAGGTTCCGCTCTCTCCATCGTCGGAGCGTTAATTTTGGGACAAGCAGCGGTAGATGCAGGTTTTGTATCAGCCGCCATGGTGATCATTGTTTCGGTTACAGCGATTGCTAGTTTTGCACTGCCAAACTACAATCTTGGGATCACCGCACGGATCCTTAGGTTTCTATTATTGGTTGTTGCGTCGTATGCAGGGTTATATGGTGTACTAGCTGCTTCATTAATCATCGGTATGCATATGTGCGGGCTGAGCTCTTTCGGAGTACCCTATCTTTATCCTGTTGCACCATTTAATCTTAAGGAACAAAAAGACGTACTTTTTCGCTTCTCAATTGAAAAAATAGTTAATCGACCTTCTAAAGCAAAAGGCAGGAAAACATTAGAATGAGGTATAAGTAATGAGAGCTAAAATATTACTTCTTTTTATATGTTTAGTAGTGATTTTCTCCGGCTGCTCAAACTACAAAGAATTAAATGAGTTGGCGATTGTCCTTGGAGTAGGGATCGACTATATCCCTGATAAAAACCTGTATGAAGTTACTTATCAAGTGGTTAAACCAAGTGAAAATGCTTCGAAAGGGACTGGTTCTGGATCTACTCCAGCTATCAACTATATAGCAACCGGTAAAACACTGAATGAAGCAGCCGGTAATTCGGCTAATCTTTTTTCACGCGAGAATATTTATTCACACATTCAGTTAGTAATCATTGGTGAACGATTGGCTAAAAAGGAAAGCTTGAACTTTATTTTTGATATATTTGAGCGGGATGCTGGGGTCCGGGTTAATGTACCAGTTTTAATTGCACGTGGTACGGGGGTAAAAACTACAATGGATATGCTTTCGACCATTGATAAAATCCCTGTTCAAGCACTTAGTGGAAAAGTAAAAAATGCTTCAGAGACGTTAGGAGAACATAGTCAGACTAAAATTTATGAAGTAATCGAGGATTTAACGAGCGAAGGTTCAGAACCTGCGATTAGTGGAGTAAGTGTAATAGGCAGCAAAAAAGTTGGTGTTCGCAAGGAAAATTTGGAAACAATGGAAAAGACATTTACAAAACTTAATGGTGTGTCACTTTTTAGAGAAGGAAAATTGGTTGGCTGGATGGATGGAAAAAAGACAAAGTCCTTGCAAATTATTGATAATAAATTGCAAAATACGAACTTAAGATTTCATTGTGATGAGAAACGGTATAACAATATCACCATTAATCAATTGAAAAATGATACGAAAGTAAATATTCAAAACAACCAAGCTGTAATTACGGTTAATACGAAGGCCTATGGATATATTGTTGAATTATTATGCAACAAGGATATAAGCAAACGTAAAGTTATTAGGGAATATGAGGAAAAAGCAGAAAGAGAATTGAAAAAGGAAATAATGGATGGAATTTTGGCTGCACAAAAGTTAAAAAGTGATGTATTCGGGTTCGGCGAGATCCTGCATGCTACCCAACCTAAAAAATGGAAAGAATCAAAGCGCCAATGGGACCAATTATTTTCTCAGGCAAAAGTAAACGTCAAAGTGAATGTATCGATTGAAGAAACAGGAATGCGAATTAAGCCTTATCCTTTTTAATCTAGGAGTGGAAATACCGTCATGCAACAAGCAAAAATCAATGGATTTCAGTTGTTTAGTGTTATTTTTTTATTTGAATTAGGAAGTGCGATATTGCTAGGGATGGCTGGAGAAGCAAAGCAGGATGCATGGATTGCTATTCTTTTGGGAATAGTCTCCGGCTGCGTATTATATATAGTTTTTTCAAAGTTAAATGATCTTTTTCCATCCATGCCATTGACTACTTACATTCCAAAAATCTTAGGCCGTTATGCAGGGACTTTGTTTGCATTTTTATATGTTGGCTACTTTATGTACATTGCTTCGAGAGTATTGCGAGATTTTGAAGAACTTTTAGTCATGACTGCCTACCGTTCTAGTTCGCTTCTAACCATCGGGATTATTATGGTGATATGTGTGATGTATGCTGCTTATAAAGGAATTGAAGTATTTTTCCGTATCTCGGAACTATGCCTTTTCATCATCTTGTTCATCCTGATTCTTTTAGTCATTTTTGAAGTTGCCAGTGGAATTATAAGATTTAATCATCTCCAGCCAATATTAGAAAACGGTTGGCATCCTATTTTTAAGTCATTTTTTCCAACTACTTTAACATTCCCATTCGGTGAAATGGTCACCTTTACGATGTTATTGCCTTTCTTAGATAAACAAGATAAGGCAAGGAAAATAGGGATTATCGGTGTTATCATCAGCGGGGGTGTTTTGTTACTGTTTACCCTCTTAAACATATTAATAGCAGGTGCAGATATTACCTCGCGTTCCGCATTTCCTATTCTCACAGCAGTGGGTTATATCAACATAGCTGATTTTATCCAGCGGTTAGATACGGTAGTCATCATTTCTATGGTGTTATTAGGTTTTGTAAAAATAACGGTATTTTTCCTCTGTGCGATTATTGGAACTGCTGATCTTTTTAAGATCAAACATCCTCAAAAATTAATTTACCCATTGGGGGTCATCCTTTTGCTAAGCTCTATTATTATTGCCCCTAATTACATCGAGCATATAAATGAGGGACTCCATATTGTTCCTTATTACTTACATCTACCCTTTCAAATTTTCATACCTATACTAGTTTTAACGATTGCGTTGATTAAACAAAAGCTAACNNTTTGAGTATTAACAAAAAGTTAGTTAAATCTTGTCAATTAAAGCATGGTGGTTTTTAGAAATCATTCAAAGCCGCCAATTTTAAAAAATTTTAAAAATTTACTCATTATTTTGTATATGTTAATTGACTAATCTTAACTCATATATGTAAAATACATATATAGTAATTCGTTATTATAGTTATAACCAAGATTATTGAACTCTACATACCTCCGTGTTTTAGGAGGGGAAAATAGAGAAATTTAACAAAGGAAATGAGGAGGAATGAAGATGGCACAAAAGGTAATTGAACCACAAGAAGAAGTTCAACATAAGGAAGTTAAAAAAGTAGAGGTTCCAAAAGTTAAGATTCAAGAAGCAGTGCAGCAAAAAGTAGAGCAACAAGTAGTAGAGCAGCAAGAAGAAACAATCTATGTTACAGAGTCATTTATTGAAACATTCTGGGATCAAATTGAAGGTGCAGTATCTCGTAATAGGGAATATAGGGCACAACGCCAAGAACTTTATTTAAAAGCTATAAAAGAAACAACAAGGTTCAATGGAGGATACCGCAAAACTTTACAGGGACTTTTTGAGGAAGCGACAAAAGTGAATAAAGATTTCCGGAATGGCCTATTCGGAAACTCAATGATTAAAACAAATGAAGTAACTGAATCGCTAAAAGGTCAAGTAAGTGAAGCAGCAAATAAATTAGAAGAGCTTTATTTACTACCAATTAACACAGCCTTTGATTTAATGGAAAAATCAGAGAAGCTTGTTGAAGAAAATAGTGAGTCATTTATTGAATATACAAATGAAGCATGGAACGCTTGGGAAGTTATGACAGACAACTATTTAAAACAAACTAGAAAAATTCATCAAAATTTTGCTCAACGATTAGAAGATAGCATTCGAATTCTTGTTGCTCCGAATAAATAGTAAACATATCTAACGGAAAACACATTCTTAATCGGATGAGCCCTTCTTTGTTAATAAATATCCAATATCGCACAAAAAAGCAGCTTTACCTTTACGGCTCGCTGCTTTTTTTATTCCTTAATTAGACCTGTCCTAATTCTATCTATCCAATCCTTAAAAAAGCCTTTTGAAATAACTAAGATTGAAGTTACTTCTATGTTTGGAGAAGTAGACAGAAAGCTGCAATGGATGATGATATTTTATAACAGTGTATTCCCTCTTCATATTCTTACTTGAAAGAAGGTATTTGAGTAAAGTGGAGTGAGACAAGTATGCAAAACCTTAGTACTGAAGATTTGCTTGAAGCTTTTGATTCTGCTATTAAGTTAAACCTTTGCAAAGAGTTTATTATGCTACTGGCTAATGAGTTAAACTCACGATCTAGTAATGAATCACCCATAAATGATTATTGAAAAATTATAAATCAGTATATTAATTCAGATTCTTTATTCAGAGATCTTTCCAAGATTAAGTTAGGTATTCCCGCCTAGAATTAAAATTCACCATTCTATTAAAAATGGAGTGATTTTTATGATGGAACAAGAACGAACTATATTAATGAGTGAAAAGGAAAAATCTTTACTCTATAAAACTTCTAGCATTTTAAGAAAAGATACAAGTCATATGAGTTTAAACGATATTATAGAAGAACTTGTTCAGGTTATAGAATCATTAACAAAAGATGACAGTTTGCCAGAGCAAGAATAGAAATGAAACAATTTAAGATATTAAAAACCCCATCCATTTATATTTGGATGGGTTCTTTACGTTTTCCCGGATATAATTTCTAAAATGGAGATAATTGGAGTAGAGCTTTCCCAACATGCAATCAGGATATACGGAACTATTATTAGTATATATGATTCACAATTAAAACAATAGATAACATTGAAAATAGAGTTATAAAGATTTCTTCCTTTTGAAGAGTTGGTTGGACACTGAGAGGAAAAGAGGCAAGAAAAACAGAGTAATGAGGAACAGCTCTTCACCTGTTAACTTTTGTTTAATTTTTATAAAGCCTTGAATAACTTCTGAAAAACCAAAGCCTTGAAGTTTGTCCAGTAAGGAGACTAATGTAATGACGAGTATAAACAAGATAATGTAAATAAATAGCTGTTTCATAATGCTCACCCTAGTTTTTTATTATTATTTGAAAATCATTAAGATTCTATCCATATAATTGAAAGGAAAGGGCAATAGAGTTAATTAATAAAACAATTCTAAAAATTTACATAACTCTTACACTCCATTTATATCGGCTTAATGATATACCTTTATTGTTTAAAGAGTAACCAAACCAATAATTGGAGTGAGTAGAATTGAAAAAAGTATTAGTACCAGTTCTCGCAGCAACGTTCACACTATCATCATTTAATGCCGTTATGGCAGCTCCTAAAGAACCTGGCAAAATTAAATCAGTGGAATTCCTCGGAATGGATGCACCCAAGACCCAGCAAGAAAAAGCTGAGTTAATGTATTCAAAGGCATCTGTGGAGGTGACCTACAACGACGGAACAAAGAAGACCGTTCCTCTCAGCTATGAAACCTTGTTCAAACCTGGAGATGTGATTAACGGAAAAATCGCTGGAGTGACCATGAATGCAAATGGACAAGTGATGACCAAATCAAATGGAACTCCATACGTATCGACAGCTCCTGATATGAATAGTTTGATGAAGGTTCCGGGATTACCTGAAAATACATATTATCTGATCAGCCACTATGAATCCATGCCCAAAAACGAAAATGGACTAGAAAATCCAGGAACAATGAGTCTTAGCACCGTAAAGATGGACCCAGCTACAGGTGAATTGACCGTTGTTGATGTCAAACCAATTGATTTTTCTGCCGTTCATGGGATTTGGAAACCGTGTGCTGGTTTATTGACTCCATGGAATACCCATCTTGGCTCAGAAGAAACAGACCCGGATGCTAGAGCACATGAAAAAAATCCTTCAGCTTCTGCCGTCACAAATTTCATGAAAAACTATTATAATGATCCAACTATAACAGGCAATCCCTACTACTATGGGCACGTACCAGAAGTAACTGTGGACGCTAAGGGTGCTACAAAGGTGGTCAAACATTACAGTATGGGCAGAATGGCCTTCGAACGAGTGAAGGTCATGCCTGATAATCGAACAGTTATTTATGGAATCGACAGCAATCCTGGCGGGCTGTTTATGTATGTGGCTGACAAAGAAAAAGATTTATCAGCAGGTACACTTTATGCCGCTAAATGGGTCCAAACCGGCACGGAAAATGGCGGTTCGGCTGATCTTGAATGGATCAAGCTTGGCCATGCGACTGATAAAGAAATACAGAAGCTCGCTGATACAACCAAATTCAGTGATATCTTTGATGCAACAGATGATGCTGTAAAAGGAAAAGCGGAAGGCTATAAAGCGATCAAAACAGCAGCGAATGGCGGGAAAGTAGAATGGGTGAAAGTGAAACCAGGAATGGAAACCGCTGCTGCGTTTTTAGAAACTCATCGCTATGCGGCTTATCTTGGCGCAACGGTTGAATTTAATAAGATGGAAGGTCTTGATTTTAACGAAAAAGATAATAAAGCATATGTTGCTATCTCTTACCAGGAAAAAACAATGTTAGCTGATCCTGCTGCACCTGCAGATGATATCCAGCTTCCAAAGATTAGTGCAGGGGGAGTTTATGAGCTTTCCTTCAAACCCAATAGAAAAACAATGGGTGGAGAGAAAATCAACAGTCATTATGTACCTGTAAGCATGACAGGAACCTTAATGGGCGAAGATTTAGCAACACCGGATGCGGATGGAAATACAGCCAACGTTGATAAGATTGCAAATCCGGACAATATCGTATTTTCACAGGATATGAGGACCTTATTCATTGCTGAGGATTCAGATAAACATGAAAATAACTATACATGGGCATATAATGTTGATACCAAAAAACTCTCTAGAATCCTATCGGTTCCAGGTGGCGGGGAATCAACCGGCTTGCAAATGGTTGATAATCTTGACGGACATACCTATCTCATGAACAGCTCGCAAAACCCAGGATATGTTGGGTATATTTCAGGGCTTCCTTCGATGGGTGAAGATAAAGAATAAGTTAATAAGTAGTAAGGATTGCAGTCTTGTTTTTAAACGAGACTGCTTTTTTATCTGATTAAGCAAGTTGACCGTTAAACCTAGGATAAAGAATCTTCGTCATCGAGTTTTACATTTCCAACAGTTTCAATGTGGACTTTTTCTTCTTTCAGGGTTTCATGAACCTGGATAAGTTCTTCATAATGATTCTTTTCTATTTCAACATCATTCAGTATAGTTGGGGTCAATGTAACTTCAATTTGTTCTTCGGATAAAGGAATGCGAATCGTTTCCAATCTTGTATCCGTAGGATTTTCTGGATTTGCTACTTTTTTCTCAATAATTAGGTCCTCACGGGTGACAGGAACTAGAATTTGCTTTTCCTCGGTATACTTTTTCTTATAAATCGTAACATCTGCTGTATCAACCCATTTTTTATTTATTTCCATTTCTTCCTTATGTAATTGGAGTGTTACTTCATCTTGTTGGTCTATTGGTGTATTCTGCTGTTCAGTCAACTAAATTTCCCTCCATAGGAAAGTGATGAGGCACCTATTCATTGCCTGGCAATGAATAGGTGCTTTTTTTAGCTGTTATTTATATCGCTAAAGCTTGACGAATCGGAAACGATATTCACACTTCCAGTTGTATCAACATGAGCCTCTTCGCGTTTGAGCGACTCTTGGACTTGCTGCGTTTCCTCAACTTGACGTTTTGAAGCGGAGATTTCCTCAGTCGTTACCGCATATTTGTTTACTTCCACTTGTTCCTGGGATACAGGAATCGTGATGGTTTCTTGCGAGATGGCTGATGAATCGCTTCTTTCGTTATTCAGTGGGGTTCTCTTTATAACAACTTCTTCATGCATGACAGGAACATCAACCGTTTTTTGCTCTTCAACAACATCTTTAGAAATCACGACTTCTCCAGCATCGACATTATTTTTTGTAATGTCTAACTCTTCTTTATGAAGTTGAAGTGTGCCGTCGTTTTGATTACTTTGGGTAGTCGAAGTGGTATCGTCCCCTAGAATACTTGAATCAGTCTGGCTATTCTGAATTTCCGTATTTTGTGTTTTGTCATCATTGAAAAATCCTAAGAAGTCGCTCATAAAAATCCCCCTTGAAAGTTGATATTGGTCAAGCCTCTTATAGAATGTGCTAGGGAAAAATCTTTATTCTATAAATTGTGTTGGAAAAAGTGTGAAGTTCTAGAGTAGGAAAGGTGAATTCATTTAGAATTAATGTGTTGATTTTTGGACACAGAGCTTTGGGCAAGTTTGTGATATTCTGAACATATCTTATTAAATTCATTACTTGGAGGATAATAATATGAGCTGCAATTGTACCTCGAAATTAAAAGACGGAAAAGCTGTTGTTGATCATGTGAAAAGTAAAGGTAAGGAAAACTTTGCCCCGACAGTGGCTCATGAGATAAACTGTGAGTGTGGAGAAACCTTTACATTACAAACGATTGTTATGAACTGTCCAAAATGCGAAATGACCTATGCTGTTACGCCTTGCGGATCAGCAGATATAAACAACATTAAGACAGCCGGTATTAAATACGCCTAAATATACGTTGACTATGATATTTTAATAAGCCATAAATATACAGATTCGCCCTGTATGTGTATGGTTTATTTTTATGTTAAAATAACATAATCTGAGAACCAATCAGGAGAAAAACGTCTGTTATTACTACTTACATATTTACTTGAATGAGAAGGAGATCATACCAATGATGAAACCAAATGAAAAAACCGCGTTATTAATTATGGATTTGCAAAATGGTATTGTTTCAAGATATTTAGATAAGGAAGACATTCTTGTTCCATTTCAAAAGGCGGTGGAAGCAGCGCGGGAGAACGATATTCCCGTTATATTTGTTCGCGTTGCCTTTAGTGAAGGGTATCCTGAAAATAATTCAAGGAATAAAATGTTTTCAGTATTGTCTAAATCTGGTGGGATGACGGTTGTAGATCCAGGAACGCAAATTCACGAATCGCTACAACCACAACCTAATGAACCAGTCGTAACCAAGTTTCGGGTTAGTGCATTTGCAGGGAGTAACCTAGAAGTTATCCTTCGATCGATGGGAATTGACACGTTAATATTGAGTGGGATTTCTACAAGCGGTGTTGTTCTTTCAACCGTAAGGGAAGCTTCGGATAAAGACTATGCAATTACGGTTCTTTCGGATGCTTGTCTCGATGGTGATCCTGAAGTTCACCGTGTGCTTACTGAAAAAGTGTTCCCACGTCAAGCAGATGTGATGACAGTGGATAAATGGGTTAATTCCTTGCGATAAGCATTTAACTTTCTGGTGGCACGGATGAGCTGCTGAATGCAGGTGGCATTTGGATATGGGAAGGTAAAAAAATAAGAAACTTGCTCGAACACGGGACTCCTTCGGACAAGGTCGAGGCAAAAAGAAGAGAGTCCTGTCCGAACCCGGTCTCGCTTCGGACAAGGGAAGGCAAAAAAATGAGAGCCCTGTCCGAACAAAGGTCGCCTTCGGACAAGGTCGAGGCAAAAAGAAGAGA
>NZ_JBALPZ010000125.1:50795-55479 GCF_036965645.1 Neobacillus drentensis
CTTCGGACAAGGTCGAGGCAAAAAGAAGAGAGTACTGTCCGAACATGGGCCGGCTTCGGACAAGGTCGAGGCAAAAAGAAGAGAGCCCTGTCCGAACCCGGGCTGGCTTCGGACAAGGGAAGGCAAAAAAATGAGAGCCCTGTCCGAACTCGGGTCGCCTTCCGACAAGAGAAGGCAAAAAGAAGAGAGTCCTGTCCGAACAAGACTCAGCTTTAGACAGGAGAAAGCAAAAAAATTATAGCCCTGTCTGAACCCGGGCCGCCTTCGGTCCAAGGCAAAACACAAAAACATACTCAAGCCCAAAGCTAAAATTCATACTTATTTATAATAGGTATCACTAGTAACACCATACGCAGTAAAGTGTTTCTTCAAAGCTCTAGAAAATGTCCTTTTATTTAAACCCACATTGCACCACTCATAAATACTTTGAGTCGTTATCTTACGATCAGGAAACAAAAGCATTAATTCCTTCGTATGCCGTAAAATAGCTTCCTCAATCTTTTCATGACATCCACACTTTTCGCAAACAAATTCATTATTTTTAATAGAAACCTCAAAAGACATACAAATTTTACAATAAACTCCTTTTTTAAGCTGTTCATAATTATATTTAGGCAAAATCGTAAATGGATTTTTTGTCTGATGTAATGAAATGAGCGTCTGGGCTAGTTTTTTATGTCCGTCATTCAACTTAGAAGGAGTTTTATTTAAATCATTAAAAAAACGATTTAACTGGGTTGGTAAAATAATAGGTAGCTCCATGGGGGCTCGATATAAAGTAAATTCAGGATTGATAAAAATAACGGAAGCTTCCACGAGGTAATTAAGCTTGAGGGTTTGGAGAAGTTGGCGGAGTAGACTTGCACTCCTTTTTAACTGAACAATCGGATTTTTATATTCACGATCGTTCTTTACGGCAATCAGTTTATCTGATTCTAAGTAAAAATCACCTTGAAAATTTTTCACATCTAATAAATGAATTACTCCTTGTGAAATTATCAAGCTATCAATTTGAAAATAGGAGTTGTTTACTTTAAGGAACAAGTCATTTATGATATACCTTTCTTCCTGAAGACTTTCTGCAAAGAGGTCAAATTTCACTTCGCCTTCGAAGCCTTTTTCCAAGCTTAAATAGTGCCATTTTTCTTCGTCTGCTAATTCCATTCGTGCATTTAAAAATCTCATCATCAATAATTCATATGACTCTGATCTGCCTTTGAGTAGCATATGCCACTTCCTTTCTTAAGCTCTAAATTCATTTTATAAAAAAATATCAAGCTGCCAATAACGAGATATGAATATTCTGTTACACTTAAATTATTTTTTAAATATCACTTTAGGAGCTCCTAAATTACCATTTATTAGTCACAAAACCAATTCTCACAATATAAAAAAAACTCGCCGTCGATCGAAACTTGGCGAGTTTAGTACAGACCTTAAATAAAATTCCTCACATTATTATTCCGGTTAAACTTATATATCGCAATCATGAAGAACACGAGAGCGAAGGCCAATAAGGTTACCAGATTCAAGGACAAACTGCTAAGTGTATGTCCTTTTTGCAGCTCAGAAATGGTGTCGAGAAGCCACCTTTGCGGCAGAAAAGATGCAATTTTTTGTGCTGCCTTTGGCATGATTTCCACTGGCCAGAAGCAGCCAGCTAACAGACAGGTAGGTGTCATAATTAGATTTTGCAAGGCGCTTGCGGAATTCGAGTTAGTGGCAAAGGCAGTAATGACCAATGATAAACCGACAGAGACAAGCGAGAAAAACATCATCACACCGATCATTTCCCAGTAGGGGATCCCGGCTGAGATCCCAAAGACTTTCGTCATAACCGTCAAGGTCACAACGACTTGAATGGTCATAATGATCATATTGACAATCACATTAGAAAGAACATACTTTTTTCCATCAATTGGTGCCGACATAATCCGGAAATAGGTGCGGTTTTCTTTTTCTTTTAAAATCAATTCAGAAAGTCCGCCTGCAGAGTTGAGCATAACCATCAGCAGAAAACCAATCGTTTGAATGGTCATATCGTTGTTATTAGATGTATCTTTTACAGAATGGGTAGATACTTTAAACTCTGAATTTTGGTAATTTTGATAGAGAGTATTAAACACCGTTACATCCCCGTTGGCAGCAGTGCGTAAGGACGAAAGATTACCAATATAATTGTTAAGGTAGGCCTTAATGTAAGTCGTGACCTGTGCCCCTTTAATCGATACAATCTGCACTTGAGGCTTCTCGCCGTTCATAATCGCTTGAGAAAAACCTGGTTCGAGGATAATCACGCAATCCAGGGCGCCGGAAGCGATTTTATTTTTGACCTCAGATTCTGCTAGTTTACTTGTTTTTACATTATTTAATCCGCTTATAAACCTGCTGGTATTTTTCGAAATCGTCGTCTGATCTAGGTCGACAATCCCGGTATTGAGATAGGAGGGTCCAGTATTGCCATACGCCATGAAGGCAATAAAGATGCCCAGTAATGGCACGAGTACATAAGCGAAAATTCTCCGCTTGTTTAAAAAGATGGAGCGTAATGAATTGGCCGCCAGCCACATGATTTCTTTCATTCTAGAGACCCTCCCGTTTTCTGAATGCAACAATCGCAACCATCAGGAAAACAATCGCGATGCCTATATTCAATGAAATGGCAGGCAGTGCCGCTGATAGATCATTGTTATAAATAATTTTTGTCAACGCATCCCTTGCCCATGTTAGTGGGGACAAATTCATCATGATTCTCAGAAACCCGTCGGCGTTGTCAATCCTGAAATACGCCCCGCCAAAAAAGGCAGCAAGCTGCAGGACGATCATGACAATGGTTTGCATACCTTGATCTGTTTTAATGATGTAGCTAAGGCCGAGCCCAAAGCTGACGGCAAGGAATACGAGTGTGAACAGAATGAGCACTACCATTCCAAGATGGCTGCCCCAGTTGGCTCCAAAAACAAAACGGCTGAAGGCCATTACCAGTAAGATGCATACAAAGTTAATTCCGATTCCCCCTAGAATTTTGCCAAGGAAAATTTCCATTTTATTGATAGGTGCAATGGCGAGCCGAATGGCTGTGTTCCGTCGTCTTTCTCCTCGGATCAGGGAGCTGGCGGAAATGGCACTGTATAAGGCGATCATTGTCGTCATTGCCATCGCATAATAATCCATTGACCCTGGTGCTTTATCTGCGTTAAAGGAGGTTTCTTTTACATAGTCGCTCGAGGTACTGGCTAATACGGCTTGCACTTGTTCCGGTTTTTCCTTTGCTACCTCGGTGATCAAATTGTATTTATCGGTAAAAGCAGTCAGCATGCCTTCAACCATACTTGCCTGGACGCTGTTCCGCTCACTGCCGTAAAATTGGATTCCTTGATCTGTGACTTCCACATAGGCATCGTAATGGTTTTGCGTAACTTCAAGTTTTCCATTTGTACTTTTAGAAGCTTTTGAGAAATGAATGTCCTGCCTTTTGGCTTCTTTTATAAAATTATGGAATGGGGCAGAGAAGCTATTGTCATTTTTTTCGGTATATAACACATTGATTTTTCCAATTTTAATGCTTTTGTCAAAAGTATTAGACAAGGCAGTTCCGAGAATCAGCATCAGTACGATCGGGAAGGCCAGCATAAACACTAGCGTCCTAGTGTCTCGGATATTGCGTTTGAATTCATTAAGAGCAATATTGATGATATTCATAGTGGGTCTCCTCCTAATCTCTTAAATTTCTGCCCGTTAAAGTAAGAAAGACGGTTTCAAGGTTTGGGGCCTGCTCTTGCAGCGAGCGGATTTCCATCCCTCTATTGATGAAGAACTGGATAATTTGATTTAAGTTGTTGATTTCTGATTGAGAGTTTATTTTTACAACATTTTCCTCGATGGTAACAGAATTCACTCCTTTGATCTCCATTAATGACGGTTCTTCAAGGTTTTCCGTGTTTTTCAGTTCAATCCAAAGGTCCTTAGTATCCGTAATAATTGCTTTTAATTGCTCCTTTGTTCCTTCCGCAATCACCTTACCATGGTCGACGATGGCAATCCGCGAACAGATTTCTTCCACCTCTTCCATATAGTGGCTCGTGTAAATGACGGTACAGCCCATGTCGTTCAACTTGCGGACAGAGGTTAAAATGTAGTTTCGTGATTGTGGATCAATGCCGACAGTTGGTTCATCCATAATAATCAGCTTTGGACGGTGAGCAATTGCACAAGCGATATTCAATCTGCGTTTCATCCCGCCGGAAAAGTTCTTAGGATAGCTCTTTTGCTTATCTAGCAGCCCGACAAACTCCAGTGCCTCTTCGACCCTTTCTTTCAACTCTATGCCGCGCAGTCCATATAGTCCTGCAAAAAATCTTACATTCTCGTATGCTGTCATATCCTCATAAATCGCCAAGTCTTGCGGAACAATCCCGATATTTAGTTTGGCATATTTACTGTGTGAAGCAATATTCTTACCAAGGATATGGATTTCCCCGCTGTTATTTCGCAGGAGACCTGAAATCATATTAATGGTAGTACTCTTACCGGCTCCATTGGATCCAAGGAACCCGAAAATTTCACCCTCTTGAATGGTTAAAGACATATTATCAACAGCAATAAAATCGCCAAATTTCTTCGTTAAATTCTTAATCTCCAACACGTTCATAAAATCACCTCATAGGGGATGGTGCCTGACACC